>CAJUDN010000015.1:0-16380 GCA_910585355.1 uncultured Lachnospiraceae bacterium
TGTTACCATTCAGCTTTTTTGAACCAGATACTCTTAAGTTGACGACATTGCCCGTTTTACGGGTGGTGGCGACTCAAAAGCTTTACTGTATGCCCACAAAAGTATCATTTCCATTCCAGAGAGCAGCAAAGATGAAATGTTTGAGCAAACGAAAAAAATTCCTGCGTGAACATGGCGTTCTGAATGGCGATACAACAAAACGGTCAGACGTATATAAAAATATGTATCGGAAGATCAACAAAAATGACCGGTTAGCGGCCGGGTATACGATGGAGCAGTAGTATCGACATGCGTTTTTAGACGCAGCAAGAAGATTCGTAGAAAATCAGCAAAAATCGGTAGATATGAAAGTATAAATTTGCTATAATGGCAAATTAGGGGCATTCGTGAATAAGCAGTTATACGATTATAACAGCACATAAGAATTAAAGGAAAGATAAAGAAATCTTATTATTGAAATATGGCAGCCGATTAAGGAGGAGCTAAATTGAAACGAATATCTCGGCATTTTTATACTGTAAACGAAGGATTTGGAGGCATTTCTATGAAAAAGTTATTACTGACATTGTTTTTGAGTATTCTTCTGCTGTCTGGCTGTGGCGCAGGGGATGGCACTGCTTCTCTGACTGCCGGGACAAATCAGCCAGGTGAAAGCATGTCAAATCCGGAACAGACAGCACTCACAAAACAGGCAGAGAGTATGGAACAAGAAGAAAGATCGGAGCCGGAAGAAAACTTGGGGAAGGAAGAAAGCTCAAAGCAGGAAAAAAGCTCAAAGCAGGAAAAAAGCCAGGAGCCGGAAGAAAGCCAGAAGCAGACAGAAAACCCAGAGAAAGCAGACGTCTCCGGCATTTATACCGATAAGCAGGGGACGGCGGATGTCTACAGCCAGCTGACACTTGCGCTGCAGGCGGACGGAACGTATACGGCAGAAATTGGCGTCTACCGCACCACAGAATTGGAGGGCACGGCAGTCTGGGAGGAGGGCACGCTCCGCTTTACGAGCGAAGCTCCCCATGTACTGGCGGATATTTCCATCGTTGACGGAAAGGCAAAAGTGGCATTCATCACAGACGCTGCCGGAATTCTGGCCGGGGATGTCTATTCCTTCCCTGACGGCGCGCCGGATAAACCGAAGGAAGGACAGGCCGCATCGAAACTGAGCCTTTCTGATGAAATCGCCACGGAGATTTCTTATGCCGAGGAACAGGAGAAGGAAGTGGAGAAGAAGCAGGGTGAGGCCGTCACGCAGATGGAAATGAATATAACTGCTACAGAGATGTATCAGCTGTGGGACGATACCCTCAACGCCGTGTGGAAACTGCTGGAAGCGAATTTAAGCGAAGCGGACATGGAAGTTTTGCGGAAAGAGGAAAGGGAATGGATTACATCCAAGGAAGCAAGCGTGAGGGAAGCCGGGCTGGAGAATGAGGGCGGAAGCCTGCAGCCGCTGGTGGAGGCCATGGAAGCGGCGGAACTGACGAAAGCAAGGGTATATGAACTGCAAAAATACGCAGAGGGAAAGTGAGCCGAAAGCGGCCGAGAAACGGGAAAAACCGGAAACCGGACCATCGGCGTCATAATTTTTCACTGGCGTTCCGCGTCCAGGGCGCGGGTGAGCGACATGACAATACGGGCGCAGGTTTCAATCTCATCGCTTGAAAAGGAGCCAAGAAGTTCCATATATTTCAAATAGTGCTCTGTATCATAACGGGAATGGAAACCGCAGGCCAGTTTCCCCGTTTCTGTCACATACAGATTGCTGATACGATGATTTTCCCTGTTGGCGGATTTAGTGATCAGCCCGTAGCCGGACAGAACCTTGATTCTCTGAGAGATGGCTCCCTTGGTGCGGAAAAATTTAGCGGCAAGCTCCTGGGAGGAGATGCCGGGATTCTCATTGATGGCGGACAGCAGATGGATTTCAATGGGATAAAGCCGCACATCCAATCCCAGAACTTTATTTAAGCCGTAATCCCGCGGCTGGCTTTCATATTCGTGGCTCACCAGAGAGTGGAGCATGAGGTTATCCTGAAGTTTACCGATAGCATTAAGTTTTTTAACATTTTCCATATCTATCATATCGAAATCTCCTTTAAAATCCAATTTAACAGTTTTATATCTAAACTAAAATAAGCATAATGGAAAGCAGAAAAAATGTCAATATTTTCTTGACATTACTGTTTTTTCATGTTAATATCAAACCAATAAATAGTTTAATGATTAAACTTAAAAGCAAGATGACAGCATATAGCTGTCTTTATTTTGGACATATTGGTTTAATGATTAAACCTAAAAGGAGGTTCCATTATGAGAACAAAGTATCCCAGCCTGTTTCAACCTCTTATGATAAGAGGAAAAATGCTCAAGAACCGCGTCGTATCGTCCCCTCACAGCGGAGGTCCCAACCTGTATGAGGCAGGTGACGAAGGGTTTTCCAATCTTTCCGAGACAGCGGCCCGCTACTTCGCAAATATCGCCAGAGGAGGCGCGGCAATCGTAAATACCGGGCATCTTGGAGTAGATCCGAGATATTATCTGGGGAGTAACTGCGAGCATTTTAACTTTTTCGCAGAGAAGACGCTCCACGAGCACCAGCTTCCGGTAATGCACCAGATGACAGACCTGATCCATTCCTTCGGCTCTCTGGCAAGTATTGAGTTAAACCATTGCGGTCATTTTGGAACTTCTGTGGACGGCGGCCCGCTTTTGGGGCCGGTGGACAAAGTGATGACAAATGGTAAGATCGTAAAGGCCATGGAGAAAGAGGAGATGGATCGTGTTGCAGATTATTTTGCGAGCGCGGCCCTGATCGGAAAGCGCGGCGGATTTGATATTGTAAACGTCCACGCAGGCCATAACTGGCTTCTTGGAGAGTTTTTCTCCCCGGTGGAAAACACGAGGACCGATGAGTATGGAGGAAGCGTGGAGAACCGGGCCAGATTCCCGAAAATGGTGCTTGACCGTATCCGTGAGCGTGTAGGCGACGATATGATCATCGCGGTCCGCTTCAGCGTTACCGAGGATATCGAGGGCGGAATCAATTTAGAGGATGCCATGAAGACCATCGAGATTCTGGATGAGACGGCAGACTTAATTCAGTGTTCCGCCGGTATGATACACAGCGAGTTTTCCGAGGGCCATACCTTCCCGATGCAGTATATGGAGCACGGATGCAATGCCATTTTTGCAAAGGAAGCAAAGAAACACGTGAAGCATGCAAAGGTTGAGGCAATCGGCGGCATCAACGAGCCGGAGATGGCGGAACGTCTTATTGCGGAGGGGTATTCAGATCTGGTTGGTATGGCGCGTTCCTTTATCGCGGATCCGGACTGGGCGCAGAAGGCGAAGGAAGGCCGCGATCTGGATATCCGTCCCTGCATCCGCTGCCTGCGCTGCTTAAACTATGCGAAGCCGCCGCAGACGGGAACCAGTATCTGCACTGTGAATCCAAGGAGAGTTCTTCCATATCCCCTTCCTCCGGTTTCCACAAACCGTGTAAAGAAAGTTGCGGTTATCGGCGGCGGCCCGGCCGGCATGCAGGCGGCATCTGAGATTGCAAAGAATGGCCACCAGGTGACCTTATTCGAAAAGAGCGGTGCGCTTGGCGGGCGTCTTTCTTTCTCTGATTACATGGTATTTAAGGGCGATATCAGGCGCTACCGGGATTATCTGATTCACCAGGTGGAAAAGGCGGACAACATCGAAATCCGTCTGAATACGGAGGCGACGCGGGAGGTGCTAGGAGACCAGTGGGATGTAGTGATCGTGGCAGTCGGCGCGGCGCCGTTTGTTCCGCCGATTCCCGGAAAGGACCGTGAAAATGTATTCCATGCCGGAGAGATCTTTGGCCAGGAAGAGAAGCTGGGAGAGAAGATCGTCATTGTCGGCGGCGGCCAGGTAGGATGTGAGGAGACCGTGTATTTACAGTCTATGGGCAAACACATTGAGGTCGTGGAGATGGCATCCGAGCTGATTCCGGAGGGAAAGCAGACGCCGGAGGAGCGGTTCTGGACCTTATTCTTCATGGAGCATGCGTTCGATATGAAGAGAAGAGACCTGACGAAAGCAGAGAAAATTGACCGGGTTCACATCCACGTAAATTCCCGCTGCCTGGAAATTACAGATAAGGGCGTCCTTATTGAGAACGCGGACGGGGAAAAGAAGCTTCTTTGTGCGGATTCTGTTATCCTTGCAACAGGCTTCCGCCCTGACGAGCAGGCAAAGAAGGTCTTTGAGGACGCCGCCTTCGACGTAATCACCATCGGAGACAGCTTGAAGGCAGGAGACCTTTTACAGACCAGTTCCACCGGCCTTTACGCGGCGTTCCGTATATAGGAGAAGAAGGGGGATACATTTAATGGAAGAAGTTAAGAAGAGGAGCTTATTTACCAGATGGCTTGATGGAATTGAACGGGTGGGAAATGCGCTTCCCCACCCGGCTACGATATTTTTGATCCTGACCGCGGCGCTTTTGGCAGTTTCCGCCATCTGCGCCGGCGCCGGCATCTCGGCAACCTTTCAGACGGTCGATACCAAGACCGGAGAAACCATAGAGAAGACCGTAGCGGCCGTTTCCCTGCTTTCCCGCGAGGGCTTTCTCCATATGCTTACCTCAGTGGTTAAAAATTTCACGGGATTTGCGCCTTTAGGGACGGTCGTGGTCAGCATGATCGGCGTCGGTGTGGCTGAAGGTACTGGACTGGTCGGCGCCGTCATGCAGAAGACTGTCATGTCTGCGCCCGAAAAGCTGGTGACGGTAGTACTGGTATTCATCGGCGTTATGGCAAATGTGGCCGGGGATGTGAGCTATGTGGTGTTAATTCCCCTGGGTGCGATTGTATTTATGGGCTTTGGAAAGCATCCGCTGGCAGGGCTGTACTGCGGTTTTGCAAGCGTGTCTGCCGGATATCTGGGAAACTTGGTTCTAAGTACCAGCGACCCGCTTCTGGCAGGAATCACGCAGGAGGCGGCGCGGCTGTTCGACCCATCCTACGAGGTACTTCCGACGGCAACTTATTTCTTTTCTGTGGCGTCTGTGCCGATGTTAGTTGTGATCGGAACTCTGGTCACAGAGAAAATCATCGTCCCGCGTGTTGGCGAATACCACGGCGAGGGCCTTTCCATGGAACCGCTAAACGACAGGCAGAGAAAGGCGCTTAAGCTGGCAGGGCTTTCCCTTCTTATTTACACAGCCGTCATCCTGTGCCTTCTCATTCCCCATGACGGAATCTTAAGAGGGGAAAATGGAAGCATTGCAAGCTCTCCGTTTATGAGCGGCCTGATTCCGCTTATGATGCTGTTTTTCCTGATTCCCGGCATCGTGTACGGCGTTGCGGCGGGAACGGTAAAATCCGATAAGGATGTGGCGGCCCTGGTGGCAAAATCTTTATCCAGTCTTGGCGGATATCTGCTGCTGGCATTTGTGGCTTCCCAGTTTATTGACTATTTCAATTTTTCCAATCTGGCGACCATCATTGCCATCGGCGGCGCAAACGCATTAATGAAGATCGGTTTTGTGGGCCTGCCTTTAATGCTCTGCTTTGTTGTGGTCTCTTCCCTGATCAACCTGATCATGGGTTCCGCCAGTGCGAAATGGGCGCTGATGGCTCCTGTGTTTGTTCCACTTTTCATGCAGTTTGGCATCAGCCCGGAGTTTACCCAGTGCCTGTACAGAATCGGAGATTCCTCTACCAATATCATCACCCCGCTCATGTCCTATTTCCCGATGATCGTGGCTTTTGCACAGAAGTATGATAAGGAGGCCGGAATCGGGACCATGATCTCCATGATGCTTCCATATTCTCTGTGTTTTCTTGGAGGCTGGGTTGTGATGTTAATTATCTGGTATGTTCTCGGCCTTCCGATTGGACCGATGGCGCCCATTTATATGTAGAGGAGATTCATATATGGAATTTGTTTTAAACCCTGAAGTACCCATCGAAAAATATTTTGAAGAGATGACGAGAATTCCCCACGGCTCCTTTCATGAAAAGGAGTACAGCGATTATCTTGTGAGGTTTGCCAGAGCCCACGGGCTTTCCTGGACTCAGGATGCCATCGGAAACGTGGTAATCCAAAAGGCGGGGACGGCCGGCTATGAAGATCATCCGGTCATGATTCTTCAGGCCCACATGGATATGGTCTGGGCAAAAGACAGCGACAGCAGCCATGATTTTGAGAAGGAACCTTTAAAACTTTACATTGAGGACGGTTTTCTTTATGCGAGGGGAACTACTCTGGGGGCCGACGACGGTACAGGAGTTTCCTATATGCTGGCGATTCTGGAATCCGATACTATTTCCCATCCGCCGTTAGAGTGTGTTTTCACGGTACAGGAGGAGGTCGGCATGTTTGGTGCCACCTTTCTGGACAAGGAAAGTTTGAAGGGCAGAAGACTTTTAAGCCTGGACGACGGCGGCGCCGTATCCACAATGATTGCCGCAGCGGGCGGCATGCGGATTAAGCTTAAGATTCCCGCCGGAAAGGAACGGTGCGGCTCTGCCGGATATGAAATTGCAGTCAGCGGTCTTCTTGGGGGACATTCCGGCTCCTGTATTTCTAAAGAACGCGGAAATGCCATAAAACTTGCGGCAAGACTGCTTTATGAGCTGAAAAAGGAGATTCCTCTCCGTCTGGTATCCATTGACGGCGGAGAAAAAGAAAATGCGATTCCAAGAAACTGTGTTGTCGCATTCGCTTCTTCTGAGGCGCCGGAAAATATCAGGGAAGCCACAGAACGGCTTTTCAGGCAGCAGAAGGAGGAGTTAAAGGATACGGACGGTGAAGCGGAGTTCTCATTACTAGAAACCAGTGTATCACGGGCTCTTTCAGAGAATCTGACGGAACAGGTGTTAGAGCTTCTTTATCTGCTTCCCACCGGCTTAAAAAACAGGAATCTGAAACTTCATGTGCCGGAGGCCTCGGAAAATCTGGCTGTTGTTCACACCAATGATGAGGAAATCGTTGTGAACTACTCGCTGCGTGCAGCATCCGAAAGCCGGAAGGAAAGCATGGCAGAAGAGATCCGGCTGCTGGTTAAGGCATTTGGCGGAACATATGAGGAAGGAGCCAGATATCCGGCGTGGCCCTACAAGGAGAAATCCGAAATACGGAGAAAGCTTGCAGAGGCTTATCGGAAAAAAACAGGAGAGGAATTACAGCTGGTGGCTGTCCATGGAGGCGTAGAGTGCGGAATTTTCGCGTCTGCGATTCCGGATATGGATATCATTACTTTTGGTTCCCGTGGTCTGGATGTTCATACGCCAAGGGAGCATCTGGATCTTAAATCCTTTCATGACTGCTTTGAGATTGTGAAGGAGTTTTTGAAGAGTCTTTAAAAATCGGAAGGGCAGAGATTCCTTTTTAAAATAGGCCCCCGCAGGGAGGGAGAATGAGAACATTCCTGAAAAGGCTTCCCGCCGCTCTTTTGTATTTTACTGGAATTGTGTGCGTATGTATGGTAAAATAATGATGTCTGGCGATTCAATAACCGGAATTCTATGATAAGGAAGTGGATACTTGTAAAATGAATACAAGCCATGAATTACTGAAAAATTTGGATAAATTGCACACGACAGAATTAGGCGCAGAGCGCGTGAAAAGAAATCTGTCTTTAGATACTGATGACGTGGTTGGCTGGTGTAAGACGCAAATCAATTCTGCCAATGCTGTTATTACCCGAAATGGAAAAAACTGGTATGTGCATGCAGATAATGATATCTTAACAGTAAATGCATATAGTTATACGATTATAACGGCACATAAGGAAAAGAAATGAAATATACAAATTGGGATTTGAGGTAATTTGAGCATGGATATGAAAAAAGATTCAGGGAATGCTGCACGAAAACGATGGTATTTTTTTGCCGTTTTTTGGCCCTTGGTATGCTTCATTTTTACAGGAATTATAATTTCTCAACCTGGCCGTGAAATGGACGAACGTATTGCCGATGCAGGATTTACAATGATTCCGCTGATTTTCTTCGCGATAGGCATGCACATGCAATGGCGATTATTGAAAGAACGTTCACATGCTACTGTTTTAACGAAAGCCGTTGTTGCTGCTGTGGATAGCAAAGTGGGGATAGGAGAAGGAAACAAACGAAACTACTTCCCTCAGTATGCGTTTCAGGTGAAAGAAAAGCAATATCGTGTCAAATCCTCAGCTGGATATGGGCGCAGCTATGTAGAAACAGGACAGCAGGTAGATTTATATTATGATCCTGAAAATCCTGATTTATTTTATGTTCCAATCATACAAAAACATGATAGGCGCTGGGCATCGCTTCTATGTGGAGTGGGAGTGGTTTATCCTCTGATTGGTTTGCTGGCTCCACAGATAAGGGCATTTGTTTCATCGCTGCCTTAGAGTGTGTCTGTTTAAGTATAGGACATCTCTCCGCCGCTTAAGCTTAAGGGAAAGTGCTTGAACTTTATAATCAAGTGTAATATAATAGTAATTGTTTGGCAGATTCGCGAATTTCCTGCACAGATTACAGGATCAACTCGTCCAGAGGGCAAAAATCCGGCTGAATAGTTATATATTACAGATAGAAAATTATAAATATTCCGGGTGCGGGAAACGATTCCTGACTAAGCATATAAGAAGCGCGAGCGTATGCGCTAAATGAGGAAAGGGGAGGCTGTCGAAATGGTTTTTTGCATTTTGGGCAGTGAAAGATTGTCATGAAGGAACAGTTTTTATGGAAAGAGGAATATAATATAGGGGTGGATATTATAGATGAGGAGCATAAACGGCTTTTTGAATCCATCAACAATCTATTCCTTCTTACAGAGAAAAAAAGAGGTTTGCTGGGTAACATGAATGACAAGCGCGCGTGCCGGAAGGCGCTCGACTTTTTCAAGGAACATGCAATCCAGCACTTTGCAGACGAGGAAGAGTACATGGCCTCGATTCATTACGAAGGGCTGGAGCAGCATAAGCGCATACATAAAGGATTCCGGGAGAATACGCTTCCTGCACTGGGACAGGAGCTGGAGCGGACCGGATATTCTCCGGAGGCAGTAGAGCATTTTTTAGGCGTCTGCGCCGGGTGGCTCATAGGGCATACCACCATAGAGGATCAGGCGATTGCGGGAAAGATGGGAAGCCTGCTGGGGAATCTTACGGATGGAGAAGAGCTTGAAGTCATAAAAAAGGTAATTACCCAGCTGGCATACAATATGTTCTGCGTGAAGGTGAAGATGCTCAGCGCCAGCTATAATGGGGAGAGGTTTGGGAAAGGAATTTATTACCGCCTGGTCTATGGAACGGAGCAGGGGGAAAAACCGAGAGAGGTTTTTCTGGCCTTTGAGGAAAAACTTTTATACGACGCGGTCGGCGGGAGTGAAAAAGGTCAGACAGGAAAGCTCAGAACGTCGCTGCTCCATACTGCCCGGTATACGTTACAGCGGTTTTCAAGCCGTATGATGAGTTCTGTCTGGCCGGAAACAGACTGGGTGCTCAGGGAAGAAAGTCTTCTGACTTATGAGCAGTTCCAGAAAATATTTAGAGAGGAACAGCCGATAGCAAGTCTGCTGTTTGATACAGGAGAGGGATATTTTTCCTGCTGCATTCTGACGCCGCTTCCGTTCCTGGAATCCCTGGGGACGCCGATTAAAGCGGAAAATGCCATGGAAGAAGTGATCCGCTATGTGCAGGTGCGGGAAGAACGGGAGCGTCAGGCGCCGAAAAAGAAGATACTGGTAGTAGATGATTCTGCAACGATGCGGCAGGGGATGGAGAATCTTCTTAAGGAAGATTATGTGGTTTCCGTGGCGGAATCCGGTGTGGCAGCGCTTCGCGCCGTTACTCTGGATAAACCGGATCTGATCCTTCTGGATTATGATATGCCGGTCTGCAATGGAAGGCAGACGCTGGAAATGCTTCGTTCTGATGCCTCGTTTGCGGATATGCCGGTTATCTTTCTGACCTCCAGAGACGACGCGGAGAGCGTGAAGGGCGTGTTGTCTTTAGGAGTTTCAGGATATATGTTAAAAACATTAAAGCCTGCGGTGATCAAGGCGCGGATCGACGACTTTTTCGCGAAAAAGCCGCAGTAAAGCAATTTGAGAGATTCCGGCGCTTTTATTGCCACATTGCTGAAAAAATGTATATAACAGTTCGCCGGGTCTGTACATTGGCTCGCTGATTGTTAGAGAAATCTGGCCGGAGAGGAATAATAAACTGCAAAATAATATCCTGTGAGGATCCAGCGCTTTTAAGGAAGTATGGATGTCACAGGATATTTTTCAGACACACTCTAGGAGTTTAAAATACGAAAGAAGTCCACAGAACGGTTAATTTTCTTCATCAGATCGTCAAACATTCCGGGGGTCAGAGATTGAGCTCCGTCGCAGAGGGCTTTCTCCGGGTTGTTGTGGACCTCAATCATTAAGCCGTCAGCTCCGGCTGCAATGGCTGCCAGGGCGAGGGGCTCCACCATGAAGCGGATTCCGGCGGCATGGCTGGGGTCAATGATTACGGGAAGATGGGTTTTTGACTTTAGCATGGGAACGGCGGAGATATCCAGGGTGTTCCGCATGGAGGTCTCAAAGGTACGGATTCCGCGCTCGCAGAGAATTACGTTTTCATTTCCTCCGGCCATGATGTATTCGGCGCTCATTAACAGTTCGTCCAGAGTGTTTGCAAGGCCGCGCTTTAACAGGACGGGTTTCCTGATTTTCCCCAGTTCTTTCAGAAGTTCAAAATTCTGCATGTTGCGGGCGCCCACCTGAATCATGTCCACATCGTTAAAAAGAGACAGATGCTCCAGGCTCATGATTTCGGTGACAACCGGAAGGCCTGTGGCTTTTTTTGCTTCCAGAAGGAGATCCAGCCCTTGTTCGTGGAGCCCCTGAAAGGCATAGGGAGAAGTTCTGGGTTTAAAGGCGCCGCCGCGGAGCAAATGGGCGCCGGACCGTTTCACATCCTCGGCCACTTCAATGATCTGCTCTTTTGTTTCAATGGAGCAGGGCCCTGCAATCACCTGGAAATGGCCGCCGCCGATCTTTTTTCCGGCGATGCTTATGACAGTTCGTTCCGGATGCATGGAAAGGTTCGCTTTTTTATAGGGTTCCCGAATCCGGCGGACGTCCTCCACCACATCCATGGCCCGGAGCCAGTCTTCATGGACGGCGGTGGTATCGCCGATGAGACCGATTAAGGACGCTTCCGTACCCTCGGAGAGATGGAGTTTAAACCCCTGGTCCGTGAGTCTGGTTTTCAACTCTTCCACTTTCTGCGGATTGGCCCCACGTTTTAAAATAATAATCATAATGTGTTTCCTCCTGTGATCAATAAAGTGAGTCAGGGCATGCAGCCGGCCCATGGCAAAGCGGTTCCGGCCGGCCGTATGCCGTAACGGTTCAGAAGCTGTCTGAACTGTTGCACAAAAAAACGGTGTCTGCTGCGTGCAAACACCGGCTCCTTTTTGTTCCTGTTATTGGTGGTAATTCGGAGAGGTTTGATTCACACAGCAAAAGCAGTCCGCGCTGGTAAAATAGCCCGGAAAGTAATAGAAGAAATAAGATGTACTGGATGTCAGATTCTTCATAACCGCTGTGCCCTCCCTGAATTTTATGTAACCGTTCAGATTCTGCTGAAAGGTTATATTTTTTAGCTGTGAACATCATAACGCCAAAGGGAGCGTTTGTCAATAAGGAAATTTAATGATTTAAAGCGCAACGCTTTTAATTGATAAAATTTCGCCGCCCCAAATAATTTTCATAGGATTTTTGCTTTGGAACCTTTGCCAGACAGAACTGCCGCCATAATTTACGAAAGAGCTACCGTGGCGGCAATGATTTCCACGCAGGCTTCAATGCCAAGTTTCCCGCTGTTTAAGCACAGGTCATAATTCTTGGGTTTCCCCCATTCGTTGCCGCTGTAATACTGGTAGTATTCCAGACGTTTTCTGTCGATAGCCCGGATTCTGGATTCCATTTTTCTCGCGTCCGCGTCCGCCTTCCGCTCAAGTGACAGCAGCCGTTCCACCCGCTTTTTTAAGCTGGAGCAGATGAAAACGGCGAAGGGGTCGTCGGCAATCACATCAGAACAGCGCCCGATGAGAACACAGGGACCGTCCTGGGCCAGCTTTTTAATGATTTTTGACTGAATGACGAAAAGCTGGTCGGAGACTGGTATTTCATAATGGTTTGAGAAGGGATCAATGGCGGCATATTTGTAGTCGATCCGCTCCCGGTTTCCAATGAATTCATCATTGGCATGGAAGATTTCTTCTGCGATACTGCTGTCTTCGGAAGCCATGGAAATCAGTTCTTTATCATAAAATGGAATTCCCATTTTTTTCGCAAGCCGGAAACCGATCTCACGTCCGCCGCTTCCAAATTCACGGCTGATGGTGATTACTTTGCTCATAGATATCCCTCCTGTTGATTTAAGTTACGAGTAGTTACATCATAACACATTTTCTGCGCTTTTCCAACAATTCTCTTTTTTTTCCAGGTGTTTTTTAACGATTCGTTATTGTTCGTTCTCCGGTCAATCACTCTGTTTATTGACTGAGAGCCAGTATCATAATGGGGCCAAAGCATATGTCCCATTGCTGCAGGCAATCTTAAATGAGCATATGCCATTACACTCACAGGGTACCTGTGAACAGCATCAACGATTCAGCCTGGCATCTTCTTGCCTGCGTACCACGGACAAGATGTATGCGTCGTCAGCCTTATGAAGATTCCGGGTAAAAAAGCTTGTGAAAAAAAGCCTTCCTTTTGGACGAATAATATGTTTTTGTGGATTTTTCGGGCATTTTGTGCTATTTTAAATCGTAATATGAAATGCTACCAGCGTACTGTCTGCATGGTATCCGGCGGAACTTTGCAGAATGGCGCGCTCTGGAAAATCCAACGCAGCAGATAGGCGAACAGACAAAGATAATTCGAAGCAATCCGTGGTATCATAGGGTTTAAATTACTTTTTGACCCCAGCATCATGACATAAAATTTTAAAGAATACAGAAAGGCAGTTTATGAAAATCAGAGATATTCTGGCGCAGGAAAAGCCTGTGCTTTCCTTTGAAGTGTTTCCGCCCAAAAGAGACGATGCCTACGAGGTGGTGGAGAAGGCGGCTTCCGAAATAGCGAAGCTTTCGCCCTCTTTTATGAGCGTAACCTATGGGGCCGGCGGCGGAACAAGCAAACATACGGTGGACATTGCAGCCGGCCTGGCAAAACATTACGGGGTCACTTCCATGGCCCATTTATCCTGTGTTTCTTCCACCAGAGAACATGTGAGAAGCATGGTGGAGCAGTTTAGGGAAAACGGGATTGAGAATATTCTGGCTCTTCGCGGGGATATCCCGGCGGACGGCCATGTGGAGAGGGACTACCGCTATGCCAGCGAGCTGATTTTAGAACTTAAGCGCATGGGAGACTTCTGCATTGGAGGGGCATGTTACCCGGAAGGCCATCCTGAGTCTAAAAACAAGGAAGAGGACCTTCTCCATCTGAAGGAGAAGGTGGACGCCGGCTGCGATTTTCTGACGACCCAGATGTTTTTTGACAACAACCTGTTTTACAATTTCCTCTACCGGATCCGGGATAAGGGAATCAGAGTCCCTGTTGTGGCAGGAATCATGCCGGTGACCAATGCCAAGCAGATCAGGAGGATTCTTTCCATGTCCGAAACGTATCTGCCCATGCGGTTTAAGATGCTGTTAGATAAGTTCGGCGACAATCCGGCCGCTATGAAGCAGGCGGGGATTGCATATACAACGGAGCAGATTATTGATCTGGTGGCAAATGACGTCCATGCGATCCACATTTATTCCATGAACAGGCCGGATGTGGCGGAGCAGATTAAAAAAAGCCTTTCGGAAATTATTGTTTAAAAGGGTGATTCCATGGAGACTGACAGAAAAGAGATATACCGCTATCTGGGCTATGGCGTCCATCCGGTGGATGAAGAGACCAGAAGGCTGGTGGAAATATGTATGGAAGAACTGGAACGGGCAGAGGCGCACAAGGCGGTAATGCGTGAGTTCCCCTTAACGGTAACGGAGGACGGTTTCCTTGACGGAGGCTGTTTTCGCACAAAAAGCAGGAATCTTTTAAAGAACCTGGACGGCTGCGACCGGGTTCTTGTGATGGCAGCGACGCTGGGGGCCGAAGTGGACCGCCTTTTACTCCGCTATGGAAAGCTTTCCGTTTCCAGGGCCGTTGTGATGCAGGCCGCGGCATCAGCCATGATTGAGGCATGGTGCAATGAGGTATGTGCCGGATGGAAACAGGCATATGAGGCCAGAAGGCTGTATCTGCGGCCGAGATTTTCCCCCGGCTACGGAGATTTTTCCCTTTCCTGCCAGGAACAGATTTTAAATGGACTGGAAGCGGGAAAACGGCTTGGAATTACGCTGACAGATGGCGGCCTCATGATGCCCACAAAATCGGTGACCGCCGTGATCGGGGTCAGCGCTCACAGGGAGCTCTGCCCTGTAGAGGGCTGTGAGGCCTGTACAAAGGCAGACTGCCTTTATCGGAGAGAAACAGTATGAGAGTACTCTATGAAAAGAATGGAGGCCAGGCATGGGAATATGTGAGGAAATAAGAAAAAAGCGGATATTTTTTGACGGAGGAATGGGAAGCCTTCTGCAGGCCAGAGGCCTTAAGCCGGGGGAGCTTCCGGAAACCTGGAACCTTTCGCATCCTGATCAGATTGAGCGTATTCACAGGGAATATCTGGAGGCCGGGGCGGATGTGGTAACTGCCAATACCTTTGGCCTTAACAGGTTCAAATTTAAGGAAGAGGACGGATACTCCGTAAAGGAGATGGCGGCCGCGGCCGTGAGCCATGCAAGGCGGGCGGTAAAGGCCGCGGGACATGGGTACGTGGCTCTGGATCTGGGTCCTACGGGAAAGCTTCTGGCTCCTTATGGCAGTCTGGAATTTGAAGATGCCTGCGATGCGTATAAAGAGGTGGTGGAGGCCGGAGAGAAGGCCGGGGCCGATCTTGTCATCATCGAAACCATGGGGGACAGCTACGAACTTAAGGCCGCAGTGCTGGCGGCAAAGGAAGCAGGGGCTCTGCCTGTTTTTGCCACAGTGACCCTGGATGAAAAGGGGAAAATGCTGACCGGAGGCAGTGTGGAGTCGGTAACTGCCCTTTTAGAGGGACTTGGGGTGGATGTAATCGGTTTAAACTGCGGACTGGGACCCATCCAGCTTCTTCCGTTTTTAAAGCGCATGTACGCGGTTTCCTCCACCCCCATTCTTGTGAATCCCAATGCGGGGCTTCCGCGAAATGAGGGCAGAACTACAGTATATGACATTGATTCTGATACCTTTGCGGCGGCCATGAAGGAAATGGCCGAAAACGGGGCCTCAATTTTGGGAGGATGCTGTGGAACCACGCCGGAGCATATAAAAAAGACCAGGAAGCTCTGCTTTTCGCTGCCTCTCCCGGCAGTGGAAAAGAAACGAAGGACCGTGATTTCTTCTTATTCCCATGCAGTGGAATTTGGCGGCCGTCCGGTGATTATCGGGGAGCGTATCAATCCCACCGGGAAGCCGCGGTTTAAGCAGGCCTTAAAGGAGCATGACTTAAATTATATTCTGGATGTGGCGGCGGCCCAGCAGGAGAGCCGGGCGGATGTTCTGGATGTGAATGTGGGCCTTCCGGGAATTGACGAGCCGAAAATGATGGCGGATGTGGTGAAGGAGCTTCAGAGCGTGGTGGATTTGCCTCTCCAGATCGATACTTCCAATATAAGC
This sequence comes from uncultured Lachnospiraceae bacterium, assembly GCA_910585355.1. Classification (GTDB taxonomy): domain Bacteria; phylum Bacillota; class Clostridia; order Lachnospirales; family Lachnospiraceae; genus CANRXD01. Next base: position 15,736 of record CAJUDN010000015.1, read on the forward strand.
GCCATGGAGCGGGCCATGCGCCTTTATAACGGAAAACCGTTGGTGAATTCGGTGAACGGAAAGCGGGAGGTGATGGAGGCGGTATTCCCGTTAGTGAAGCATTACGGCGGCGTGGTGGTGGCTCTCTGTCTGGATGAGGACGGAATCCCCGATACGGCTGACGGGCGGCTTGCGGTGGCGGAAAAAATCTATGAAACAGCGGCCTCCTACGGAATCGGGAGGGAAAATATTCTGGTGGACGCTCTCTGCATGGCGGTAAGCTCTGACAAAAACGGAGCCCTCACCACTCTGGAAACGGTACGGCGGATTACAGAGGAGTATGGGGGGAAAACCGTTCTGGGGGTATCCAACGTGTCTTTTGGCCTTCCCATGAGAGAACATATCAACGCGGCCTTTTTCCTGATGGCATTGAAGAACGGACTTTCGGCGGGAATCATCAATCCCAATTCCAGGGCTATGATGTCCGTCTACGACAGCTTTCTTGTTTTGACGGCACAGGATGAAAACTGCGAGCGGTACATCGGCGTCTATGGACCGGAGGAGGAAGAAAAAAAGAGGGCGAAAGAGCGGGAGAAAAAGGAGAATACCCAGATAAGGGAAGAGGGGAGGAAAGCAGGAAAGGAAGATTGGAAGGAGACAGGAAAA
>CAJUDN010000015.1:16480-30462 GCA_910585355.1 uncultured Lachnospiraceae bacterium
GAAACAGGAAAAGAAACAGGAAAAGAAACAGGAAAAGAAACAGGAAAAGAAACAGGAAAAGAAACAGATAAAGGTTTGGAAGAAGCGGTTTCCCCTTTAAAAAAATACATTTTAAGGGGAATGGCGGACGGCGCTAGAAAAGCGGCCGGGGAAGCCCTTAAAACCAGAGAGGCCCTGTCAGTTATAAACAGCGATCTGATTCCGGCTCTGGATGAGGTAGGAAAAGGATTTGAGGCCGGGAGCGTATTCCTCCCTCAGCTTCTCATGAGTGCCGAGGCCGCCAGGGCGGCTTTTGCCGTGATGAAAGAGAGGATGGCGGCGGACGACGCGCCGGTAAAAAAGAGAGGGACCGTGATTCTGGCTACCGTAAAGGGCGATATCCATGATATCGGAAAGAATATTGTAAGGGTACTTTTGGAAAATTATGGATTTCAGGTTTTGGACCTGGGCCGGGATGTGACGCCGGAGGTTGTGACGGACTGTGCCGTGAGGGAACATGCTCCTGTGGTAGGATTAAGCGCTCTTATGACCACGACGGTTCCTTCCATGGAGGAGACCGTCAGGCAGTTGAAAAGCAGGGCCCCCTGGGTAAAGATTATGGTGGGCGGGGCCGTTCTTACCAAAGAATACGCAGATTCCATCGGTGCCGATGGGTATTGCAGGGACGCCATGGATTCCGTGAGATTTGCAATGGAATATGTCTAGAATTGATTGACACGTATTTGTCAATGTGGTATATTGTAAGAGTAATAGATAAAATCTATGAAGGCATACGAAAAATATTGATAAAGAAAATACCTATGGGGTAAGGTATTGGGATTTTTTGATGTATGCCAAGAGGGGGAAAACAGAGATTTTATTGCTTACATATACCCTCTAGTCTCTGTTGAAGGTTCTTTAAAACGGGAACCGGAATATGAAAAATAGGAGGAAATTCAATGCAGGCATTAAACGAGACACTGCTTCCCATTGTGCAGACAATCAATGGGTATCTGTCCGACTACGTTCTGATCGTTTTACTGCTGGGGGCCGGTTTGTTCTTCAGCTTTAAGACAAAATTTGTTCAGGTACGCTGCTTCGGCGAAGGTATGAAAAAGGTATTTGGAAATCTCACATTGTCCGGAAAGAAACAGGAGAGCGGTATGAGCTCCTTCCAGGCTCTTGCCACCGCTATTGCGGCTCAGGTAGGTACCGGAAATATTGTCGGCGCTTCCGGCGCTATCTTAACCGGAGGTCCCGGCGCTATTTTCTGGATGTGGGTGATCGCGTTCTTTGGTATGGCGACCATCTATGCCGAGGCGGTTCTGGCTCAGAAGACCCGTATTAAAAACGCCGCAGGCGAAATTCTCGGCGGTCCGGTTTATTACATTCAGGCTGCTTTCAAAGGCGGCTTCGGCAAGTTCCTTGCAGGCTTCTTTGCCGTGGCAATTATCCTGGCTTTAGGCTTCACCGGATGTATGGTTCAGTCCAACTCCATCGGCTCCACCTTCAGCACAGCCTTTGGTATTCCGTCCTGGATTATCGGCGTAATTCTTGTTGCAGTTTGTGGATTCATTTTTGTGGGCGGCGTTCAGCGTCTGGCCTCTGTTACCGAAAAAGTCGTTCCGGTTATGGCAGCTTTATTCCTGCTTGGCGGAGTGCTCGTTCTGGTAATGCGGATTCAGTATATTCCGGCTACTATTGGAATGATCTTTAAGTATGCGTTCCAGCCCCAGGCTATCGTCGGCGGTGCTTTCGGTATGGCTCTTAAGGCTGCTGTAAGTCAGGGCGTAAAGCGCGGCCTGTTCTCCAATGAAGCTGGTATGGGTTCCACTCCCCATGCACATGCGCTTGCTAATGTAAGCGAGCCTCATGAGCAGGGCTGTGTGGCTATGATCGGTGTTTTCATTGATACATTTGTAGTTCTGTCTTTAAATGCGCTGGTTATTATCTGTACTCTTTATACCGCAGACGGTCCTCTGGCGGGAGGATATACAGGCGCCGTTACAGAAGTTATCAATAAAACCAACCTGGCGCAGACGGCTTTCGGCGCAGTATTCGGCGCAAGCCTTGGAGCTAAATTTGTGGCTGTCGCACTGTTCTTCTTTGCGTTCTCCACAATTTTAAGCTGGAACATGTTTGGTAAAATCAATACAGAGTACCTGTTCGGAAAGAAGGGCGTTACGGTTTATACCATTATTTCTCTGGTATTTATCTTCCTGGGAACCCTGACTTCTTCTGATTTGGTTTGGGAGCTTTCCGATATGTTCAACCAGCTCATGGTACTTCCCAACGTTATTGGTCTGATTGGGTGTGCCGGACTGGTACTTTCTCTGACTAAGTTTAAAAAGTAATAACAGAGTCCTGTTATATGACCCCCCCTTAATAAAAGGCCCTCCGCAGTATATGCGGAGGGCCTTTTATGTATGACGGCCATGTTGTCAGTCTGTGTTGAAAGTCACGGGGAACAGCTCTTTTATCTGATAATGGAATGTCTTGCACAATGCAAGCGTTTATTTCTGGCTATTGCGAGATATTGCTGGTAAAATCAGCACTAGAGTGTGTCTGAAAATTCATTCCCGTCATCTGCACGCCCCACTTTGCGGTATATTTGGCCCAAATTCACTTAACGTAGCCCACTACGCCGCGTTCATTTGGGCCAAATCTCCCACGAAGCGGAGCGCACAGCTACCAGAAAGCAATTTTCAGACACACTCTAGAAAGGGGGAACTGTTTTGGATAAAAATCAAACACATACTACAATTGGAAAGCAAATACGTCATTTACGAACGACAGCAGGAATGACACAAGAAGAATTAGCCGGAAAATTGAATGTTACCCGACAGGCATTATCAAATTGGGAGAGGGATGTCAATGAACCTGATATGAGTACAGTGAAAGAGATTTGCTTTCTTTTTGGAATTGATAAATAATAAAGGATTACTTGATTTTCTAACCAAAACCGCTTATAATTCGGGTTGGAATATCTTGCTGTTATCCACAGCTGCAGAGCGGGTGCTGCCAATGGCGGTAACAAAATCGGGATTAACAGTCTGGCGGAATTCAGGGAGGCGCCCCGGGGCGTTTGAGATGAATCTGGAGCGAGGATGGTTATGCTGCCATTAAGTCTATCGCAGAGGAGTGGAAATTTGTATGGAAATCATGAAAGCAATCGAACGGTATACGGATTATGCTATTGAGCTGCGGCGGGAAATCCACCGCAGCCCGGAGCTTAGCGGAAACGAGCATGGTACCACGAGGCTCATTCGCAGAGAGCTGGAGCAGTACGGAATTCAGGTGCGGGAATCGGGACTGGAGACGGGGCTGATTGCCGATATCAGTGGGAAGAAACCAGGAAAAGGGCGCACGATTGCGGTTCGCGCAGATATCGATGCCCTTCCGGTGCAGGAAAAGACCGGAGAGGAGTTTTCCTCTTGCGTTTCCGGCGTCAGTCATGCCTGTGGCCACGATATGCATACGGCGGCTCTGCTGCTGACCGCCCGGGTGCTTAAGGAAATGGAGGATGATTTTTGCGGGACCGTGCGTCTTATGTTTCAGCCTGCGGAGGAAAAGGGAGACGGCGCCAGGGCGATGATCGCCCATGGGGCCCTTGAAAATCCGAGGCCGGACGCGGTCCTGGGAATTCATACCTGGCCGGATACGCCGGCGGGAATGATCGGCGTGAAGCCAGGTCCCTCCCATGCGTCATCGGATACAATTACAATTCTGGTCAGGGGGAAAGGAGGCCATGGCGCACATCCTTATCGCTGCGTGGATCCGATTATGGCAAGCGCTTATCTGCTTACCCAGCTTCAGACCCTGGTTTCCAGGGAGCTGCCCATGACAGAATCGGCGGTCCTTACTTTTGGAACCATTCATGGCGGAACGGCTGCCAACGTGATTCCGGATGAGGTTAAGCTGCAGGGAACGTTGCGTTGTCTTAACGCGGACTGGAGGGAAAAGCTCCTGGATTCTGTCAGGCGCGTCAGCGAGGAATGCTGTCTGGCTATGAGAGCGGAGGCTGAAGTTACAGTGAAGGAAGGAATGCCTCCCCTGGTCAATGACGCGGAGATGATTGAAAAGCTGGCTGCAAGCGCCGAAAAGGTATTGGGGCCGGATCATGTTCAGCGTCTCCGGACGGCGTCTCCCGGTTCTGACGACTTTGCGTTTTATCTGGAACAGGCGCCTGGAATTTTATTCCGAATGGGAACCGGAAACGACGACCCTGCAACCCATGTGGGGCTGCATAACGGAGGAAACCGCTTTGACGAGCACGGGATTCCGACCGGAGCGGCCGTGATGGCGCAGTATATTCTGGACTATTTAAACGAGTGATTTTCCGAGGCCAATGTGTGTTAAGGAACACGTTTTTCGATGGTTTTTCCTGCCATGAGACGATTCTGGCTTTTTATAATAAAAGGAGCTGTACGCCAACTGGGTTTTGGCGCGGCAGCTCCTTTTTGTGTCCGGAAACAAAAAACAGTCTGGAACAAGCGACAGAAACACTGGATTTTTTTTCCGGCATGAGGTATAATTACAGTTCAGACGCTTACTTTCAGCCAAATGACGCAGAAAGAATGATATGAGGAGAAAATCGAATGAAAAAGATTCTGGACTATATTACGGAAGAGATGCGGCAGGCCTTCGCAAGCTGCGGATATGACGCGTCCTACGCGAAGGTCACACTGTCCAACCGCCCGGACCTTTGCGAATACCAGTGCAACGGCGCCATGGCGGCGGCAAAAGTATACAGAAAGAAACCCATGGACATTGCAGACGATGTAGCGGAGAAATTACAGGGAAGCCATGTGTTTGAGGAAGTCGGCGCGGTGATGCCCGGTTTTATTAATCTGAAAATCGGAAATGAATTTCTGGCCTGGTACATGAACGGAATGAGAAATGCCAAAAAGCTTGGAATGGACGAGGCAGAAAAGCCGGAAACCGTGATTGTGGACTATGGCGGGGCCAATGTGGCAAAACCCCTCCACGTGGGCCATTTACGGGCGGCGGTCATCGGAGAGGCGATTAAACGTATGGGCCGTTTTGTGGGTCATACGGTCATTGGCGATGTACATCTGGGAGACTGGGGGCTCCAGATGGGCCTGATTATCGAAGAGTTAAAGGAAAGACAGCCGGATCTTCCCTATTTTGACGAAACGTTCTCCGGGGAATATCCGAAGGAGGCCCCCTTCACAATTTCTGAGCTGGAAGAAATTTATCCGGCCGCCAGCGCTAAGTCCAAGGCGGACGAGGCGTTTAAGGAAAGAGCGCAGGACGCAACTTTTAAGCTTCAGAACGGCTATGCTCCCTACCGTGCCATCTGGAACCATATTATGAACGTGTCCTTAGAGGATTTAAAGAAGAATTATTCCAATCTGCATGTGGAGTTTGACCTTTGGAAAGGGGAGAGCGATGCCCAGCCCTATATTCCGGATATGATTGATGATCTGATCAGACAGGGACTGGCATACGAAAGCCAGGGAGCCCTGGTGGTGGATATTGCTATGGAGACAGATTCCAAGGAACTTCCGCCCTGCATCATCAGAAAATCTGACGGAGCAGCTTTGTACGCCACCTCCGATCTGGCCACTATTGTGGAAAGGGAAAAGGACTTTAAACCGAACCACTATATTTATGTGGTGGACAAGCGTCAGGAGCTCCATTTCACGCAGGTATTTCGTGTATCGAAGAAGGCAGGAATTGTACCCCAAGAGAGAAAAATGGATTTTGTGGGCTTTGGAACCATGAACGGCAGGGACGGAAAACCTTTTAAGACCAGAGAGGGCGGCGTGATGCGCCTGGAAAATCTGATTGCGGAAATCAGCGAGGCCGCTTACGCAAGGATTATGGAAAACCGTACCGTTTCTGAGGAAGAGGCCCGGGAGACAGCAAAGACAGTGGGCCTTGCCGCTTTAAAATATGGTGATTTATCCAACCAGGCCACCAAGGACTATGTTTTTGACATTGACCGCTTTACTTCCTTTGAAGGTAATACAGGCCCTTATATTCTTTATACCATAGCGAGGATCAACTCTGTCCTTAAAAAGTATGAGGCCGCCTTAGGGGGCGCGGAGGATGTGACCATTTTACCGCCCGAAAAGGAACCGGAGAAAACGTTAATGCTGGTTCTCTCCAGATTCAGCGAAGTTATGCGTGGGAGCTTTGAGGAGCTGGCGCCTCATAAGATCTGCGCCTATATTTACGAGCTTTCCAATGCTCTGAACCATTTTTATCATGAGACAAAGATTATCACAGAGGAAGATGAGAAGAAACGGGCAGGCTATGTGGGCCTTGTGACTCTCACAAGGAGTGTGCTGACCACCTGCATTGACCTTCTGGGATTTGAAGCGCCGGAAAGAATGTAAGAATTTTCGGGACGGCGGGGATGCGGAGGCGTTCATGGAAGTAACTGATTTTTCGGCGGAGACTTTTTGGAAGGGCGAAACAGAAATCAGAGGAACCGTAACGGATGAAGGCGAACGGTACCGGGTCCGTATTTTACGCAAGGGTAGTCAGATTTTTGACTACTCTTGTTCGCATGTGGATGAAGATGGGAAAAAACTGGGGCAATGTCTTGTGAAATGCCAAAATGTATCCAGCGAAGAGGAGCTTTGCAGCCATGGACGGGCGGTACTCTCGGCCTGGCGCGGAAAGGAAGAGAAAGCCCTTATGAGGCCTGTATCCACTTCCCAGAAAATTCGTTTTATGGTGAGAGAGTATACCAACCGTGAGGTGAGCCGGATTATGGGAGCCGGGGAAGAGGGGCAGATCCACCTGGTTCCAAGGCTCTTTCTGTCCAGAGATCAGATCCGGGTCCGGTTTTTTGTGGGAAGGGAAAAATTCTACGAGGTAAAAGAACTGGCGGCCTTTTCTCAGGCGGTGGAATTTGGCCGGTTTATGGAATATGGAAAAGGGCTTTCCTTTTACCATAGTCTTGAGGCCTTTGAGGAGGCGGACCGGTCTCTGGCGCTTTTTCTTCTGGAGATGGTGGGAACTTACAGGGAATATTATGCCCAGTTTCGAAGAGGCCCCTGGGAACCGGAGCCAGTTTTTAAGGAACTAATCCTTGGGAAACCGGCCAGAGAGAGATTTTTTTCTCTGATGGAGGGCCGGATGGTGGAGTGCGAGGATTTCCGGAAAGAAAAACGCACGCTTTTGGTGAAAAGGGAAAATCCCGGCTTTCGTATTTTGGTGGAACCGGCGGGAAAGGACGGCGTAAAGGTTTCCGTTCCCGAAGAACTTATGGCCTTTTGGGGAGATAAAAGTCTGTTTGTGGTTGACAGGGAAGCCGTTTACTGCTGTGATGAAGAATATACGCAGGCCCTTGGAGTTCTTATGGAATACATGGTCATGGGACAGGATGCACAACGGGAGTGCCAGGTCAATGACCGGGATATGCCGCTTTTTTATGAGCACGTTCTAAAAAGACTGGATGCTTTAAAAATGGTGGCTGTAAAACATGTGGATTTGGAGGGATACCGGCCGAAGGAGCTTAAAACGTCTTTTTATTTTGACAGTACCGGCGCTGGAGAGGTCACCTTAAGCCCTGTGTTGTCCTATGGGGACTTTTCCTTCCATCCTCTGGAGGACGAGAAGGTGCCAAGGGAAATCTGCCGGGATGTGCCGGGGGAATTCAGGGTAAGCCAGGTGATTACCAGATATTTTAAATATACGGAGGACGGGACCGGGAACCTCATAATACGGGGGGATGATGCCGCCGTTTACCGGCTGGTATCCCGGGGAATGGCACAGTTCATGGAGCTGGGCGAGGTTTTTGTATCGGAGGCTTTTAAGAAAATCAGAGTGCTGCCTCCGGCAAAGGCAGCTGTCCATGTGAGAGCTTTGGGAAGCTGGCTGGAGCTGGAGGTAGATACAGGCGGTATTCCGAAAGAAGAACTGGGCGCCATTCTATCCGCATATGCAGAGAAAAAGAAATTTTACCGGATGAAGAACGGGGACTTTCTGACTCTGGGGGACGGCGGACTTTTAACTGTGTCGAAGATGGCAAAAACCCTGGGGGTGGAGAAGGAACTTGCAGGGGCGAAGACCATGCGCCTTCCCATGTACCGGGCCATGTTTCTGGATTCGGCATTAAAGGCGGATCGAAGTGTGGGATTTTACAGGGACCAGCTGTTTAAGGCGGTGGTCCGCGGGATGAAGAATGTGGAGGACAGTGAGTATGAGATTCCGGAGTCCCTGGCTTTTGTGCTGCGCGGATACCAGAAAGTGGGGTTTAGGTGGTTTAAATGCCTGGATGCTTATGGCTTCGGCGGGATTCTGGCCGATGAGATGGGGCTTGGCAAGACGCTCCAGGTGATTGCGCTTTTGCTGGATGAGAAAAAGAGGGGAAAAAGCGTTTCCCTGATTGTATGCCCGGCGTCTCTTGTGTATAACTGGGAACATGAAATTATGACTTTTGCGCCGGAGCTTTCCGTGGTCACGGCCGCCGGGGCGCAGACGGAGCGGGAGTGTCTCCTTACAAGGCTTAAGGAAGAAAATTTTGACGAGACGGATGTGATTATCACTTCTTATGATCTTTTGAAACGGGATCTTTGCTTTTATCTGGAAGAAGAATTCCGTTTCCAGATCATTGACGAGGCCCAGTATATTAAAAATGCGGCCACGCAGGCGGCCAAAGCAGTGAAGTCTGTAAAATCCAGGACCAGATTTGCCCTGACGGGAACCCCCATAGAAAACCAGCTGGGTGAGCTTTGGAGCATTTTCGATTTTCTTATGCCGGGATTTCTTTTTACGGCGTCGAAATTTAAAAGGCTGTTTGAAATTCCCATTGTGAGGGACGGGAATGAGGAAGCGCTTTTGCGGCTCCGGAAAATGACGGGTCCGTTTCTTATGCGGAGATTGAAAAAGGACGTGTTGAAAGAACTTCCGGCCAAGCTGGAGACGGTGCTGTATTCCAGGATGGAGGGGGAGCAGAAGCGGCTTTATGATGCCAATGCCTCCCTGTTAAGGGAACGGCTTCTGTCCGGGTCTGAGGGAGAGTACGGAAGGGAACGAATGCAGATTCTGGCGGAGCTTATGAAGCTGAGGCAGATTTGCTGTGAGCCGTCTCTGTGCTATTCCGGGTACAGAAGTGGTTCGGCCAAGCTTGAAACCTGTATGGAACTTCTGGAAAACGGCACACGGTCAGGTCATAAAGTTCTTTTGTTTTCTCAGTTTACCTCCATGCTGGATGTGATTGCGAAACGGTTGAAGAAGGAAAAAATAGAGTATTACATGCTGACCGGAGCCACACCTAAAAAAGAGAGGATGCAGATGGTGTCGGCATTCCACAAGGATAACGTGCAGGTATTTCTGATCTCCTTAAAGGCCGGGGGAACAGGTCTTAATCTGACGGCGGCGGACATGGTGATTCATTACGATCCCTGGTGGAATGTGGCGGCACAGAATCAGGCCACAGACCGCGCTCACCGGATTGGCCAGGAGAACCAGGTGACTGTGTATAAACTGATTACCAGGCATACGGTGGAGGAAAATATTTTGAAACTTCAGGAGATGAAAAAGGAGTTGGCGGATACGGTAGTGTCCGAAGGAACCGGGGGCTTTTCTGGTCTTTCCAGAGACGATCTGTTAGACATGCTTGCCGAATAATTGCAGAAAAATCGTCATGAAATTTTAAGATTTTTTATGGAAAAGTATGGTAGGATAGAAGAAGGGTAAAAATCCCTCCGCACTTCGCTTCTGCCTGTCCGAAACAAGCGCCGGCGGCGGACGATGTTCAATGGATTTTTGCTTATGGTTTGAGGATATGGAACAATTACGAATTTGTCAGGAATTGAGGTTTGAGTACAATGTTTAGACGAACAAAGCTTTTAAGTCTTGGGCTTGCCATGACGCTTTTTATGACGCAGACAGCCTGGGCGGACATTACAATCAGCCCCCTGGGGACATCCCAGCCCGCGGGGCAGGAAAGCCAGGTGCAGTCCCGGAATCAGGGGCAGACCCAGACGGGAATGAATGCAGGGGCGCAGTCTCAAAATCAGGGGCAGACCCAGACGGGAATGAACGCGGGGGCGCAGATCCAGAATCAAATACAGTCCAAAACGGGAACCGGGGCCGCACCGGGAATGCTGATTCCTTCCGCCAGTTACAGTACAAAGGAGCCGGTGTCCTTAAATATGTCCGGTGTCTCGAAAGGCAGTGCCATGAAACAGGGGCCCGACGTATCTTCACAGAATACGGGCGGACAGGCTGACCTTGCCATCGGGGCCAATGACGGACCCGGCGGCACAGGAAAAACAACGCAGGGGGCCGCGCCGGGCGGAACTATGGGGACAACGGCAGGGACCGCGCCGGGCGGAACTACAGGAACCACGGCAGGGACCGCGCCGGGCGGAACTACAGGAACCGCGGCAGGGACTGCGCCGGGCAAAAATGCAGGAGCGGCCATGGCCACCGATGTGATTTTACAGACGCCGGAAATTTCCGCCCAGGCGGCCGTCGTTTATGACGTGACCCATGGAAAGATTTTATACGAAAAGGAAGCCGATACAAGGCTGTATCCTGCCAGCACCACAAAGCTTATGACGGCGCTTCTGGTACTGGAAAAAGCGGATTTAAACAGTACTGTGACCTTTTCAAAAACGGCGGTTACCAACCTGGAATCCGGGGCAGTGACCCTGAAAGTTGCAGAGGGAGACCGGATTTCCGTAAAGGACTGCTTATATGGTCTTTTGTTAAAGTCGGCCAACGAGGTGGCAAACGGGCTGGCGGAGCATGTGGGAGGCAGTATTTCCGGTTTCGCAGATATGATGAATAAAAAGGCGAAGGAGCTTGGATGCACGGGGACAAATTTTGTGAATCCCAACGGGCTCAATGACCCGAATCATTATACCACCTGCCGGGACATGGCAAAGATTGCGGCGGCGGCCTTTACCAATGAAACCCTTTGTAAAATCGGGGGAACCTTAAGTTATGAGTTCCCGGCCACAAAGAATGCGGCCGCCCGTACCATTACCCCCGGCCATAAAATGCTGTATCCCTCTGACTCCAGATACTATGAAGGAATTGTGGGAGGGAAGACAGGATACACTTCCCTTGCGGGGAACACGTTGGTGACTTGTGTGGAAAAGAATGGCGTGCGGATTATCGCTGTGGTAATGAAGGCTAAGAGCACTCAATACGCGGACACGAAGGCGCTTCTGGATTACGGTTTTGAGAAAGCGTCGGCGGATGCGGCTGGCGGGTCAGCGGGAAATAGCGGCAGCCTGCAGGCGGGAACCGGAAACGTTTCTTATCATAAATGGGTTCAGGACGGGGCCAACTGGAGATTTGAACTGGCGGATGGCAGCAGGCTTTCCAACTGTCTGGTGACCATTGACGGTTCAGAATATGCATTTAATACAGAAGGAATTATGCTGACCGGCTGGCAGAAATCCGGGGAAACTTGGTACTGTTTTGAGGAGAACGGCAGCATGGTGAAGAACGGATGGAAAATGGACGGCGATAAGTGGTTCTACTTGGGAGAAAACGGGGTTATTGTAAAGAACGAATGGCGTCAGGATTCCGGAAAGTGGTTTTACCTGGGCCCCGACGGAGCCATGGTACGGAACGCATGGATCGACAATACCTATTATGTGGGCGCCGATGGAATCTGGGTGCAGCAGTAGCGGGGAAAGCGAAAGAAAGGAAAGCGATAAACGCTATGGACAGGCCCCGGCGGCGGTGATTGAAGCCGAGCTTGGAAAAGAGGAGGAAAATTCCTTGAAAGGATTCTGCGGATGGATGGCCCTTGGGGCCGTGACGGCAGGCGTTTTTTTCCTGCGGTCGGAATATGAAAGAGATTGTCTCGTTGCAGACCGGTATGTGATTCGGTCCCCCAAAATAAAGAGCGGAAAAAAGACGGTGGTATTTCTCACAGATCTCCATAATAAGGAGTTCGGAAAGGACAATGAAAGGCTTATAAGGATCATTGAGGCAGAACAGCCAGATGCGGTTTTGGTGGGAGGAGACATGATTGTGGCGAAAGCGGAGGGAGATACCTCCACGGCCTTAAAGCTTCTTACCGCTTTGGCGGAAAAGTATCCGGTGTACTGCGGAAATGGAAATCATGAAGGAAGGCTCAGGCGGGAAACAAAGGTGTACGGAACTTCCTACCGGGAATACCGCAGAAAGCTTGAGGAGGCGGGTGTGACGTATCTTTCCGATGCCCATGTCCGCCTGTCGGAGGATATTGTCCTTTACGGTGTGGACCTTTTGCCCCGGCATTACGGACGCGGGACTCCGAAAATGGAGCCGGGATTTTTGGAGCGGGTCCTTGGAGAGCCAAAACCGGAGGCGTTTCATCTGCTTCTGGCCCATTCTCCGGTGTTTTTTGAGGAGTATGCCCGGTGGGGCGCGGATCTTACTCTGGCCGGCCATTTTCATGGCGGTACCATACGGCTCCCCTTTCTTGGCGGTCTTATGACACCCCAGTACCAGTTCTTTTATCCCTGGTGCTCCGGGATTTTTTCCCGGGACGGAGACCACAGAATGATTGTGGGCCGGGGATTGGGAACCCATTCCATTAACATTCGTTTTAATGATAAACCACAAGTTGTAGTGGTTAGAATTGAAAATCCATCAATATTTTGATGATTTGTCGCTAATATTTGGAAAATCCATTTACAGCGGCAGGAAAGTCTGATATACTGATGGGGCGATGCCGGGGAGGAAAAATCCCGGCAGTTTTCGGGGATACCAGAACTGTTATGAAGAGTCCCATGTGCGGGATTCTTTTTTCGCAGGGGCTGTCGCAAAATGAGTTTTTATTTTTCCATTTTGCAGCGGCCCTTTCAACGGATTTTGGACTTTGACCGGAAAAGGAGACCGAGACCCCATGGAGCTTTCTTACAAACTGGAGACATTTGAAGGGCCGCTGGACCTGCTTCTCCATCTGATCGAAAAAAATAAAGTTAATATTTATGACATTCCCATTGCTGAGATCACAGATCAGTACCTGGATTACGTAAACCATATGGAGGAGGAATCTCTGGATGTGGTCAGTGAATTTCTTGTGATGGCGGCGACGCTTTTGGATATTAAGGCGCGGATGCTGCTTCCCAAAGAGGTCAATGAGGATGGGGAAGAGGAGGATCCGAGGGCGGAGCTTTTGGCAAGGCTTTTGGAGTACAAAACTTATAAGTACATGTCTATGGAGTTAAAGGATATGGAGCTGGATGCAGATAAGGTCTTTTACAAGGCGCCTACGATTCCAAAGGAGGTGGAACGGTACGAGCAGCCGGTGGATCTGGACGCGCTTTTAGCCGGCGTGACCCTGGGGAAGCTTCAGAAGATTTTCGAATCGGTGATGAAACGGCAGCAGGATAAAATTGACCCGGTCCGCAGTACCTTTGGAACCATTAAAAAGGAGCCGGTGAGTCTGGAGGAAAAAATCGCCTCTGTCCTGGGCTACGCGAGGAAGCACCGGAAATTCAGTTTCCGGGGGATGCTAAGCAGACAGAAGGACAAAACAGAGGTGGTGGTCACATTCCTTGCACTTCTGGAGCTCATGAAGGTGGGAAAGATTCACCTGACCCAGGAACATCTCTTTGACGACATGATGATTGAGGCTCTGGAACCGGAGGGTGAAGAAGAGGAGCTGGAAATCCAGGTGGAGGATATTTGATGAAAGTGGATGACCTTAAGGAACAGGAGGCTGTTGTGGAGGCTGTTTTGTTCACCATGGGCCGGTCTGTGGAAATAAGACAACTGGCCGCCGCCCTGGAAACGGGGGAGAAAGAGGCGGGGGAAGCTGCTGAACGTCTGAAAAAGAGATATGAGGAGTCTGTCTGCGGTATGCAGATCGTGCGCCTGGAGGACAGTTATCAGATGTGCACCAGAACCGGATATTATGAAAATCTGATCCGGGTGGCCGCCACACCGAAAAAACAGGTGCTCACCGACGTGGTTATGGAAACCTTAGCCATCATCGCTTACAAGCAGCCGGTGACCAAAGCGGAGATTGAGAAAATACGGGGCGTGAAATCGGATCATGCGGTGAACCG
>CAJUDN010000015.1:30472-35631 GCA_910585355.1 uncultured Lachnospiraceae bacterium
TCCGATCTCGGTGAACCGCCTGATTGAGTATAATCTGGTCTATGAAGCCGGAAGGCTGGATGCGCCGGGACGTCCGGCGCTGTTTGCAACTACCGAGGATTTTTTGCGGCGGTTTGGGGTAAGCTCTACAGGGGAGCTTCCAACGATGGATATGGAACAGAAAGAGGAAATCCGCACTGCTGTGGAGGAGGAATTAAACCTCAAGCTGGACGAGGACGGAAAACTCGTGGAGCAGGGAGAGTTGGAAGAAGAGGAGGCTTTAGAAGAGAAGAGGATCCAGGAAGAGAGAGAAGCCCGGGGAGAGCAGAAGTCTCAGGAAAAGAGAGAAGCCCAGGAAGAGCAGAAGTCTCAGGAAAAGAGAGAAGCCCAGGAAGAGCAGGAGATACAGAAAGAAAAGGAAGCCCGGGAAGAGCAGGAGTCTCAGGAAGAAAAGGGAGTCCGGGAAGAACAGGAGACGCTGGAAGAGCAGGAGACACAGGAAGAGAAGGAAAACCAGGCAGGGCAGTAGACTCAGAAAGAGCAGAAGACGCTGGACAGGCTGCTTTGGATGAAGCAAAAGGAGGAAGAAAAGCCATGAAATGCAGTGAAATCAAAGTGATTAAAAAAGACGGCACAAGAGAAGATTTTAACGTACAAAAGGTAGTCGTTGCCGTGAATAAATCGGCCAACCGGGCCATGATTACGTTTTCCAAAGCGGAGATCAATTTCATCTGTCAGTTTGTGGAGGAGATGGCGGAGAATATGGATGTTGCACAGATCCCCATCGCCCAGATGCATAACATTGTGGAAGGCGCCCTGGAACGCGTCAATCCCCAGGTGGCAAAGAGCTACCGGGACTACCGCAATTATAAGCAGGATTTCGTCCGGATGTTAGATGAGGTATATAAAAAGAGCCAGTCCATCATGTATATCGGGGATAAAGAAAACAGCAACACGGACAGCGCCCTGGTTTCCACCAAGCGAAGCCTGATTTTCAATGAGCTCAACAAATCTCTGTATCAGAAGTTTTTTATGACTGTGGAAGAGCTCCAGGCCTGCCGTGACGGATACTTGTATATTCATGACATGTCTGCCAGACGCGACACGATGAACTGCTGTCTGTTTGACGTGGAGAATGTTCTCACCGGCGGCTTTGAGATGGGAAACTTATGGTACAACGAGCCAAAGACCCTGGATGTGGCCTTCGACGTAATCGGCGATATTGTGTTAAGCGCCGCCAGCCAGCAGTACGGCGGGTTTACGGTTCCCAGCGTGGAAAACATTCTGGAGCCCTATGCGGAAAAATCCTATACAAAGTATATCAATAAATATATTGATCTGGGACTGGAGGAGGAAAGGGCCAAGGAAGTGGCCTGGAACGATGTGCAGCGCGATATGGAACAGGGCTTCCAGGGATGGGAATATAAGTTTAACTCCGTTTCTTCCAGCCGTGGGGATTATCCCTTTATTACCATGACGGCCGGAACGGGAACCGGGCGGTTTGCCAAAATGGCAACGATCACCATGCTGAATGTGAGAAGAAAGGGGCAGGGAAAGGCAGGCCATAAAAAGCCGGTGCTGTTCCCCAAGGTAGTGTTTTTATATGATGAAAACCTCCACGGACCGGGGAAGGAGCTGGAGGACGTGTTTGAGGCGGGAATCGAGTGTTCCGCAAAAACCATGTACCCGGACTGGCTGTCCTTAACAGGAGAGGGATACATTGCCAGCATGTATAAAAAATATGGAAAGATCATAAGTCCCATGGGCTGCCGCGCTTTCCTTTCTCCCTGGTATGAGAGGGGCGGCATGGAGCCAGCCGATGAAAATGACAGTCCGGTATTTGTGGGACGGTTCAATATCGGCGTGGTGAGCCTGCATCTTCCAATGATCCTGGCGAAATCGAGGCAGGAGAGCCGGGATTTCTATGAGGTCCTGGATTATTATCTGGAGCTGATTCGGAAAATCCATATCCGTACCTATGCGTATCTGGGCGAAATGCGGGCTTCCACCAATCCTCTGGCTTACTGCGAGGGCGGTTTCTATGGCGGTCATCTGGGGCTTCATGATAAAATCAAACCGTTATTAAAGACAGCCACGGCTTCCTTTGGAATTACAGCGTTTAATGAATTACAGCAGCTTTACAATGGTAAGTCCCTTGTGGAAGACGGTCAGTTCGCTTTGGAGGTTCTGCGGCACATTAACAATAAAGTCAACGAGTTTAAGGAGGCGGATGGAAATCTTTACGCCATCTATGCCACTCCGGCGGAAAACCTCTGCGGTCTTCAGGTAAAGCAGTTTAGAAAGAAATATGGAATTGTGGAAAACGTGTCTGACAGGGAGTATGTGAGCAACGGCTTCCACTGCCATGTGACGGAAGATATCACGCCGATTCAGAAGCAGGATCTGGAATACCGGTTCTGGGAGCTCAGCAACGGCGGAAAAATCCAGTATGTGAAATATCCGATTTCCTATAATAAAGAGGCCATTAAGTCTTTGGTCCGCCGGGCTATGCAGATGGGTTTTTATGAGGGTGTGAACCTGTCCTTATCCTACTGCGACGACTGTGGTCATGAGGAGCTTGACATGGATGTGTGTCCTGTCTGCGGCAGTAAAAACCTTACAAAGATCGACCGTATGAACGGGTACTTGAGTTATTCCAGAGTGAAGGGCGATACCAGGTTAAATGATGCCAAGATGGCGGAAATCAAGGAGAGAAGGAGTATGTAGAAGGCCATGCGCTATCATAACATCACCAAAGACGACATGTTAAACGGGGACGGCCTAAGGACCGTCCTCTGGGTGGCCGGATGCAGCCATGGCTGCAGGAACTGCCAGAATCCCATTACCTGGGATATAAACGGCGGGCTTCCTTTTGATGAGGCGGCCAAGGAAGAGCTTCTTGCGGAATTGGAAAAGCCCTATATTTCAGGGATCACCATGAGCGGCGGCGACCCGCTCCATGTGAAAAACCGTGATGAGACAGGGGCGCTGATTAAGGAGATCCATGAGCGGTTTCCGGATAAAACCATCTGGGTCTATACGGGATATCAATGGGAAGAGGTGGAGGACCTGCCCTATATGAAATATGTTGATGTGCTGGTGGACGGAAAATTTGTGGAGGAGTTAAAGAATTTGAACCTCCACTGGAAGGGTAGCTCAAACCAAAAGGTCATCGATGTGAAAAGAACCAGAGAAAAAGGTGAAATTGTGCTCCACAGGAGCTGATGATACAGGAGAACTCTCATGCAGAAAGTCGCGAAATTTGAAAAGGTAAGCTTGGAACAGTTTAAAAAGGACTGGCAGAACGAATATCCCGGGACTTTGGAGGAAACCATAAGAAAAATTTATGAGGAAATTAAGCTTCCCAGGCGCGCCACCAGAGGCTCTGCCGGATATGATTTTTTTGCCCCCGAAACCTTTACATTAAATCCGGGAGAAACAAGGAAAATTCTCACAGGCATCCGGGTGTGGATAGAGGATGGATGGGTTCTTAAAATATATCCCAGAAGCGGCCTTGGATTTAAATACAGGATGCAGTTCAATAACACGGTGGGTATCATTGACAGCGATTACTACGGCTCTGACAATGAGGGACACATTCAGGCGAAGATCACCAACGACAGCCGGGAGGGAAAGTCCATGACGGTGGAAGCAGGAACGGGATTTTCACAGGGGATTTTTGTGGAGTACGGAATTACTGTGGACGACGACGCCTCCGACGTGCGAAACGGCGGGTTTGGAAGCACGACGCGGGTATCATGTCCGGAATAGAAATCAGAAACGGGGAGAAGAAACGTCCATGAAACAGTGGAAAAAGAAAGCGGCTGTTTTTGTTCTGATTCCGTGCCTGTTAAGCGGATGCGGCAGAGTCACAAAGGAGGCCGCCGCCGCCAGGGAAAACGGAATTTCTCTTCTGGAAGCAGGGGATTATGAAGGCGCCATCGGCCAGTTTGAATTCGCTATCGGGCAGGCCGGGAAGGTGACTTCCTTTGAAATTGATGTTTTAAAATATAGAGCCGAGGCGGAATATGGCTTAAAAGATTATCAGGCGGCCGCCCATACTTATGACGTTTTAAACCAGGTGGATGAAGAGACGGCGGAGTATTGCTATCTGGGCGCGCTCTCCCTGGCAAAGGCCGGAGCGGTCACGGAAGCTCTTGTGCGTCTGGAGGAAGGAAAAGCCCTGGATACGACGTTTGAAAAGCCAGGGTATGGAAACGCCATGGCGGCTTTGGCTGAGGCGTACCTTTCGGCGGGGGATAAGGAGGCGGCAGATGAAATCTATAGGGAATTGATCGCGTTGGGAAAGGCCGACACGGAAATTTATAACCGTCTTATGATAGCAGAAATGGAACAGGGAAACTATGAGGAAGCTCTGGGGCTTTCCGGTCAGGGGCAGGCTCTTTCGGATGACAAGGCCCGAAAGGAGCTTATGTTCAACGAAGCGGTCTGCTATGAATATTTAGGACAGTATGAAAAAGCCCTGTCGCTGTTTCGGGCATATATAGAGACATATGGAAGCGATGAGAGGGCGGAGCATGAAATCGCCTTTCTTGTGACAAGATAGAGGGAACGATGGCAGAATTGATTGAGTTAAAGGAAGAAGAGGAGAGAGTAATCCTGGCGGCGGTAAGTACCGGAGACGGAGACCATACGGAGGCCTCCGTGGACGAGCTTTCAGAGTTAGTGAAAACGGCCGGGGCCGTGACTGTGGGAAGAGTGATCCAGAACCGGGAGAGCGTGCATCCCGGCACCTACCTGGGAAAGGGTAAACTCGAAGAGGTGAAGGAGCTTGTCTGGGAGACAAAAGCCACGGGAATTGTCTGCGACGATGAGCTTTCTTTGGCCCAGCTTAAAAATTTAGAGGACATCCTGGGTACAAAGGTCATGGACAGGACTATGGTGATTCTGGATATTTTTGCGTCCCGCGCCAGGACAAGGGAAGGGAAAATACAGGTGGAGCTGGCCCAGTTAAGATACCGGGCGGCGCGGCTCGTGGGTCTTCGCGCCTCTCTTTCCAGGCTGGGAGGCGGAATCGGTACCAGGGGCCCCGGAGAGAAGAAACTGGAAATGGACCGCCGCCTGATTCATGACAGAATCGGGCAGTTAAAGGCGGAGCTGGAGGATGTGAAGCGCCACCGGGATGTAACAAGAAAAAAAAGGGAGCGGGGAGGAGCGCT
>CAJUDN010000015.1:35641-49409 GCA_910585355.1 uncultured Lachnospiraceae bacterium
CGCTTCGCGTGGCCATTGTAGGATATACAAATGCGGGAAAATCCACATTGCTAAACCGCCTGACCCAGTCGGATATCCTTGCGGAGGACAAGCTGTTTGCAACGCTAGATCCGACCACCAGATCCCTTACGCTTCCGGGAGGCGAGGCTGTTCTTTTTACGGATACTGTCGGATTCATACGAAAGCTGCCTCATCACCTGATTGAAGCGTTCAAAAGCACTTTAGAGGAAGCAAAGTACAGCGATGTGATTCTTCATGTGGTGGACTGCTCCAATCCCCAGATGGACATGCAGATGCATGTGGTGTATGAGACGCTGCGGGAGCTTCAGGTGACAGGGAAAGAGGTGGTCACGGTCTTTAATAAGATCGACAGGGCCGGAGCAGATACTGTCTGCCGCGATGTGACCTCCGATTACCGGGTGAAGCTTTCTGCAAAGACCGGGGAAGGTATGGATGAACTTTTGAATATCCTTGAGCGGATTTTAAGGAGCCGCAGAATCTATTTTGAAAAAATATTTTCTTATGAGGAGGCAGGGCGGATCCAGAGGATAAGAAAGAACGGCCGGATTCTTTCTGAGGAGTATAAAGAGGATGGCATCCATGTGAAGGCTTATGTGCCCGTGGAGCTGTTTGAGGAACTGTATGCGCCCATGTAAGACTGCCCGCGGCAACGAGGCGCATGCCCTGGCCCCATTATGCTACTGGCTTTCGGCCAGTCGGCGGAGTGATTGGCCGGGGAGAGAACGGTAATGAACGATATTGGAAGGATATTGAAATAATTTATCAAATTATGGAATTAAAATAGAAAAAATCTTCACATACAAATTTATTTTTGTAAAAAGTGAAGATTTTTTTCTTGCTCTTTTTACTGAAATTAGTTAAATTGACCATAAACACATACTAAAAGGAGGAACAAGAAATGGAGGCTATGAAAATTGCAAACAGTCTGCCGATGTGGATTGCCTGTGGCGCGGCGGTGGCGCTGGTTGTTGTACAGGCGCTTATTTTTGCGAAGAACGCATATGGCGCCGGAAAGAAGATCGGTCTTACAGAAACACAGATGAAAGGCGCGATCAAGAGCAGCGCCATCACGTCCATAGGACCGTCCATCGTTATTTTAAGCGGAATGTTATCGTTACTGATTACCGTAGGAGGGCCCATGGCCTGGATGCGTCTGTCCCTCATTGGTTCCGTTATGTTCGAGTCCATTGCCGCCGGATTCGGAACCTCTGCGGTGGGTGTGCAGCTTGGTGCGGATGAGCTGACTCCTCTGGCTCTTGACATGGCTGTATGGACCATGATTTTAGGTTCCATCGGCTGGGTGATTTTTGCAACCTTTTCCGCCAGCCGTATGGACAAGGTGCAGCATAAGATTTCCGGCGGAGATCCGGCAAAGCTTACCGCTATTTCAGGAGCCGCTATCATCGGCGCTTTCAGCGCCATGTCGGCATCTCACCTGGTGAAGGTGAACAAACACTCATTATCTTGCGTTCTTGGCGCTGCTATTATGGGAACTCTGATTATCGTATCCGAAAAGAAAAACATCAAGTGGCTGAAGGAATGGAACCTTACCATCGCAATTCTCGGAGCCATGATCATTACCGCATTGATTTAGGAGGGACGGGACATGAATAAAGAATATTTTGAGAATGAATATATGCCGCAGATGCATCGGATTGGAAAGCTTACGGGATTCCTTGGCGTTGCGTTATCCTTTGCACCGGCCGCTGTTCTGGCAGTGATATACGGGCTTCTTCCCAATCCGGCCGCTCTTTTGACCGCATTTATCGCGGCGGCCAGCGCTTTTGGATTTCTGTGGGTTGTGGAGCCGATTTCCTATTTTACGGTACTTGGGCCTGTGGGTACCTATATGGCCTTTCTGTCCGGGAATATTTCCAACATGCGTGTTCCCTGCGCCAGCATGGCACAGATTTCCGCAGGCGTGGAGCCCGGAAGCAACGAGGGTTCCATCATCGCAACTATTGGTATGGCAACTTCTATTGTAATCAACGTTTCGGTTCTTACCATCGGCGTAATTCTTGGAAGCTCTGTTCTTTCCATGCTTCCGGCTTCTGTGACAGAAGCCCTCAACTATCTGCTTCCGGCGTTATTCGGCGCTCTGTTAATGCAGTTTGGCTTAAAACAGAAGAGTCTTGCAGGCACTATGCTGGTATTCTCCGTTCTGATATGTATCGCCATTAATGCAGGGGTATTTAACTGGCTTCCGGGAGCCGCCAATTATCTTGGAACCCTGTCCAGCGTGTTTGTGGCCATCGCCATTACTCTGTTTACTTATGGGAAAAAGCCGGCTGGTAAATAAAAACCATGTGTTACGGGAGGAAGCAAAATGACTAAACAGTTTGTATATGAAGAGGTTCAAAAACTGGAAGCGGTTTGCAGAGAGTCCTGCGGCTTTTTGTGGAATCATCCGGAAACCGGCGGAAATGAGAAGGAATCCGCCGATTATATGAGAAATCTTTTAAAATCTGAAGGATTCGTGATTGTAAATGAGGAGAAGCTGGAGCATGCCTTTTATGCAGAATACGGGAGCGGGTCTCCTGTGATCGCCATTCTTGGCGAATACGATGCTCTTCCCGGCATGTCGCAAAAAACAGAGGCCAAAAAAAATCCGGCCAGCCCGGGGGGCCCCGGCCATGGCTGCGGCCACAATCTTTTAGGTTCGGCGGCAGCGACGGCTGCCATCGCAGTAAAGCGGTTTCTGGAGGCAGAGGGAATCAGCGGCACCGTGCGGTTCTATGGCTGTCCGGAGGAAGAGCTTTTGAGCGGTAAGGTAAAGATGGCTTACTACCATATGTTTGACGGCTGTGACGCCGCTTTAAGCTGGCATCCCATGAGTGCAAATCTGGTATTTGACGAGGGGTATCTTGCCAGCGCTTCCGCAAAATTTTATTTCAGGGGAAAAACCTCCCATGCCGCCTTTGCCCCGGAGCGCGGACGCAGTGCTCTGGATGCGGTGGAACTTATGAATGTGGGCAGCAATTATTTAAGAGAACATACCATGGATTTTTCCAGGATCCATTACACCACGGACAGCGGAGGATTTCCGCCCAATATCGTCCCGGATAAGGCCAGCGCCTGGTATTGCGTGCGTGCGCCGCATATCGCGGATGTGAAGGAGATTCTTGAGCGGATTCACAAAGTGGCCATGGGAGCCGCCATGATGACGGAGACGGAAGTGACCATGAAGGTGGAGTACGGCTGCTGCGAAATGTTCCCGAGCCACAGTTTTGCGGATCTGGCCTATGAGAACCTTAAAGAGGCGCCGGGCCTTACGTATACGGAGGAGGAAATCCGCTTTGCGAAGGAGCTGCAGGGGACTCTGGACCCTTCAGTGCTTGCAAAGGATGAAAAGGTTCTGGAGGCCGCCGGCATTGGAATGCAGGCGAAGGTATCGCCAAGGGAGCTCTGGAAGAAGACTCCCCTTACAGCCTCTTCTGACAGCGGTGATGTGAGTTATATAATGCCCATGTGCGCCGTGAGCACTGCATGCTGGCCGGTGGGGGTTGCGCCTCATACCTGGCAGGCGACAGCTTCTACAGGATGCAGCCTGGGAGAAAAGGGAGCTTTATATGCGGCCAGGGTTCTGGCAGGAATTGCCTATGATTTGTTTACAAAACCAGAATGCCTGGAGAAAGTGAAGACGGAATTTAAAGAGACCAACGACGGTTCCTATGAGCCAATGTATGAAGAATAAAGAGTTATAGTTCACGGGGCGGGGAAAAACGGATAAAAACAGGCGTCAAGCTTGCTTGTAAGACTGATTTTATCCGTTTTTTCACATCGGGTGAACACCCGATGCTTCTTGTCCGCGATACGCGGGTAAGAAGATGCTCTTTCCCATGAATAGTAACCAACTGTTACGATAACTGACGGGGAAAACACCCGGCTGCTTGACATGAAAACAGCCGGGTGTTAAACTATTTTCGGACGTGAATGCATTTATGCTTTATGCAATAGGAAAGCGTGTCCTGTTGTATAAAAACGCTCAGCTTAGGATTGCACTGTGGCGGAAAGGAAGGGGCTGCTGCCGCGGCCCGCCGCAGGAAGAGAATCGTTTTCAGTTTGGGGGGATGAAATGGGAATTGCAGTAAAAGAGCTTCTGGCGTTGGAATATTTTAAGGATTTTTATGTGGTCGCGGGAAAACAGGGGCTGGACCGGGAGATTCAGGGCGTGACGATTCTGGAGGCGCCAGATGGTTATAAGTGGACGGTGGGAAAAGAACTGGTCCTTTCTTCCGGCTATGCCATTGCCCAGGATCCGGACTGCATTTGCCGAGGGTTTGAGGAGGGCTCCCTTCAGAAAACAGCGGCTGTGATGATAAAAAGGGAGCGGTATCTGGCGCAGATTCCGGAGGACATCATTGCGATTCACAACGAGTACGGCGTTCCGCTAATCAGCATTCCTTTTTCCGTGCCTTGGATGGAAATCATGAGCCAGATCAATGTGGCGGTCATCAATCGCACCATCCGGCGGTTCCGGATTCAGAGATGCGACGCCCTTCAGGCATCGCAGCAGACCTATAAAGTACAGAAAGTCCAGAGGATTCTTCAGGCTGTTGAGGTGGAAATGAATTTTCCTGCATTTCTTTATGATATTAATGAGAAAAAAGGCTATTACAGTTCCGCCAATTTCCGCAGGATTACAGAGGCTTTCGGCTTAAGGGAGGAGGACTACTGGGCCCCTTCCCATCCCCACACGGTGTACACCCTCTGCGATTACCTCCAGATGAAGAGAATCCGGCTGATGGAACAGGAAAACCCCGGCGGGCCGCGGGTAAGCTGGATTCAGATTCCCATTACCATGAACGGCGCTGTTCAGGCTTATTTTATTGTGATGGAATCCAGGGAGTTTCTGGATTATTACGATGAGTATGCCATCCGCATCGCAGTCCTGATGCTGCAGGGGGTTTATGAACAGATTATGGTGGCTCAAAATGCGGAAAACATCGGCTTCGAGAACTTTATTTTGTACGCTTTAAATTCAGATACCGGCGACAGGGAAAAGCTGACGGCTCAGGCCAGCGTCCAGGGAATCAGCATGAGCACAAAATATATGTGCGTGGTTTTTGAGCAGCTTAATGGAGAATTCAGCGCCCGGAGTGAGCGAAAGCAGTTTGTGGAAATTTTCCAGTCAGGAAACATGTCCGGCAGCGGTCGGCTTGTATTTTTAAAGGAAAACGAGGGGGCTTTGATTTTAGAAGCCAGTGATCCGGCGATTCACAGTCAGGCTGATATGGAAAGGCTTCTGGAGCGGTTTGAAAAGCGGGTGGAGGAGCGGTTTCCGAATATGGAGCTGGAATTTGGAATTTACTGGGAAGGCCGCTCTCTGGCAGAAATTCGTCTTTGTATTGAAAAGGGCCGGAAGGCCATGGAACTGGGAAGAAAGATGGAACCGGGAAGAAGAGCCTGGGAGTACAGTTCCTTTGGGGCGCTGGCCTGGCTTCAGATTCCGGAGGATGAGCTGGAAAAAAATCTCCGGAAATACCAGGAGCTTTTAAAGGACGAGAGAAATGTGGAGATGCTTAAAACTCTTAAAGTGTATCTGGAAAGCAATATGAATTACAGTGTGACGGCGGAAAAGATGTACGTTCATATCAATACGGTGCGAAAAAGGATGGAAAGAGCTCATGAGCTCTTAGACATAGACTGGGATCAGCGGCTCAGCCTGTTAAATGCAGAACTGCTGTTACACTTTTTAAAATTCCCTTCCACGGACCAGCCGGCGGGATAAATTGAAAAATCGACACAATATCTGGAACTTTTTAAAAATTAAGAAACCAGATATTGTGTTTTCTTTTTGACTCTGCTATAATGGGACATGTCACCTAAGCAGGCAGAAAAGAAAGGGGAAAATTTGGATGATTCAGGTCATTAAACGCGACGGCGAGGTCGCGGAGTTTAATTTAAGCAAAATTACAGAAGCCATTAAGAAAGCCTTTAAGGCCACAAAGAAGGATTATAACAGTGAAATCCTGGAGCTTCTTTCCCTCCGTGTGACGGCGGATTTTCAGGGGAAGATGGAAAACGGAAAGATTTCCGTGGAGCAGATTCAAGACAGCGTGGAGCATGTGCTGGAGGAGACAGGATATACGGATGTAGCCAAGGCTTATATTTTATATAGAAAGCAGCGGGAAAGAATCCGCAATATGAAAAACACCATTCTGGACTACAAGGATGTGGTCAACGGCTATGTGAAGGTGGAAGACTGGCGTGTAAAAGAAAACTCCACGGTTACCTATTCGGTGGGCGGACTGATTTTAAGCAACTCCGGCGCCATCACAGCCAACTACTGGCTGTCGGAAATCTATGACACGGAGATTGCCGAGGCCCACAGAAACTGTGATATCCACCTCCATGACCTGTCCATGCTGACTGGATATTGTGCAGGCTGGTCCTTAAAACAGCTGATCCAGGAAGGCTTAGGCGGAATTCCGGGAAAGATTACCTCTTCCCCTGCAAAACATCTTTCTGTTCTCTGCAATCAGATGGTAAACTTTCTGGGAATCATGCAGAACGAGTGGGCCGGAGCCCAGGCGTTTTCTTCCTTTGACACATACCTTGCGCCCTTCGTAAAGGCGGATCATCTGGACTATCCGGCCGTGAAAAAGTGCATTGAATCCTTTATTTACGGTGTCAATACCCCCAGCCGCTGGGGAACCCAGGCGCCGTTTTCCAACATTACTCTGGACTGGACGGTTCCGTCGGATATGGCGAACATGCCGGCGATCGTGGGCGGAAAAAATATGGATTTCACCTACGGCGACTGTAAGGCGGAGATGGATATGATCAACAAGGCTTTTATTGAGACCATGGTGGAGGGGGACGCCAACGGGCGCGGGTTCCAGTATCCGATTCCCACTTATTCTATCACGAGGGATTTCGACTGGTCCGATACGGAGAACAACCGCCTTCTGTTTGAAATGACATCCAAATACGGAACCCCGTATTTTTCCAATTATATCAACAGCGATATGGAGCCCAGCGATGTTCGCAGCATGTGCTGCCGTCTCCGGCTCGATCTTCGTGAGCTTAGAAAGAAAACCGGCGGCTTTTTCGGTTCCGGCGAGAGTACAGGCTCCGTGGGCGTTGTGACCATTAATATTCCAAGAATTGCCTACCTGTCTGAGGACGAGGAGGATTTCTATGGGAAACTGGATCATATGATGGACATTGCCGCCCGCTCCTTAAAGATTAAGCGTGAGGTGATCACAAAGCTTTTGGACGGAGGCCTGTATCCCTACACCAAGCGGTATCTGGGAACCTTCGATAACCATTTTTCCACCATCGGCTTAATCGGAATGAATGAGGCCTGTCTCAATGCAAAGTGGATTCATGAGGATCTGTCGGGCAGGAAGGCGCAGAAATTTACCAAGGATGTGTTAAATCACATGAGAAACCGCCTGATTTCTTATCAGGAGGAATATGGAGATCTCTATAACCTGGAGGCTACTCCCGCGGAGTCCACGACATATCGTCTTGCCAAGCACGACAGGGAGAAATACCCGGATATCATCACAGCCGGGTGTGAAACGGACAAAACTCCCTATTATACCAACAGTTCCCACCTTCCGGTTTCTTATACGGCGGATGTGTTCGACGCACTGGATATTCAGGATGAGCTTCAGACGCTTTATACTTCAGGGACCGTGTTCCATGCGTTCCTGGGAGAAAAGCTTCCGGACTGGAAGGCGGCAGCTAAGCTGGTCCGCACCATTGCGGAAAATTACAAGCTCCCATATTACACGCTTTCTCCCACCTACTCTATCTGCAAGGAGCATGGCTATTTGATCGGCGAGCATTTCAAATGCCCGGTTTGCGGCGAGAGCGCGGAGGTTTACAGCCGTATTACGGGATATTATCGTCCGGTTCAAAACTGGAACGATGGGAAGGCTCAGGAATATAAGGAAAGAAAACTGTATGATATGGGACATTCTGTGCTGAAACGGAAGCTGGAAGCCCCCCATGACGTGTCGGAAACCCAGGCATCAAAGAAAGCGATGGAGTCCGCCAAGGACGGCGTTTTCCTTTTCACCACCAAAACTTGCCCCAACTGTAAAATTGCCAGAGAGTTTTTAAAGGGCGAGACCTATCAGGCGGTGGACGCGGAGGAGAATCCGGAACTTTCCGATGCATACGGAATCATGCAGGCTCCCACGCTGGTGCTGGTAAAAAACGGAGAAATCCGGAAATTTGTCAACGCATCCAATATTAAAAAGTATGTGGATTCCAAGAGAAAACAGACGGACAAGAAGATACCTCCCGTAAAAAGAGAAATAGTATAAAGGACAAACACCCTCTAACTGCGTGAGGTTAAATAGCTGCAAATTATAACAGAAAACGGGACTGCCGCAAAATATCAGATTCCTGCAATATATAGTTTCCATATTTTCAGATATTGGATACGTATTGCAGAATTACTGGTTTTTGCAGCAGTCCCATTATATTGATTACGAAGTATCCTGGTAACGCCTTTTGCCGGATTCCATTAGGAACGCTTTGCTGCGTGAATGCACACTTACACGAAGAGGAAGTCTGGCGTTGTTTGCTGGCACCCGGAGCAGGTATGCACTTTCATGCACACTTTTTATGGTTCTTTTACATAAGGGGCGGCGACACGGTCAATGGCTTTGGAATCTTTCGCACTCCATTCTTCAAAGGTCATATTGCTTTTTGCCACGGTCTTTCCAAGCTCCACCAGAAAGGATGGGATTTCTGTTTCCAGGATGGTTCCCAATTCGCGTCCCATGGTTTCTTTTCCCTGGAGACTCTGTCCGTTTACATAGAGGACAAAGGCGGAGTTTGGCTTCTTGTCGATCATCTTAACGCCGCCGCGGAAGCCGATGGCTCCGGTCTGATGGGTGCCGCAGGAGGACGGACAGCCGGAAATATGAATCTGCGGAAGGGCGCCGTCGGGAAGTTCTGCTTTTTTCACAGCCTCGATGCAGGAAGCTAAAAGAGCCTGGGAGTCCCGGACGCCAACCTGGCAGATGCTTGCTCCGATACAGCTTACAGAAGTCTCAAACAGGCTTGCGGCGCCATCAAAAGTCACTTCCAGAACTTTCTTTGCCTCATCGCCTGTGAGATTTATGATGTAGGCGGTTTCATCGGGGGCGAGGCGCATTTCCACGCCGTCCATCGTCTGCAAGAGATCGCTAAGGGCACAGAAGGTACTGGCCGAGGGCTGCCCGCCAAGGGGATGCCAGGAAACAGTGTAAAGACCGTCCTGCTTCTGTTCGATGACACGTTTTCCAGCTGTAGAGGAACCGTCTCCCTTTTTTGGGAGGGAAGATTCAGATACGAAAAGATCCAGATTTTCTCGGGCTTCCAGAACCTCGTTTAGTTTTTCATGAAATGCCTTTGCGAAATTTTCCGCTCCGCCCAAAGCGTCCTGCATATAGCGGGTACGGGCTTTTCCGCGGTTTTCATAATTTCCGTGGGCGCGGAAAGTGAGCCACATGGCTTTTATATAGTAAAGAATCTTTTCAGGCGAGACGGATTCTGCCACCTTTACGCCAAACTTCGGGTTATTTCCAAGACCTCCGGCGCCATATACATCAAAGGTTCCATCCTCTCTGGCGGCAAATCCCAGATCGCGGTAGGTGGCATGGGGAACATTGGCCGGGGAGTTTGAAAAGCATACCTTTAATTTCCGCGGCATTTTTTCTGCCTTGAGGAAGTTCATAAGATAGTCTGACGCCGCCTCCGCATAAGGCAGAACATCGAAATATTCTCCTTTTTCCACGCCGGTTAAGGGAGAGCACATTACGTTTCTCGGAAAATCTCCGCCGCCGCCCATGGTGACGATTCCACAGTCCAGGGCCTTCTCCATGATATCGAATACAGTTTCTTTTGTAAGATCATGGAGCTGGATGGTCTGGCAGGTGGTAAAGTGAATACGGTTTATGGAATGTTCGCGGATGGACCTGGCTGTAAAAGCCATTTTTTCTTTTGTTACGCGTCCGGCCGTCATTCTGAGACGCAGCATGCTGGCTTTTCCGCCCTTCTGGGCGTAGCTGCCATAATATCCGGAAAATCCTTTATAAGCCATTTTGTCCAGTTCCCCGGCGTAAAAGGCCTCCGTCTTTTCTTTGAAGTCCTGAAGATCCTGTTTCCATGTCTGACAATCAATGGTTTTCATTTTTATTCATACCTTTCTTTGCTGATTCCTGTTTCATACGTCGCACTAGACAGGCTCTGTGCAGAGCTGCAAAACAGCCGCCCCTGTGTTTCCAGGAAATTTAGAGATAATGTCTTATTCTAGCACATTGTTTTTTTACAGGCAACGGGTTTTGAAGGAAAGAACCTTCTTCTCATATGGTCAAGCCCACTGCCGCCTTGTCGGAATAACTTGTTTTTCTGGAAAAAACTTGGTATAATGTCCTTATTAAAATTCCCATTTTTTACAGAAATAAAACGACAAAACAATATATGGAGGGGAAGAATATGGGAAGAACAAAAGAAAAGGCAGCAAGTCAGAGAACAGGCGTGCGCCACGGCTGGGGGATTACCGGCAAACTGGGTACGGCAGTCATTGGCAGTATCTTTATTTTGGTAGTGCTCCTTCTGATGGTAGTTTTCGTTGAAATGGCCAGTGCAATGCTGGATAAAAATGAGGAACTCATTCGGTCGACTACAGAACGCACCATACAGCAGACCAGCGCATGGATGAACAAGACCCTGACTTCGTTGGAAATGCAGCGGGATACGATACAATATGAGGATATGAATATATCGGAAATGCAGGAATATATCCGGCATACGGTTGACCCGTCCTGCGCGTATCCTGCCGGGCTGTATGTTGCATTGACGGACGGCTCTCTTTACCACGCGTCCTTTGTGCCGGGGCCGGAGTTTAACGCCCTGACAAAATCATGGTATATGGACGGTGTAAAATCAGAAAGATTCCTTTTAGGGGATGTATACTTTGATGAGGACAGCCGGTCCTATGTCGTGGGCGCGTCCGGTATGCTGAAAAACGCTGATGGGTCGGTACGCGGCGTTGCGGCGGCCGACGTATACCTGAATTCCATTTCTGAAATTGTCAAAGAAGTACAGTTGGAAGAAACCGGCGGCATTTTCCTGGTAGATTCCCGGACGGATACTATTATCGGGCACAGGGACAGCGCGATAACCGGACAGAAGCTGGGAGAGCTTCAAGCAGGCTTTTACCCCTATGCGGCAGAGCAGATCAATGCAGGAAATACAGGTCTGTCTCTTCATGGAAACGACTATGTGCAGATTGAGCGGGTTCCCGGGAGCGACTGGATCGCAGTGGCCTATGTTTCCCGCGGGGAAGTTTTGCAGGATCTCGCTTCTCTTGCGGTTTTGGTTTCCGTCATTACGCTTGCCGCCATTGTCCTGATGGCGCTGCTGACGATCGTCCAGGTACGGAGAGTTATCGGTCGGCCTGTACACGAGCTGAGCTGCGCCGCGACGCGGATTGCCGAGGGAGAGCTGGAACAGACGATTACATACCGTTCCGGCGATGAGCTTGGCGTTCTGGCAGATAATTTCAACAAGGTCACTTTCCGGCTCAAGGATTATGTGCGCTACATAGACGAGGTTGCACAGACGCTGCGGGAAATCGCTGCCGGGAATTTGGACTTTACCCTGCAATGCGAATATACAGGCGAATTTGCAAAGATCAAGGAATCCCTTGAGGAAATTTCTTTGACGCTCAACCGTACCATTGGCCAGCTGCGAAGCGCGTCGCGCGATGTGGCCGCAGGGGCAGATCAGGTATCGTCGGGGGCGGTAACACTCTCCCAGGGTTCTACAGAGCAGGCGTCCGCGGTTGACGCGCTGGCCGGTCATATTGATTCCGTTTCGGACAGTGTCCATAAAATTGCGAAAGGCGCGCAGGAGGCCGACCGCATTGCCCGCGAAGTGAAGGACGGGCTGCTGGAGAGCGACAGGAAAATGCAGAATTTGACAGTAGTCATTCAGAATACCAGTGAAAAATCCTCGGAAATCCATAAGATTGTTAAGACCATTGAGGACATTGCATTCCAGACAAATATCCTTGCCCTGAATGCCGCGGTAGAGGCCGCGCGGGCGGGCACAGCAGGAAAAGGCTTTGCCGTCGTGGCAGATGAAGTTCGGAACCTTGCCGGAAAATCTGGCGATGCAGCAAAAGAAACAACGACGCTTCTGAATGAAACCGTAGATGCTATGGAAAAAAGCGTACATGCGGCGCAGGATACTGCGGAATCTATGCTGTCAGTCGTAGAACAGGCGGATCGAATGAGCGGCCTTGTCAGCGGCATTGCGGAGTATACCAGGGAACAGGCTGAGAATACCGAGCAGATCACCCGAGGCATTGGGGAGATTTCCAGCGTCGTACAAAGCAACGTGGCGACGGCGGAGGCAAGCGCGGCCGCCAGTGAGGAGTTGTCCGGGCAGGCTTCCGTACTCAGCGGCATGGTTTCCAAGTTCCGGTTGAAAGAACAATAATTGTTTTGTTACGATCCGGCGTCTGCATGCGGGGAAAATCAGAAAAGTCATTATATTTATAAAGCAAGGCGGCCTTATGGCCGCCTTTTGCCTGTGCCGCATAAGGGTGCACTTTGATGCGGCTGTTCTCTGCAATCCCTCCCCAAGTTTCGCAT
Organism: uncultured Lachnospiraceae bacterium; assembly: GCA_910585355.1. Taxonomy (GTDB): domain Bacteria; phylum Bacillota; class Clostridia; order Lachnospirales; family Lachnospiraceae; genus CANRXD01. The sequence goes on from CAJUDN010000015.1 coordinate 48,271, forward strand.
CGGCCGGGAAGGTTTTTTCATTGTACCAAGACCGGCTTTTGATTTCGTTCATATCCCCTCAAAGTTTAACATTATTCCCAGGCGGGCAAGATACTTTCTCCATACCCAGAGCGGCTGACCCGTCCGCGGCTTGGTACAATTGGAAAGAATCACATTCAGAGCAGTTCTGGTTTTATGGTTCTTCCTTAACTTTAGATATTTCATCCCAGTTACTGTTTAAAAAGTATCTGAACGGTTACAAAAAGGGAAAGCCGCCGGGGAGAAAGCCGCGGCGGCTGCAAAAAGAGAAACAGGATTATTCAATCCCTATGGTTTTGGCATATTCTTTGTATTCTTCATACCACTGGTTGTACAGGTCCTGCTCTATAATATCATCAATGATTTCATTGACGCGGTCTGTCAGTTCATCCTCTCCCTTGGGAATTCCGATTCTGGTGCCCTGGGTGTCCTCGTCAACAGTGAAGTAAAAACCAGGAAGAATCATAAGGCCGCTTTCAGGGTTGGAGTCTAGATAAAGCTGGGCTATTTTGAGGGCGGCCGCCATGGCATCCGCTCTTTTTGTCTGGACCATGAGGAAAGCGTCGTTGGTGGAAGAAACCAGATTGAGCTTTTTATAAGCCGGAATCTGTTCTTTTACAAACATTTCCTGAAGAGAACCGTTTTGGGCGGCGATGGTAAGCTCCTTTAGATCTTCAATGGATTTGATTTTTTCCGCGTCCTCTTTCCGTATCAGGATTCCGTACGCTTTCTGCGGATCCTCACTGCCGAAGTAATACCCTTTGGAAAGATTCATGGTTTCGGCACGGGCCGGCGTATAGGCGAGAGCGGAAATGGCCATATCGTATTTTTTCGCGGTGATGCTGCCCAGAACGCTGGTGAAATCCATGGGTTTCAGCCTGAGCTCCACGCCCAGCTCTTTCGCAATGTATTTCGCAAGCTCAATGTCGGAGCCCACATACCGGTCACTGCCTGTTTTCGATGGGTCAATAAACTCATTGGGGGCAAAGGACGGTTCTGTCGCCACCTCAATGTATCCGCGTTTTAAGATATCTTCCAGTCGGTTGGAGGAATGCTCTTTTTCACCGGCGGCTGTCGTTATAGCTTCAGATCGGAAGAGCGTCGTGTAGGGAAAGAGTGTT
>CAJUDN010000015.1:49419-50614 GCA_910585355.1 uncultured Lachnospiraceae bacterium
TTCTGTTGTTTCTGCTTCAGCTGTGTGTGTTTCAGCATGAGTAGAAGCCTCGGCAACGGTGCAGGCTGTCAAAGCGGCCATGGAAAGTGTGAGAGCAGCAGCGAGTGTGATGAGTAAGCTTGTTTTTCTCATGGAAATTTCCTCCTTCTTTTTATACTTTCATAAATTATCAGTTTACCATGGTAAATTGATAACATGCTAAAAAGTATAGCCGAAGAGCAGGTATCTGTCAAGTATTAAAAATTATTTTTGCTTCTGGGATGTAACAGTTTGGGTTCACTCCCTGGTCAATCACCCCGTTTATTGACCAGGAGCCAGTATCATAATGGGGTCAGGAAGGAGACAGTACAATAAAAATCCAGGGCCCTGAAACTGCCTGAATTTTTAAGGAACTGCCTTCTTCTTACCTGGCTCTCATTCGGTCAACGCAGCCCATTGTGCCTCCCTCATTCGGACCTGATTTCCCACAAACTGTGATGTACATCTGACGGAAGGCAATTTACAAAATCACTCCGCGATGGGGTGTTGTGCCAGCGGCCGCTATGTTTTCGTAAGGTCAGCGTGGTGAATTGCAGACCTGTCTGAACGGTTAATATTATTCCTGCTTCTTTGCCTTTGCCAGGGCGGTTTTGATTGCGTTCATCAGAGCCGTGGAGGTATATTGGGAGCCCGCCGGGTACTCGATGCCCTCCAGAGACTGTTTTTCCACGATTTGCTCGGCCAGGGAATCCATGGACGGCTGCATCAGGGGAAACATGGTGGCGACGGAATCGCTTAAGGGCACCAGGGCAATGGAATTGATGCGGTCTGCGCTGACGGCCACCTCCACATTAACATTCTGGCTTCCCAACACAATGGAGGCGGAGTAAAGTCCGGGGGCAAAGGTGGCGGTTGTCTGCTCTTGGGCCGGTACAGATGCTTTGTTTTTAGGCCGGAACATGAAAAGGAACAGCATAATTAAGAGGATGGCAAGACCGATAAAAATGGCGGTGTAAATAATTTCCTTCATTCGCAGGACAACGATTCTGGTTTTTGAACTCATGGTTTCGTCCTTTTTAAATCAGTTTGATACAGTTTATGTGGAAAGCGGGCCGGATATTCCCGGATGAAAAATACTGTGCAGAGGCGGGAGGGGTGTGGTATAATGTCGACAGACATTATACCTGTGCATCTGATTTCTGCGTTTACCGCAGAA
>CAJUDN010000016.1 GCA_910585355.1 uncultured Lachnospiraceae bacterium
GAGTAGGCAAGCCCGTCAAGATAGACGGCGCAACCTTTATCGTTACCGACAGCTTAAACGAGGGCGGCGTGTATTCCTTGCATTTGGAGGCGAATAAGAGTTGATAGAAATAAGCTACGACCGGAATATGCTGGAGCAGGTTGAGCGGAAGTTAGGGCGGATGAAAAGCGAAGCCCCGAAAGCACTTAAGAACGCACTCAACCAGACAGCCAAGCAGGCACGGAAAGACCTGGCGGACGAGGCGCAGAAAACCTATACCGTAAAAACCGGGCGCTTCAATAAGGCTATGAAAATAAAGAACGCCACCCCAGCGAGGCTGGAAGCGACCATAAAGGCAACGGGCAGGGTTATGGGGCTTAAGGATTACAAAGTAAGCCCGGCCACCATGAGAACCGGAGCGAACCGTCCGGACGTAGTAAAAGCGAAGGTACTTAAGGCAAGCGGAATGAAGCCCCTGGAGATGGGAGGGCTTAAGGCTTTTGTTACCAAGTTTTCCAGCGGCCATGTAGCAGTAGCCCAGAGGCGCGGAGCCGCAAGGCTGCCTATTAAGTCCTTTTCCGCCAACTCTATCCCGGTTATGCTGGGGAACGAAAAGCGGGTATACGGCATAGTAAAGCCGCATATTAAAGACAACCTTAAGCAGAACGTAAATGCACAGGTTAGGAAGATATTAGGAGGATAGGCATGGTCGCAACATTTCTGCAGAGCGAGCTGGCGGACGAGCTTAAGAAAATTCTTTCAGATCTTCGGCTTAAGAACCCCCAGGGGGAAAGAGTCAGCATAAATATTTTTGAACAGCTTCTGCCCATGCCGGAGCCATTGGACCAGGGGGAAATAGCCCTGGAGCTTTTGGAGAACGGACTGGCGGAAGAACAGACCGCCCCGGATCCGTACCCCTATATTTTGGTGCGGATTGCAGACGGGGAGATCGAGGACGAGAACAGCGCCCAGAAAGTAAACCTTGCCCTGCTTATAGGAATTTACGAACCGGACTATGACAAGCAGGGACACAAGGACATTTTAAACATAATAGCCAAGATTTATGAGAGGTTCGCAAAGTTCCCGGTACTTAACGGAAGGTATACCATACAGTACCCCATTTTGTGGACCTTGCAGGACGAAGAATCCTACCCATTTTATTTTGGGGGCGTAAACCTTGCTTTTGAGATTGCAGCAGTAAGAAGGGAGGATCCATATTCATGAGCGAAGCAAAGAAACCGACCGGAAAAGCGAAAGCAGCACCGGCCGCACAGGAAGCGGAAATCGTGGTTTATATTGGCCCGGACATTCCCGGAGCGAAACAGTATACCACATATAACGCCGGACTGCCGGATGCCCTTAAGGAGAAGATCGTAGAGCATCGGGTATTTGAAAGCCTGGTCGTTCCGGTTGAGCGGCTGGCAAAGGCAAGCGCAGAGCTGGCGAAGGAAGGGAGCGCATTAAACATCCTTTACCAGAAGGCCAGCGCATTAAGCAAAAAATAAAGAGAAAAGGAGAGATAAAAGATGGCTTACAACCATGGCGTAAGAATTTTAGAAAACCCTACGAGCCTTACAGCCCCGATTCTCGGTACGGCGGCTTTCCAGGTAGTAGTAGGCGTTTCCCCGGTCAATTTGGCCGAGGATCCCTATAATGCTACCAACGTAGTGAAGCTGGCTTACAGCTTCCCGGAAGCCAGCGCAGCGGTAGGGTATTCTAACAATTTGAAAGATTACAATTTGAACCAGAGCATCAGCGCGACTTTTAAGAAGTTCGCAGTTGCGCCGATCGCATTGATCAACGTCCTTGACCCGAAGAAACATAAGGACAGCATACCGAAAACGACCTGCCAGGTGGGCGACTTGCAGGCAACCGTAAGCATTGAGGGAATACTGCTTGATACCCTTGTCGTAGAAGCCGGGGAAACGACGCTGCAGGCGGACGTAGATTATATTACAGGCTTTGACGACGACGGCTATGCGGTTATTACCCTTCTGGAATCCGGAGCCGGGGCGGAGGCTACAACCTTAAGCGTTTCCGGGGACAAGATCGACCCGTCCAAAGTAACAAAAAATGACATTATAGGAGGCTACAACGTAAGCACCGGGAAGGAGAGCGGCCTGGAGCTTGTACGCCAGGTTTACCCGCTTTTCGGCATGACTCCGGGGCTTATTACTTCGCCGGGATATTCCAAGGATCCGGCGGTCGCTTCGGTCATGGCGGCGAAGTGCCATAAGATTAACGGGCTTTTCACTTGCGAATGCATCACCGACCTGGACAGCACCGCAGACGGGGCGACGAAGTATACGGACGTAAAGACCGTAAAGGAGAAATCCGGCTTTGTAAGCGAGCATATGTCGGTGGTATGGCCGAAGGTAAGAATCGGGGATGAGGTTTACTATTTCAGCACCCTCTATTCAGCATTGATCGCCTACGTTGACGCAAGCAACGACGACGTGCCGAACCTTTCAGCCAGCAATAAGGCAATCCCCATCACCGGGCTTTGTTTGGACGATGCCGCAGACAGCGAGATTGTAATAGACCAGGAGCAGGCGAACCTGGTAAACAGCTTCGGAGTTTCCACGGCGATCAATTTTAACGGCTTCCGTTCCTGGGGGAACAACAGCGCAGCGTACCCCATGACGACGGATCCGAAAGACCGCTGGTTTTGCTGCCGCCGCTTTTTCAGTTGGTGGGGAAACAGCTTTATTTTAAGCTATTTCCAGAAGGTAGACGACCCGGCGGATCCCCGGCTTATCCAGAGCATATGCGACGCAGAGAACATCCGGGGCAATTCCTACGTTGCACAGGGCAAGTGCGCTGGCGCACGGATTACCTACAGCGAGGACGAGAACCCGATCACGGACATTTTAAACGGGAAAATCCAGTTTCACCAGTACCTGGCGCCGTACACCCCGGCGGAGGATATTCTGAACGTATTGGAGTTTGACCCGACTATGCTGGAAGCAGCTTTAGGAGGTGAATAAAATTGTATAACATTCCTTCAAAAATAAATTCTTTCAACGTATACAAGGACGGCACGAAGCTGGTCGGCATTTCCGACGAAGTAACCCTGCCGGACTTTGAGAGCTTAACGGAAACATTAAGCGGCCCCGGCATTTTGGGAGAGATTGACGACCCGACCGTCGGGCATTTCCAGAGCATGGAAATGGAGATCCCTTTCAGGACCATGGACAGAGATTTATTTATTCTTTCGGACGATATTTCAAGCGTTACGGTTACTTTGAGAGGATCGATCCAGTATACCGTAAACGACAGCGGGGCGACGGCTTTTAAGCCTATGCGTATCGTAGTCCGGGGGAAAAACAAGGGGCTTACAGGCGGCAAGGCGAAGCAGGGAACCGGAACCGCAAGCAGCATTAAGCTGGAGCTTCTTTATATTTTGATTGAGATTGACAGCGTTACCGAGATCGAGCTTGATAAGCTCAACTTTATTTACAAGGTTCACGGTAAAGACTTATTAGAGAAAGTGAGGAAGATGTGCTAATGGAAAAGGATAAGAATTTAACCCAGGTAAACCAGGCAGCAGAGGCAGAGGCGGCAGCAGTTGAGGCAAGGAAAAAGCAGGAGATGGAGGACAACCCTTTCCTGGTATTCTTTAAAAAGCCCTTTACCTTTGAGGGCGTAGACTACGAGAGCGTGGACTTAAGCGGCTTAGAGAGCTTAAGCGCGGCAGACATGATCGCAGTAAACAAGACCATTGAGAGGGGCGGGACGGTGAACGTATTGCCGGAGATGTCCCTGGAATACGCCTGCCTTATTTCCGCCAGGGCTTCCGGGAAGCCCGTGGAGTTTTTTAAGGTGCTTCCGCCGAAGGAGGCACTTAAGATCAAGAACCGGGTAACAAGTTTTTTGTACGGCGAGGACTAAAGCCAACGGATGGCTCAAGCCTCCGGAAATTAACGATACACTTATCAATTATCCTGCGGACAGGCTTAGACGCGATAGAAAGCCTGTCCGTTTTTGAATTATTGGAGATAGCGGAGGAGGTGACGGAGATTTATGGCAGCGGGCGGCGGTAAGGAAATGGAGATCGCTATAAAAATAGCTGGCAAGGTTGAAAGTTCATTTAAAAACGCTTTAGGCGCCGCCACTAAGGGGCTTGGCGGCATTGCAAAAGCGGCCGGAGCCGCAACGGCGGCGGCAGCATCGGCTGTGGCGTCAACCGTAGTCGGGTTGGGCAAGGCGGCGGTGGGTGTTGGGATGGAATTTGAAACCTCCATGTCCGGGCTTGCGGCAACGGCAGGGATTGATGCAGGGAGCGAACAATACCAAAGGCTTGAGGATGCGGCTAGGGAAATGGGAAGGGCCACATCCAAGAGCGCGGCGGAATCCGCAGACGCTTTGCAGTACATGGCCCTTGCCGGATGGAGCGTCGACGACTCCATAAAAGGCCTTCCGTCCATACTGCACCTGTCCGAGGCTTCGGGGATGGATTTGGCGCAGACGTCCGATATGGTCACGGACACGATGAGCGCGCTGGGCGTTTCCATAAACGAGCTTCCGGCATACTTAGACGTGGTCGCAAAAGCGCAGAACACAACAAACCAAAGCGCGGAACAGCTTATGGATGCCTACTTGGGCGTTGGAGGCACGTTGAAATCGCTGGGCGTCTCTACGGAGGAATCGGCTTCTGCGTTGGGCGTTTTGGCGAATCGGGGGACAAAAGGCAGCGAGGCGGGCACGGCGCTGAATGCCATCATGGTGAACCTTACTACGGGAGCCGGGCAGGCCGGAAAAGCTATGGATGCATTGGGCGTTTCGGCGTTTGATTCAGAAGGGAATTTTATCGGCCTTAAGGCAACGCTTGAAAAAGTAAACGGGGCGACAAAGGGAATGACGCAGGAAGAACGCAATGCGGCGCTTGCGGCAATCGGCGGTAAGCAGCACTTGGACAGTTTGCAGAAGCTCATGGCGGGGTTGAATGACACGACCGCAGACGGGACGCAGGAATGGGAGGCGATTACTCAGGAGCTTAACAATGCCGGAGGCGCGCTTGAGGAAATGAGGGACCGTAAAGTCGATAACCTCGCCGGGGACATTGACGTCATAAAATCAGCGGCATCTGATTTGGGGATATCCATATACAAGGACGTAAACACCCCGTTGCGGAATGTAGCGCAGTTTGGCACAGAAATGATAACGGAACTGAATAACGCTTACAGCAGCGGCGGCATGGAGGGGATGGTAATCGCAGTGGGCGGATGCCTTTCCAAAGCCGCAAATAAAATACAGGAGCATGCGCCAGAGATTATAAACATGGGCGTGGGCCTTTTGGAGAGCTTTATCAGTGGAATAACGGAAAACTCCGGGGCGTCTGCCAGCGCGGCGGCAAAAGCCATGTCAGCTTTTATGGAAGGGTTGTTTTCTATAGTCCCGCAAGCAATGCTTGCAGGCGTTGACGTTATCATCCAGATTGCGCAAGGCGTTACAGCCCAGCTTCCGCAGCTTATAAACTCTGGGGCGCAGACAATAGCAAGTTTCGTAAACGGGATCATACAGCGGTTGCCGGAGGTCATATCGACGGCGCTTACACTGGTTCAGACCCTTGTAAACAGCATAGGACAGAACGCCCCCATGCTTATAAGCGCAGCTATCCAGCTTATAGGAAATTTGGTTTTAGGCATAGTTTCCATGCTACCCCAGCTTCTGCAGATGGGAATACAGCTTATTTTGAGTTTAGTGCAGGGAATACTTTCTAACCTGCCCCAGATTTTACAGATGGGCGTACAGATTATTATAAGCCTTGTTTCTGGCATAACCCAGATGCTGCCCATGATTATACAAGGCGGCATACAGCTAATTATTTCACTTATCCAGGGAATTATAGCGAATTTGGGGAACATTGTGCAGGCAGCCGTCCAGATTGTTATAACACTGGCGACAGGCTTAATCCAGGCAATACCGCAGCTCATAGCGGCGATACCCCAGCTTGTAGGGGCGATCATTGATACGATTTTAAGCACAAACTGGCTTGACGTTGGAATCCAGATAATAAAGGGATTGATTGACGGAATTTTAAGCACCGGAAAGAGCTTATGGAACGCCATTAAGAGCCTATTCACGGGCGGAGAGGTTGACATCCCGGACACTTCCAGCCAGAGCGCAGCAGTTGTGAACAGCTACGCATCCGGAATTAACAGCAACGCCGGAACGGTAACGGCAGCAGCCAACAGCATGGCAACAAACGCTTTCAGCAGCATGGACACCAGTGGGGCAACGGCAGCCGGAACCCAGGCGGGGGCGGCCTTCTCTACGGGCTTAACCGACAGCATGGCATCCGGCGGGCTTGATACGGCGGCTTTCAGCGCAAACATGACCAATATGGGAACGACCGGGGCGACGGCATTAAACACCAGCCTCAGCGCCGGACTTGCTACCCCGGTAGACACAAGCGGGCTTTTGGATGCGGGGGCAATCAGCACCAACATGACGGCAGCCGGAACCCAGGGAGCGACGGCCTTTACGACCGGGCTTAATACCGGGCTTTCAGCAACTACCATAAACACAAGTGCGCTGGCGGTAGATACTTCCGGGCTTACCACGACCATGACGACGGCCGGAACCCAGGGGGCGACAGCCATCGGAACGGGAATGACCGGAAACAGCCAGGCAGTAACCCAGGCGGCGACGACGCTGGGCAACGACGTAAACACCGCTTTAGACAGCGGATGGAATAAAGCGAATACAAGCGCACAGACGGCGATGCAGCGCCTTGCAACGACCGTCACAAGCGCGGCCAGCTCCGCAGCGAGCGCGGTAAAAGCAGCATTTGAAAATATGACCATAACGATCCCGAAGCCAAGGATCCCAGTTATAAGCGTTTCTACAAGTTCCGTATCCTACGGCGACGGCGGAAGCGTAAGCGTTCCGAATTTCTCAGTGAGCTGGAACGCACTGGGCGGCATTTTCGACCAGCCGACTATATTTAACACGCCAGCAGGAATGCAGGGCGTAGGCGAAGCGGGACCGGAGGCAGTTCTGCCCCTTGATACTTTATGGGCGAAAATGAAGGAGATTTTAAACGAGGCAATCGCCGCAAGCGGCGGAGCTTCCCTTATTGATGCCTTTATCGAAAAGTTGAAAGGAATCGGAACCGGAGGCGGCGGAGGACAGCCGGAGCTTGCCGGAGCCGGAGGGCCTACGATCCAATACAGCCCGGTCTATAACCTTTACGGGAGTGCCGGGAAGGAGGAAATCGCAGAGGCCGACAAGATGAGCCAGGCAGAATTTAACAAGCTGATGAAACAATACGAGAAGGATCAGCAGAGGCGGAAGCTATAGGAGGTGGTAAAGTTGGCGAAAACATATACCACGATACAGGGGGAAACCTGGGACGAAATAGCCTTTAAGGTATACGGCGGCGAGGAATATGCCGCCCTCCTTATGGCGAATAACTACCCCCTTCTTGATATTTTAGTCTTTTCAGCGGGAACCGTTCTTAATACCCCGGATATTCCATGGTACGAGGACAGCGACGAGCTGCCGCCATGGAGAACCGGAACGGAGGACGACGATGGCGAAGATCCCTACGACGATTACAGCGACGAGGACGAAGCGGAGGACGAAGAATGAACAAAGAAACACCCAGGCAGGCAAGCGTAAGCGTGACTTACCAGAAAGCCAAGAAGGCCGGCGGGACGAGCAAACGCCCCGCCGCCGTCATGGCGGAATATGACGAAGGTTTTTCATACACAGACCCGGCAACCGGGGAAAGCGATACCGTAAGCATAACCTTAACAAATATAGACTTACGCTGGGCAAACAAGTGGATGCCCAAAAAAGGCGATAAGTTGACAGCTAAAATCATTGAAAAGAGCTGGGACAAGGCAGGGCAAAAGAAAAGTTTCTATTGCGGAAAATTCTGCCTTGACGATTTGAGCTACACCGGCCCGGAGCTTACTTGTACCATTGGCGGAGTATCCGTCCCGGAAAGTAACGCTTTCAGAAGCACGGCCAGAAGTAAGACATGGAAGAAAGCGACGCTTAAGGAGGTAGGGGCGGAGATCGCCAGGAAGTACCACCTTAAGCTGCAGTACACCGGGGGGACCATAAAGCTGGGAACCATAGAGCAGAGCAACGAATCCGACAGCAGCTTTTTAACGAAGGTATGCCAGGATTACGGCATGGCGATCAAGATTTACAGCGGGAAAATAGTAATATACGACAAGGGGAGTTTTGAAGCAAGGAAGCCAGTAGCCACATTGAAGCCCGCAGACCTGCAGGACTGGAGCTACAACACCACCTTAGTCGGGACTTATACCGGGGCTACAATTAAGTACACTTCCGGCAAGGACGACAAGGAAATGAAGTGCGTAGTCGGCAGCGGTAAGCGGATGCTTAATATCAACGAGAAGGTCGAGAGCTTGCAAGAGGCACAGCTTAAAGCCTGCGCCAAGGTAAACGCCGAGAACGAAAAGGCGGTAACGATGAGCGTAACCATCATGGCGAACAACCGGATCGCAGCCGGAAGCACCGTAAACATAAAAGGGCTTTACCAGCTTTCCGGGAAATACTTTGTGGACAAAGTAACGCATAACATAAGCCCGGACGGAGCCTACACCATGGCGCTGGAGCTTCACAAGTGCCAGAAGCGCATAGTCAAGGCAACCGTCATGAAGGAATACCAGGGGCAGAAGAAAGCGGTCGCCACCAAGAAAGCAACCGTCCAGCCAGCAGCCAGCGAAGCCCTCGCAGTAGGCGACAAGGTTATCGTAAACGGGCCGGCATATTGGGGCGGGAACGGAGGCAAGGCGAACCAGTGCAGCAACATGACGATGTATATAACCCAGATTTTAGGAGGCGGCTATAAATACCAGTACGGAGTGGCGAAGCGCAAGGGCGGGACACGGTACGGCTGGTGCGGAAAAGAAAGCCTCAAGAAAGCATAGGAGGCGGAGGATGAGCGACGGAGGAAACAGGATCGGGACGGTAAGCAGCGTGGATCCAGAAACGGGAATGGTAAGCGTATTGTTTGAGGACCGGGACGGAGAAGTCACGGAGCTATTACCCTACGCCACCTTTAACGAAGAATATAAGCTGCCGCAGTTGGGGGCAAAGGTTGTCGTTATTCATTTGAGCAACGGCGGGGAGATGGGGATCATCTTAGGGACCTATTGGAACGAATACAACGCAGCGGGAAACCCCGGAACCTTCCATAAAGACCTGGGCGGCGGAGCCTATATCAATTATAAGGACGGCGTACTGACCGTAGCGGCGGAGCATACCATCATAGCGTCCTTAGACGGCAGCGAAACCCACCAGGACGCAGAGGCGGAAAAACTTCTGCTGAAGCTACACGACCACGAAGAAAAGATCGCAGCTTTAGAGCGGGTTGTAGGAGTAGGGAAGGGGGTGGCTGAATGGCCATAGGGCATATAGGGAAAACAGTCGTATTTGAAACCAGCGACGCGAAAATCCTTAATTTCAAAAAGATGCAGCGGACCGTAAAGGGGCGCTGGGCTTCCCATTCCAGGGTAGGCAAGAAGCCTAAAAAGCAGTTTTTAGGGCCGGATGCCGACCAGCTGACATTTACCATAACCCTCAACGCAGAACACGGCGTGAAGCCGCGGAAAACGGTAGAGAACATAGAGAAGCTGATACGGACGGGGAAGCCGCAGACCGTAGTTATTGGAAGTAAGAAGGTAGGATCCAATAAGTACGCCATAACAGAAATCAGCGAGAGCTGGGACACAATTTTAAACCGGGGCGAGGTTGTAAAGATTACCTGCGACATTACCCTGGAGGAATACTTATAAGGGGAAGGAGGCGGGCGGATGTTTGGAACACCGGAAACAGTAATAATCGGCTTCGACTACCTTAACGCAACGGAGCTGGAGGAAATGCAGCGCAACCTTGACCTGCTTTACAGCACCAGGGCCGGCACTTGCCCCGGTGATCGTAACTTCGGTTTAGAGCAGACCTTTGAGAGCTGCCCGACCAATGTGGCAAGAAATTTGTTTGCTTTAGAGGTCATAGAGAAAACGGAGATTTACGAGGACAAGGCGGAAATATTAAATATTGAGTACACGCAGTCCGCAGACGGGAACCTGACCCCGAAGATTACCATCGGGCCGAAGGATCCGGAGGACACCGGGGACGCGGACACGGAAGAATCGGAGGAATAAAGGAGGTGGCAAGGATTGTCGGATATTCTAAACACAATAGATAATTTACCGGATATTTCTTTCATAGACGGATTGACGCTGGAGAACATCCAGAGCCAGATGTTAAGCGACTTCGTAGCGAAGTACCAGGAGATCACCGGGAAGAAAATACAGCTTTCCAAGTCGGACCCGAACCGCATTATTATGTTAGGCTGCGCCCAGCTTATATACCAGGGCTTGCAGAACATAGACAAGGGCGGAAAGATGAACTTTCTTAAGTACGCCTACGACGATTATTTGGAGAATATGGGTGCGCTTAAGAAGGTAACGAGGAACCCGGCAAAGTTCGCCCAGGTTCCGGTCAAGTTCACGCTTTCCGGGAAAAGGGAAGCGGCTACCAGCATACCGCAGGGAACCAGGGTAACTGCTGCCTACGAGGTTTATTTTGCTACGATTGAGTACGCAGAAATACCGCCGGGGGAAACGGAGATAACGGTCATGACGGAATGCACCGAAGCCGGAACCATAGGAAACGACTTTGCAGCCGGGGAGCTTACCACCCTTGTGGATCCTATTGGCTTCATTTCCAAGGTTGAGAACACGCAGAAAAGCACCGGAGGGACAGAGGTAGAATCAGACCAGAACATGGCAGAAAGAATTTACCTGGCCCCTTCCAGCTATTCCACAGCCGGACCCGACGACGCTTACGAGTACTGGGTGAAAGACAGCAACCCATTTATAGGGGATGTTAAAATAACCAGCCCTACGCCGGGCTTAGTTGATATCCGCTTTGTTATGACCGACGGAACCGTCCCCGACGATACCACCATAGCCGCAGTAACGGCAGCGGTAAACCAGAGGGGCAAGCGTCCGCTTACGGACCAGGTACAAGTAAAGAAACCGGAAATTGAGGAATACAGTATAGACGTGACCTACTACATAAATACCAGCGACAGCAATGCGGCCACGGCTATCCAGGCTCAGGCGGAAACCGCCGTAGAGGAATATAAGCTGTGGCAGGCTACCAAGGTAGGCCGGGACATAAACCCGGATGAGCTTATAGCGAGGCTGAACGACGCAGGGGCAAAAAGGGCAGTAGTCCGCTCGCCAGCTTTCCGCATCATAGGGGAAACGGCGAAAGCCCAGTGTACCGGGGTAAATGTTGTATACGGAGGGCTTGAAAATGATTAGTTACTACGACGGGCAGCTAACAGACATCATGCCCGGAAACATAACCAAAAAGCCGGAAGTAAAGGCGTTAAGCTATGCCTTGCAGCAAGCCTGCCGTCTTCTTTACCGATACAGCCGGAGGCTCTATATTTATTCCAATTTGGATGAACAGCCGGAGGAAGTTATAGACCTTCTGGCTTCGGAACTTCGTACCCAGTATTACAGGAGTACGCTGGACCTTGACACGAAACGGCGGCTTGTAAAAAATACGCTGATTTGGTATATGAGCGCAGGAACGCCCCAGGCAGTAGAGGAACTCGTAGGCGTAGTATTTGGCGAGGGCGAAGTAAAAGAGTGGTACGAGTACGGCGACAACCCCTATTATTTCAAGATTGTTACCAACGCCATCCTTACGCTTGAAATGAACGACTTTTTTTCAATTATGATCCGGCGGGTAAAGAATACCCGTTCACACCTTCGGGCTATTGATATACACCGGATTGTAAACCATGAGCTTTTCTCCGGGGCGGCGATTTTCCCAAACTATAAGCCGCCTGCAATAATTGACGGTTACGACGTAGACCGGGAAGCAAGGCAGACCATACACGCCGGGGCATTGGCATCCGGACAGAGCCGCCCTGCGCCGATTTGGGACGGCTTTAAGACTGAGGGCGGAGAAATTACCGCCGGAGTATTTGCGGGGGCGGCAGGGGCTACCAGGACGCACCAGGCGGCTATTGTGGACGGTTTTAGCTTTGAGGGTAAGGAAGTCATAGGCCAGACGTTTATAGGGGGCGAAATGGCGGCCACAGAGAAGCAGGCAGCCATCCGGGAAGGATTGGAAGGAACCGCCGCACCAGTAGAAGGCCATGCTTACGCCGGATCCGCAGCAAGGGCGGAGGCGCACCAGAAACCGCCAGCAGTCCGGGAAGGTTTTACCATCCAGGGCGAAACAGTAACAGAGGCTATTGTAGCCGCCACGGCTTCAAATAGTAAATACAAAAATACCGTAAAAGAAGGAGGAACCAAGAATGCCACAACCATTTAACAACGCGGTCATGACCAACGCGGGGGCGAGGCTTCTGACCAGGGCGCAGGCCGGGGAAATCAAGATAGAGTTTACCCGGATCGCAGTAGGCAACGGCAATTATACCGCAGCCGAAAAGACGCTGGATGCACTGCAGAAGCGGACAGCCCTTAAGTCGCTTAAGAACAGCTACACCCTTTCGGATATTGACGTGTTCAGCGATTACAGCGTGAAGGTAACGGCGCTTATTACGAACCAGGATCCCGTAACCGGGCAGACCCTCGTAAACGCCGGGTACTACATTAACGAGATGGGCTTATTTGCCAAGGTAAAGGACGGCGCAGCCAGCACGGAAGTCCTTTACAGCATCACCACCACAGCCGGGGACAACGGCGACTTTATGCCGCCTTACAACGGATATAACCCGGCGCAGATCACGCAGGACTATTTTGCAACCGTAAACAACAGCGCAGAGGTTACAATCGTCAGCACCGGAGCCGCCCTGCTTGCGGAGGACGCGAACAAAATAAGGGACGACACCACACTGCAGAAGTATAAGCTGGGGATTGATAACGGATTGATTTATATACAGGAGGTAGACGAGTAATGGCAGGAGAAAAGATTTATATTGCAGACAAGGAAACCTTAGACAAGGTTTATAACATTCTGGCGGCCGATCCGGTTTACGGCTTCATTGAGCATAACGGCATTTTAAGCCCCGGAAGCCGGATCGAGTACATCGGGCTTAATAAGGACTTTTCGCCCCTGGTAAGGAATAAGGCCGACGGAAGCATGGCTTTGAACAGTTGGGCGGACTTCCCGGTCATTAAGGCGAATAAGCCTTACATGGTTCGGGCAGACGGTACACCGGATTACAGGATGAGCGAAACAAACTACGCACAGAAGGAAAGCGGCGGAGCTTCCGATGTTGCGAACAGCAGCTACAACGGCGGCGCTTTTTCCTGGCTTATGAAGATTTACAAGAACGAGGAAATGGTCGGCAACGACAGGATCGTGCGCTTTTCCCTTACCGCCCGCGACGGCTATGAGCCGGTGGGTTTTATTGACCCCAGCAACAACGAGCTGGAGGGCGTATGGCTTCCCATGTTCTACGGTTCCATTTTAGGGGCAAGCGGATCCACCCCGAAGATGGTAAGCCTTTCCGGTATGCAGCCGACCCATAGCAACACCACAGCCCAGGAAAAGACAGCTATTACCAATTTCAGCAGCCGGGCAGTATTCCTCGGCGGGCCGATTGTAGAAACCATTACCGACCTTCTTATTATGTTCGCAAAGACAACGAACCTGCAGGAAGCCTATGGGTACGGAAACTGCGCGGGCTACGACGCCAGCCAGTCCCCGACCTACGGAGTAAAGCAAAACGCCATAGTGGGAGGCGGGCAGTTCTACGGAACCGACGATCAGCACAGCCTTAACAAGATTTTCCACAGCATAGTCCTGGGGAGCTACCAGCAGTGGATGCGCGACCCTTACGAAGTAGTTGTAAACGGGCGGGTGAAGGTAAGCAAAAACTACACCTACGACCCGACCGGGGCAGCTTATACGGACACGGGGATCGCCGTACCGGACAATAAGACCTGGGACACGAACCACAACGCCCTGGATTACCCGGCCCATTTCAGAACCGTTCCGGGATACGGCAGTATCCCGGCTTTAGGAATGGACGGAGGGAGCAGCGCGACCGGAGGATGTGACGGGCTTTGGAGAAAAGACCCGAAGCAGACGTTTACGGGCGTCTGCCTACGGTTCGGTTATTGCTGCGATGGGCTTTATTGCGGCTTGCGGGCGCGGGGTTGGTACAGCACGGCCACGCATGCGTACTGGAACGTCGGCGCCGCCGATCTTCTATTGCCACCTGTCGGCGTAGCCGTATAAGGGGGGACCGGGGGCGCGAAGCACTCCCCCGGAAGATACCGGAGCTTTGAAGCAGCGTAAATTATAAACAACAAAATATAAGGGGATAGGGACGGCGTCACCTGGGGGCGTCTGCCTACGGTTCGGTAATTGCAACAATGGGCTTAATTGCGGCTTGCGGGCGCGGAATTGGAACAACACAGCCACGAATGCGAACTGGAACATCGGCGCCGCCTTTTTTCTATTCATTACGGAGCATTAACTTAAAGCCGCCCCTATTCCTACACCCCTGGGCGTTGAAATACGTCTTAACCGCCATTACTGGAAGGGTAAGTGGTAAATTAACTTGATACAGGGCGCACGGTAAAGCGGTCGCACCTGCCGTGCGTAGAGGATAGAAGAAAAAATATTCTTATAGGAGTATTGTTTATGCGGAGGAAAGAGCTGTGGCGGAAAGTAGAAAAAGCCACACCGGAAAGAGGCGTTAAACAGTACAAATATTTGTATCGCCGTATGCTTGACGAAAACATAATACGGAAAGCATACAAAAAGCTGCGGAAGGGCAAAACGAAGCGAAAAGAGATACAGCAGATTGACGCCGATCTTGATAACGAAGTCGCCGCCATGCGGCGCATGATAGAGAACACGAAGCCGCCGGACGTTCCGGTGGAACACCCGGAGCTGGCATATAAACCGAAAAAGCGCACACCGAAAATCATAAAGGAGAAGGGGAAAGTCCGGAAGATTTTTATGCCGGAGATACACGAACAATGGCTGCACCACATAATCGTCCTTATTTTGGAACCGATTATAACAGCCACGGCTTACCCATATTCCTGCGGCAGTTTCCCGAAGCGGGGCGCACACTTCGGCAAGAAGCGGCTTTTAAAGATTATCCAGGGCGGAAAGAATATCCGGAATTTTGCAAAGATAGACATCCGCCATTTTTACGACAGCATACGGCTGGACATCCTTATGCGGGAGCTTCGCATAAGGATAAAAGACGAGCTTTTTCTATACGTTGTTGAGCTTTGCTTGCAGGGCTTCAAGAAGGGAATACCGCTGGGCTTCTACATTTCCCAGTGGCTCGCTAATTATTTGTTGGAGCCGTTGGACCGTTTCATAACGGACAAGCTGGGAATACCGAACCTTATCCGCTATATGGATGATATTGTTTTAGGACACGACAACAAAAAGAAGCTGCACCAGGCAATAGTAGAAATTAAAAAATTCATAGGGCGGAGGTTCCGGCTGAAACTGAAGCGGAACTACCAGGTCTTTAAGTTCAACTACCAGAAAAAGAACGGGAAGGTCGTAGGGCGCGTGATTGATTTTATGGGCTTCCTTTTCTTCCGCAACCGGACGACGATGCGGAAAGTTATTATGCTTTCAGCCACCAGGCTGGCCAGCAGGCTACACGCAGCGAAGGAAGCCGGGAGGGGATATTTTAAGAAGCACATAGAAGCAATGTTAAGCTATATAGGCTGGTTCAGTTGTACGGACACTTACGACGCATACCAGGACTATATAAAGCCCCATGTAATAGTTGGGCGGCTTAAGAAAATCATTTCAAAATTGACAAGGAGGGCAAACAAAAATGAAGCAGTGGACACAGGAAAGAAGCGCCAGCCGGCCGGCAGAGTTGCAGCTTGTGGCGCCTGATACTTTCATCCAGCGCCGGAACATTCAGCCGGAGGAACACGAAGCAACGGACCAGGCGGCAGCCTATACGGACTTCGTATGCGAGAGCCGGGAGATCAGCGTCGGAGAATACGAGATGCTTAAGAGCATTGAGGCAATCAAGACGGACGAGGCAGTAACGGCGGCTATTGACGAGTACACGATGCAACTTATGGAAGGAGGGCTTTTATAATGGCTTCGATTTTAGTAAACAGCCTTAAGAGGCTTTACGCAGCGGGCAGGGTAACAAAGGAGCAGATCAGAGAGCGGGCGGAGAAGGGAACCATCACCGAAGCCGACTACCAGGAGATCACCGGGGAGGCATACGAGGATGAATAAAACCATTGACCCGCTTAAGGTAGTGGAGCAGCAGAACGCCATCATACGGATCCAGTCCGGAGTGATTGACGAGCTTTTCATACTTCTTATGCAGCACATAAGCGCAGACGAAGCGGGAAGCCTCCCGTGTATTGCCAGAATCAACCAGGCAGCCGAAATCCGGGCGGGAATCGGCTTAGACTAATATTTCTACACTAAAAGGCAAAAAGCCCAGGAAACGGCGCAGGACGCGCCGTGGAGGGGGCTTATTTTATTGCAGGAAGGAGGGCAGTGGAGATGTACATAGACGCACAGACCATCATAACAGCCGCCGCCGTATTAGGAGCCGGATCGGCATTATTAGGTGCGCTTTTCGCAGCTTACCGCTGGTACCAGAGGCAGAACAAGCAGGACGAGGACATAAAGGCCATGAAGGAAGAAATGTGCCTTTTAACCTACGGCGTTTTGGCTTGCCTCCAGGGACTTAAGGAGCAGGGCTGCAACGGCCCCGTGACGGCGGCCATTGACAAGATCGAAAAGCACATGAACCAGGAGGCGCACAAGTAACAGATAGGGCAACCGCGCCGGAGAGCTGGGAAGCCACGGCGCAAAAAAATAAAACCTTAAAGGAGGATAACACAATGAAAAACATTAACTGGGTAAGAAAACTTACGAGCCGGAAACTTTGGACGGCGGTCGCTTCCTTCGTTTCCATGATGATCCTGGCAACGGGCGGAGCCGAGAACACGGCGACGCAGGTAACGGCGCTTATTATGGCCGGAGCTTCCGTGATTGCCTACATTATCGGGGAAGGATTGACCGACGCGGCAAACATTGAGCCGGAGAACCCGGAGCAGACCGACGAGGAATAGGAGGCGGATCATGGGTATTGTTTGGGGAGGCGTAGAGCGTGAGCTTTACGCCTTTTTTAAGAGCAAGGGACTTTGCAACAACGGCATTTTCGGGCTGTTCGGCAACCTTTACGCAGAAAGCGGCATGAAGCCGGGCAATCTGCAGAACAGCAGCGAAAAGAAGCTGGGGCTTACGGACGAGGCATACACGGCAGCAGTAGACAGCGGAAACTATAAGAACTTCGTACATGACTCCGCCGGGTACGGTTTGGCGCAGTGGACATATTGGAGCCGGAAAGAGGCTATGCTTGCTTTCCACCAGGCGAAGGGCGCATCCATTGGCGACGCATTGACGCAGGCGGAATTTTTGTATAAGGAGCTTTCCGAGGGGTACAAGTCCGTGCTTTCCGTACTTAAAACAGCCGCCAGCATACGGGAGGCTTCGGATGCCGTACTGCTTCAATTTGAGCGGCCGGCAGACCAGAGCGAAGCCGTCCGGAAGAAACGGGCGGGCTACGGCCAGGAGTACGAAGCCCTTTACCAGAAAGAAGGAGGGAACGAAGGTATGACAGAGGCACAGGCAAGACAGAAGATCGTAGGCATTATGCAGGGCTGGATCGGGCTTAAGCGTTCCGACAGGAGCCACGCCCCGATCATTGACACATATAACGGCAATAAGCCGCTCCCCAGGGGCTACGCCGTAACCTATAACGACGCATACTGCGCCACCACGACCAGCGCAGCGGCGATCAAGGCAGGCTATACGGATATAATCCCGGTAGAGTGTTCCTGCTATTATTTGATTGAGAAAGCCAAGGCTATGGGTATTTGGCAGGAGAACGACGCATACATCCCGGCGCCGGGCGACGAAGTTCTTTACGACTGGGACGACGGGGCGAACTTTGCAACCACGGACAACCGGGGAACACCGGAACACGTCGGCATGGTTGAGGCAGTAAGCGGAAGCACGATAAAGGTTATGGAGGGCAACATGAGCGGCGGAGTCGTAGGCCGTAGAAACCTGCAGGTCAACGGCAGATATATCCGGGGCTTTATTTGCCCGAACTACGCCAGCAAGGCGACGGAGAAGGCTCCGGAGAAAAGCATAGACGAGATCGCCACGGAAGTCCTGGCAGGCAGATGGGGAAACAACCCGGAACGCAAGCAGAGGCTGGAGGCGGCCGGCTATAACTACGAAGCCGTCCAGGCAGCAGTAAACCAGAAAGCAAAAGGCGGAGCTTCCGCAAATAAAAGCGTTGCTGCAGTAGCCCAGGAGGTACTGGCAGGTAAGTGGGGGAACAACCCAGCCAGAAAGAAAGCCCTGGAGGCGGCTGGCTACAATTACAATGCCGTCCAGGCGGAAGTAAACAGGCTTTGCCGGAAGTAGTCACATTTGCACAAAAAGAACAGCTGATGAAAGCAAGTTTTTTTGTGCGCCATGCTGAATAGACTGAATCGGGAAAGAGGCGTATAATTGTGCGCCAGAGGGGGTTATAAAGGGGGTAAAACCCCAGCCCCAAAAAGAGCGAGATAAGCCCCGCTGCCGTTTGGCAGTTGGGGCTTATTTTTTCATTCCAGATATGATAATTTTGTCGCCATCGAAAGAGGCTACGACGCTTCTATTATTCAGATCCACGCCAAGGGCAGCCGCCCATGGCTTCGGTATTGAGAGCTTGAAGCCAACGGAACCGGAGCCGCCTTTATTGGCGATTAAGTTTAGTTCCCTTGTTTCAATTCCTTTTGTTGTTTTCTTCATTTTCTACACTTCCTTTTTGCGACGTCGCAACGAATTTTATATAAAAGAGGCTTCCCGGCCGCCCTTCGGTATAGCCCGACGGGTAGAGCTTGCATAGCTCGGCTTCACATCACCTATTAACCTTTCTTCCACGCGCCAGGCGCGGACCATGCGGAGGTTTACGAGTTGCACCGTTTCCCCGGACGGTTTTAAGATTTTCACATTAAAAATCAGTAAAACTTGTTAGACGACATTCAGGCCGGGAAGCCTTGATTTATACATAGCACCCATCCCACAAGCTGGGGAGCTTGCTTTACTTCTGCCCGCCGGGCTTTGGACCGGCCGTCGGTGGTTTAGTGCCGGGGCAGCAGCTACGCCGCCGCCCGTTCAATTTTGAATAACCAGTTTTCCTCGTCTTCGGTTACAAGCCCGAAGTATTCATCCGTCCGGGTAAAGTTGTATTCGATACCTAAGAACTGCAGGAGAACCATTTTATATACTTCCCATTGAGCCTGGCAGCACCGGCAGGTGTTATCCCAGTACGAAAAGCCCAGGCCGGTATCCGGATCGCCCCAGCCCGGCGTTACCTTCCGAAGTTCGTCAATAGCGTTATCCCATACCCGTATACAGTTTTCAAGTTCCGCCCCTACTTCCGTTTTTAAGAATTTTTCTTTATTCAGCTTCATAATTGAATCCCCTTTCTTTATTTTGCGGATAAGATTTTATTCATTTTTTCAGCGATAGAATCCAGCCTATTATTGATAGCGCGAATCGTTGTTTCATTGTAAACATAGCCGAGGCGCTCGTGTAATTCGTTATATTCCTTTTGCAGTTTAGCAAGTTCCTTTTTCATTTTTACCGCCTTTCTTGCTTCCGTTTTTTCGTTCTTCCCTTAAGGTGTCTGTATCTTAACTCTGAAAAGACGGTACGTCAATACTTTTTTGAAAGATTTTTAAACTTTTTTCTTGACGGCAGAAAAGCCATATATTACGCTATTTTTCAAGGGAACCAGCGCACAGAAAAGCTATACAACAAATACCAGCATACTATAAAAAGAAATTTTTGGCTGTCGTACTAAAATGGTACGGCAGCTTTTTTGTTTCATAGGAAAAATCTTGTTATTTTATGGAAAAAATCTTATTTTTTTAATGCATAAAAGTAAGATGGAAAAAGGTCTTTCCCTATGGAACAATAAGCATTTCATGCATAAATACACGCTTTTTACGCATTTAGGAAAGAGCGTCCGGCTGATGAATTTTATCTGTAAGTTGATATCAGGTTAATAGCGGATTTAAGGTATTTAAAAAATTTAGATTGCAATTTTAGAATAAATGTTATATCATAGTCTTAATCGCATGATAAGGCTCCATGGAGGCCGAAATTGTGTTGTAAAGATAATAGTAACAAAAGATGAGAAAAGTAAAGAGAGTTTCCTGTGCCTTGAAAGGTATGGGAGGGGCGTTGTTTGCATATTTTGACATTATAAATGTGATAACTGCTCAATATCCTCACAATTACGAACAAAATCCGTATGGTCAGATTTACCTTACGGCCAGTGCAGTAGATGTGCAAATCTGCTGAGCAGTTACATAATGTGGGACATCTCGGCTTTACTTTTTAAGAACATAATCCGTGTTATATTTAAGACGGATTTTTCCCTGTTTCATAGGCCCCCCCTGTAGGAGGTTTCGTTTGGTTAATGTATAAAATTAAGATGAGCAAAGGTCTTTCCTGTGAAACAAAAAGCACATTGTATACGAATGTGCGCCGCGCGAAAGAGGAAATCCGGCGCTGAATTTTAAAAATTGAAATGCAAAGGGAGTGATAAAATGTCAATGTATGGAAATGGAATAGGACTTGCAGAAAAACTTCTGGACTATTTATGGGGGAGAGAGAATATAACTCTGAATAATATTGCTAATGTTGATACCCCTGGTTTTAAAGCCCAGTATGTAACGTTTGAAGAGGAGCTGAAAAAAAAGCTTCTGAATGCCGGAGGCACTGACGGAAGGAAAACCCAAAACGAAGTGGCTCAGGCAATCCGGTCGAGCAGGGCCGGCCTGTACACGACCTGGAATGAGTCCACTCGTCTTGACGGCAACAATGTGGATATGGACCAGGAACAGGTGGAACTTGTACGTACAGCCTATGAGTATCAGCAGGTGGTAAATTCAATTAACAGCGAAATAAGCCGCCTCCGCACCGCGGCCAAGACCTTTTAATGGGTATTGATTCATAGAAATTAATTAACAGGAGAGACGAACAATGGAATTATCAACACAATTATCAGCAGAATTTATTAAGCCGATGGAAGCATGGGATTCTGTGCCGGGAATAAAGGCCACGGAAACAAAAACTGTTTCGGGAGAAAAGAAAACTCTTTTCCAGAATGTATTGGAAAATGCCGTGGAGCAGGTACGCCTTACCCAGGAAGATGCGGAGAATAAAGAATATCTTCTGGCAACAGGCCAGTTGGACGATGTTCATTCCCTGCCTATTGCTGAGGCGAAAGCGACCCTTAGCGTCGAGGTGCTGGTTGCTTTGAGAAATAAGGCGCTGGAGTCTTATAACGAAATTATGAAAATGAATGTATAGTTCAACAATAATGGCAGAAGGCTGGATGGGAAATGCATACTCTAAAGGAATACTGGCAGAAACTGTCGGATAAATCAAAGAAAATACTGATGACAATCACTGGGGTAACGGCGGTGATTGTTGTTTTGGCGGTTATAGCCCTTAAGGTTGGCTTTCAGCCGGAATACAGCACCCTTTTTACCGGACTGAATCAGGAGGAAGCCCGGGAGGTCGTGTCGCTTCTTCAGGAGGAGAATATTGATTACAGGTTTAACGATAAGGAAGGCGCCATTCAGGTCACCAAGGAAAATGTGGACCAGACAAGAGCGAGACTTTTAAGTCAGGGATATCCGAAAAGCGGCTTTACATATGACATGTATCGTGATAATGCGGGTTTGATGACGACGGAATCAGATAAGAAGCAATATACGCTTTATGATTTGCAAGATCGGCTGGGAGCACAGATTCGCTTATTTGAGGGTGTGAGAGACGCAAAGGTGACGATCGCAGAAGCGGGGGAGCAAAAATATGCCCTTTCTGACCAGAACGCCACAGATGCGTCTGCTTCTGTTGTAATAACTATGGAGAGTGGAAAAACTCTCACATCAGATAAGGCGGAAGCCATAAAGAATCTGATTGCCCGTGCTGTAAGAGGGATGAATTTTACCAGCGTTTCTGTTTTTGATGCAGAATCCATGATGGAAGTCGGAGGCGACAGCGCGGATGAAAGTGGTCTGGGCGGCGCAAAAGATCTGACGGCTCTTACAAGTTTGATTGAGAGTAATATCGGAGCAAATGTGCGGCGCGTGCTGGAAAAGCTTTATGGCCAGGGAAATGTGGCGGTTTCTGTAAAGGGAACCCTGAATATGGAAAAACTGATTCAGGAAAATACCCTGTATTCAACGCCGGATAAGATTAATGAACAGGATAAGACCGGCCTGCTGCATACAGAGGAAGTTATAAATGAAGATTCCCTGGCAGCGGATATGTCTGCCGGCGGCGTAGCCGGCGCAGATGCCAATGCAGATACGCCCAGATATACCAACAATGATAATACTGCCGCGGTTACAGACAGGGATACCAATAGCAGCGCCGCAAGGGAATGGCTGTATAACACAATGAAGGAACAGCGCCAGATAGAACCGGGGGTTCTGGAAAATATCACTGTGGGAATTGTGATTAATACCAGCGACCTGTCCGTGAGCGAAAGCGATCTTGTAAAGCTGGTCGCCAATTCTGCCGGGATTCCCCAGAGCGAGGCGGAACAGAATATCGCAATCGTGCGTGCGGAAGGCCCCGGAACGGCTCAGCCCTCGGAAGAGCCTGCTCAGCCAGTGAGCACACAGCCGGAACAGGTTTTACCGCTGCCGCTGCCGGTGATCATAGCGATTATTTCCGGCATCGTCCTTCTTTTGCTGTTGATTCTTCTACTTATACTTCGCAGCGGAAGAAAGAAAAATAAGGAGGCAGACGCGGATCTGGATGGAATGTTCGATCTTGCAGAAAATGCAGAGAAAGAGTCTGCAGCCGGTGAACCGCAGGGAGCTGCGGATGGGGCGTCGGCAGGTATGAATGCCCAAGACGAGGAGATGCGCAGGAACGAAGAGATTATCAACCTTCGGATGCAGCATAGCATGAAGCTGAAACAGAACATCGGCGACTTTGTGGATCAAAATCCGCAGATTGCCGCAAAACTAGTACAAGGTTGGCTGAGAGGGGAGGTCGAGGACATTGGCAGAAAAGGCAGCGATGCAGCAAGAAAAGAAAAATGATGCGGATATCATTACGGATCCCAGGCAAAAGGCCGCGGTTGTGGTTGTGTCCCTGGGAGCGGACAGAGCCTCGCAGATCTACAAATATCTCAGCGAACAGGATATTGAAGATTTAACCTATGAAGTGGCGAAGATGGGGAAAACCACTAACAGCCAGGTGGAGTCTTCCCTGGATGAGTTCTATAAATTGTGTCTGACCCATAAGATGATGTCGGATGGCGGACTGGATTATGCCAGAAATGTCCTTGAAAAGGCGTTTGGAGAAACAGCGGCCAGAAGTCTTCTGGAGAAGGTTTCCAGAACACTGCAGTCTAAGCCGTTTAACTTCTTTATGAAAGGCGATCCGAAGGCATTGTTATCTATGCTGCAGCATGAGCGCCCTCAGGTAATCGCTCTTATCATGGCTTATATGGATCCGAAACAAGCTGCTCTTGTATTGGAACAACTTCCAGATAAAAAACGTATACTGATCTTGGAGAAGATGGCAAATATGGACAGAGTGTCCCCAGAAGCCATTGAGATCGTTGAAGAGGAGATGAAGCGTAAGTTCGCGACGATTATCACCAGTGAGGACAATATGAATCTTGGTGGAATCGACTTTGTTGCTGATGTTATGAACAATGTGGACAGAAGCAGCGAAAGACGTATCTTTGAGGAGATGGATAAACATAATCCTGATCTGGCGCAGGATATCAGAGCTAAGATGTTTGTATTTGAAAACATTCTGGATATGGACGACCGGTCCATTCAGCGCTTTGTCCGTGACTGTGATACAAAGGATATCGTTTATGCCCTTAAGAGCGCTTCCGACGAGATGAAGCAGGTATTCTTTGCCAATATGTCTAAGCGTATGGTTGAAACGGTAAAGGGTGATCTGGAAATCACCACCAATGTAAGGCTCAAGGATGTTGAGGAGGCACAGCAGCGCATTGTCAATATTATCCGAAGCCTGGAAGACGCAGGGGAGGTTATTATTAAGAAGGGAGGCGATGATGATGACAACATCATCGTTTAAGGGCATTGTAAAGCCGGGAGAAGCAAAGGTGGAAGCCTTTTCTTTTCCCGCCCAGTGGCCTTCTCCTGTAAGAAAAGTAAAGAGAGACGAATCAGAGGCGGAAAAAGCGCCTCCTCCGGATTCGGAGCTTCCGAGGACGGAGACTTATGCGGTGTTTAGTGACTCGGAGGAGATTTTGGAGGAGGCGAGGGCAAAGGCTCGAAAAATTCTCGAGGATGCGGACACACAGGCGAAAGAGATTGCTGCAAAAGCAAGGGAGACTGCTGAGCAGATAAAAAAAGAGTCTGCCTCCCGGGGATGGGAGGACGGATACCGGAAGGGATATGAAGAGGGACGGCAGGAGAGTACGAAAAAGGCGGCGGACTTGCTGAACCAACAGAAGGAAACATTTCGCGGCAGCCTGGAAAAAGCGCTCCGCTCCATTGATGAAGCCAAGGAAAGAAGCCTGGAAAAGTATCTTGATGAATTAAAGGAGTGTGCCCTCGCCGTGGCGGAAAAGGTAATCTGTGTCAGCCTGAAATCCAGCGGCCAGATTATTAAGAGAATGCTCATTGCGGAAACGGAAAAACTGAAGCGGACCGAATGGGTAAAGATTTACATGGAAAAAACCAATTATAATATGATGATGGAAGCGGATGCCGGCGTTGTAAACGAACTTGCCAGGCTGTCGGACAATATTAAATTTGTAGTTATGAATAAAGAAGGAAATGGGAGCTGCATCATCGAAATGCCGGAGGAAATCGTAGATATCAGCGTGGATACGCAGATGGATAATATAAGAGAACTGCTGGAAAACATTAAAATTTAGGAGCGTTTATGTTTGAAAAAATCCCTCAGATAGTGGCCAAAGCGGAGGTTGTAAGCCACATTGGGAAAATTGAAAATGTGGTGGGGATGTCCATCGAAGCATCCGGCGGCCGGTCTGGAATAGGCGACATTGTAATGATTTATAATGAAGAGCAGAACTGCCAGGTGCCGGCGGAAGTTGTGGGCTTTAAGGATGGAAAAATCCAGCTTATGACATATGAGGCGACCAGCGGGATAACTTCCGGAAGCTTTGTGCGCAATACAAGGCGAAGGCTCAAGGTGCCGGTGGGGAACTTCCTGAGGGGAAGAATCATCAATGCCATGGGAGAGCCTATGGATGGGAAAGAGGAATTTCATCCGACTGAGTTTTATACGGTGAACAGTTCCTATACAAACCCTCTAAGCCGCCCGCCGATCCGGGAACGCCTGGAATTTGGAGTCAAGGCCATCGATGGGTTGAATACTATCGGGAAAGGCCAGAGAATAGGAATCTTCGCGGGCTCCGGCGTGGGAAAAAGCACATTGATGGGAATGATCGCTAAAAATGTTAAGGCTGATATTAACGTAATCGCTTTGGTTGGAGAGCGAGGGCGGGAGGTTCTGGAATTTGTTCAGAAGGACCTGGGAGAAGAGGGAATGAACCGCTCAGTGCTGGTAGTGGCGACGTCAGACCAGCCCGCTATGCTGCGTATGAAATGTCCTCTGGTTGCCACTACGATTGCGGAATATTTCAGGGATCAGGGGAACGATGTACTTTTGATGATGGATTCCCTGACACGTTATGCCATGGCCCAGAGGGAGGTTGGACTTGCCATTGGGGAACCGCCCATTGCAAGGGGATATACTCCTTCCATCTATGCCGAGCTTCCAAAACTTCTGGAGCGGAGCGGGAATTTTAACCAGGGCTCCATAACAGGAGTGTACACGGTACTGGTGGAAGGCGACGATACAAACGAGCCGATTTCTGACACGGTCCGGGGAATTTTAGACGGTCATATTGTGCTGAGCAGACAACTTGCAAGCGAAAACCATTTTCCGGCCATTGATATTGGGGCAAGTATTTCGAGGCTGATGGTGGAGGTGGTTTCAAAAGAACACCGGTTCCTGGCCTCCCGCCTCCGAAATATGCTGAGTCTGTACCAGAAAAATGCGGACCTTATTTCCATTGGCGCTTATAAAAGAGGGACCAACGATGCTCTGGATGAGGCGGTTTCTAAAATCAATCGAATTAACCAGTTTCTGGAACAGGATATTGACGAGAGCTTTGAATATCATGAGACAGTGGCATTAATAAAAGAAATTATCGGCTAGGAGATAAAACATGAAAAAGTTCCGGTTTGGTTTGGAAACAGTCCTTGATTATAAAATGCAGACGCTGGAAAACCTCAAAACAGAACAGGCGGCCATTAACAGAAAAGTTGTCCGTCAGGAGAATGAGGTGGTCCGCGTCCATAACAGTCTGAACGGCTATCAGGATGCCTTTAACCAGGCGAAGGGATCGGGGGCGTTAATTCAGAATTACCGTCTGTATGACATGTGCATTGAACGGATGGGGCAGATTCTGGAGGAAGAAAAGCAGCGGCTCGAGGAGCTTAAGGAGAAGGAAGAAAAGAAAACCAGAGAGGTTGTGGAGGCTAAGATAGATACCTCCAAATTCGAGAAGCTGAAAGACAGGCGCCTTGTTGCCTATAATAAAGAAGTGATGCGGGCGGAAGAGAAGTTTTCTGAGGAGTTTGTAATCCGAAGCGTGGTGCAAAACCGCAGCCAGCACAGGGGATGATTCAGATAATTGCAGCAACTGCTGTTAATTATAAAAGTGGAACAGTTCGGCAAGTCTGCTGAACTGCTTCAAAAATTAAAGAAAAGGAGGAAGTGTTTATGGTCAATGTTGAGATGGTGCGGATGTCAGCACTGGATAAAAAGCTGTCCAATCCATCAAAACCGTCTGGAAAGAAAACAGCAGATTTTTCCCGGTTGATCAGCGAAAAGACAGCTGATGTGAAAGACGCCGGAGCGCCGCAGCCGGATGGGAAAGTTCAGGAAAAAGAAAACTGCGGGAAAACGGAGCCAGAGGATAAGACCGATGCGGATGCCGATGATTTGCAGGCCATGCAGCTGTGTCAGGATTTTGCGGCAAGACTTGAATGGGAAATAAGCCAGCCGGTCCCGGCGTATGAAGAGCCGTCTTCAGAACAGAAAATTCAGGCGCTGGATATGAACCCTGAGGAGATTTTGCAAAGCGAAGCGGCGGAAAGTGAAAACGCGGCCAGGGTACCTGCAGAGAGTCAACCGGTTCTGGAGAAGCTTCCTGAAGCGGGGAAAACGCCCCAAACGGTGTTGGAAACAAAGAAGGCGGAGCTCCCGAACCAAGAAGTAAAGCTTTCCGCAGATGAGTCGAAAACACCCATAAGACTCCATGAGACGCAGCCGGAGCAGAATTCCGATATACCGCGGCCGGAAGCGGCTGAAGGAAAAGCGGGGGAAACGTCCAAAGAAACGACAGAAGAAAAAACACCGGAGAACTTTGAAATGCAGAAAAGCGAGTTCTCACACCAGATAACTGAAAAAATACCGGAAGCCGAACGGAAAAAGACGGATTCAGGCCAGATAGAGCAGGCAGGTCCAAGAAGCGAAGAGGAAACGCCAAAGCAGGTACAGCTTGCGTCCTCAGCAGAAAGCAATATACGGACTGAAAGCCGTGTATTCCAGACGGTCAGGCCCGCTGAGACAGTCAGAACCACCAGGCAGGAGCTTTCCGCAGACGTTGGAAAAACCATTGCAAGCCGGATGCCCTTAAAGAACGGGGAGATGGTGATTGAGCTGGAACCGGCGAATCTTGGAAAAATTATTGTCCGCGCCACCTATGATGCGGGCAGGGCGACTGTGGCGCTTATGTCTGCCAACGTTAAAACTCTCGAGATTCTAAGTCGGGATGCCGGAACCATTGCTGGAATGATTGAGGAAAAGACCGGACAGGAGACAGTCGTTTTTGTACCGAAGCAGGAGGAATATCCTGAGGAGTCGGGGAAGGAACGCGGGTCGAACGGCCGGGAACCAAAACAGCAAAATGACAGAAAAAAACAGCAGTCGGAGTCATTTTTACAGCAGATTAGACTGGGACTGGTCTGAGAAGGAGGAAATATGGCTGACAATTTAAGTGTAAGCGGTACAGAGAATCCATATGTAACCCGACATTATTCCGCTTCTGCTAACGAAAAAAACACGATGACCATTGAAAGTTATTTTAAACTTCTGGCCGCTCAGCTTCAGAATCAGGATATGACAAATCCCATGAGTAACAGCGAGATGATGGAGCAGATGACCCAGATGGCAATGGTTCAGTCCTTGAGCTCCATGACAGAAGCGGTAAATATTTCCATGAGTCTTACAACGCAGACCTATGCGGCCGGGTTAGTGGGACAGGAGATCACTGTCGCCGTGACAGAGGATAATGTTTACGGACAGCCGGTGGCGACAGGCGTGAAATACGGAGTCGTTGAATCGGTGACCTTTGTTGGAGGAGAACCCACTTTCAGAATTTCCGGCGACGACAAGGATTATTCCCTCTCTTATCTTGTGGGAATGGGAAGAGTGGACGATCCCTATAATAAAGATGATAAGGGACCAGGCGAAGACGGGCCGGGAAATAGCGGGTCCGGAGATAGCGAGGGAGAGCCAGGGACCGTAAACACTCTCTTTGCTGACTTAAGTAAGAAAGAGGACATTCCGTTTTTAGGGTAAAGGAAGAAAATATGGAGATAAAAGCAGTAGAAAGCCTGAACTTCTCCAAACACGACGCAAAGCGGATTGAAGAACGGGGAATTACAACAGATGTACAGTTTAAGAATGTTCTGGAACACGCAGTAGCGGAGGCCCGGAAAAAAGGGGCCAAAGATTTAGCGGTGATAGGAAGCCAGGCGGTTTTTGTTGTAAATGTACCGAACAACGTAGTCGTTACGGCCATGTCCAGAGAGGACATGACAGAGAGAATTTTTACCAATATTGACAGTGCTGTTCTCATTCCAAAATAGGCAGGACCGAAAGGGTGCCTTACGAAGTGCCGGAAGTGCAATAGTAGAGACAGCGGAAAGGAAAATAAACATGTTAAGAGCAATGGATTCAGCAGTATCAGGACTGCGGGCGCATCAGAACAAGCTGGATGTAATCGGACACAATATTGCTAACGTAAATACCTTCGGGTTTAAATCCCAGAGCTACAGCTTCAAGGAGGCCATGTACCAGACAGCTATCCAGTCTACAGGGGGCGTTCAGAATACAGACACCACAGCGGCAGGAAGCAATGCGGCTCAGTATGGATACGGAACTTTAATGGGTTCCATTACTACAGATATGGGTTCCAGTACGCCTACTTATGTCGGAGGACTGAATGCCTGCATTAACGGTCAGGGATTTTTTATTACGCACGCCATATCGTCAAAAAACGATTTGGATATAAGCGATGAAACCAAGGCGGAAGAGATTTTAAAGGGAGAGGAGTTTTCCTATACCCGTGTGGGTCAATTCCAGCTTGACAGCCAGGGATATCTCACAGACGGGACAAATTTCATCTATGGTTTCCGTCCGACGGATACAGGGTTTGACACGGATAAGTTATGCGCCCTCAGAGTTCCGGATGGTTTGGATAATGGATTTGACGATGCGGCATTACAGGCCAAAAGCGTCAAGATCAATGAGCTGGGTGAAGTTACTGCTACGGTAGAGGACGATAAGGGAGAGGCCGTTCAGGTATCTCTTGGTAAGATTGCCATTGTAACCTTCCAGAACCAGGAAGGTCTTGCGAAGAGCGGCGGAAGCTATTATTCTGCAAGCGTCGGCGATAATACGGGCCACTGTGCCGCGACCATCGCGGGCGGAACCAACGCAAAACTGATGACGGGCTATCTGGAGGCGTCTAATGTAGATCTGGCGAAAGAGTTTTCAGAGTTGATCACAACCCAGAGAGGTTTCCAGGCCAATACGAAGATCATTACGGTCAGTGATGAAATCCTTTCTGACCTAATCAGTATGAAACGTTAATTGTAACTGGCAGGAAGCTGAACAGCTATAGATAATTAAAGTGTCTTTCCCGGGGCTCCTTCAGGTTCCCCCTGGGAAAGGCAGAGGCGAAAAGAGAATGATATGATTACAGTAATCCGTTTGAATGGTGAAGCACTTTTACTTAATTTCTTCCAGATTGAATCCGTGGAAATGATACCTGAAACAAAGATCAGGATGATGAATGGGACGTATTTTCTTGTGAAAGACAGTGCAGAATCCATTACCAGGCAGATAAAAGAATTTTTGAGGGATTGCCGCCCTCAGCTTTTATAGTAATACAGGAGGCATTTTCATATGGATTTGACAACATTAATAGGAATTGTGCTCGGCTTTGTTTTAATCGTCAACGGAATTAAGCTGGAGAATATCGGGAACTTTGTGGATATGCCAAGTGTCCTCATTGTAATCGGAGGAACCCTTGCCGGCATAATCGCAAGTTATCCCTTATCCATTTTGTTGGATATTCCAAAACATTTTTTAATCTTGTTCCGTGGTAAAAAATATAATATTCCGGCGTTAGTGGAGCAGATGGTGGATCTGGCCATGGTAGCGCGTCAGAATGGTCTTCTGGCTTTGGAGGAGAAGGCGGAAGAAATTAAGGACCCGTTTTTTAAGCAGAGTGTGCTGATGATTGTAGACGCCAATGACCCGGAGAAGGTTCGATACGTGCTGGAGCGGGAACTGGAAAACATGATGGTCCGGCATGACGAGGCGGCAGGGCTGTATGAAAAGGGATCCGCTTACGCGCCGGCTTTCGGAATGGTAGGTACGCTGGTTGGCCTGATTAATATGCTGAAGGGCCTGAATCTGGACGGCGGGGCCGGCGGAGCCTCCAACCTTGGACAGGATATGTCGGTGGCCCTTATTACGACTTTCTACGGAAGTGTTCTTTCTAATCTTATTTTCCACCCGATTGCAAAGAAATTACGTATCCGCAACGACGAAGAGGAGCTTTACTGTTCTACCATTATTGAGGGAATTATTGCCATACAGGCAGGAGAAAATCCTAAATACTTGAGGGAGCATCTTTTAGCTTCCACGAAACAATCTGTTCAGCGCAAACTGTTGGCAAAAGCTGATAAAGCCCCCAGCTCAGAGGCAGGTGAAAAGTAATGAAAAAAGGAAACCGACCCACGGACGGCGGCGGTAACTGGATGGATACATACGGCGACATGGTCACTCTGCTGCTGACATTTTTCGTTATGCTTTACTCCATGTCCAGCATAAGCGAGCAAAAATGGGAAATCTTTGTACGAAGCATTTACCCTCAGGACATGAAAGAGGCCCAGGAGGATATCGACGTCGGCGGAGTCATTGACCCCACTGCGGAGACAGAGGGAATGAAGCCGGATGAGCTTACCTCAGATGATGTGCTGGATCTGGATACGCTTTATCTGACGATTGCCCAATATATGGAAGCGAGCGGCGCCGAGGGTGTGACAATCTCGAGAGGAGACGGCTACACCTTTGTAAGCTTTAATGATAATGTGTTCTTTAACGGCAACGAGTCTGTTATTACAGAATCTGGCCGAAAGATTCTGGCTGATTTCTGTGCAGCCATCGATCCGGTGAGCGATCAGCTGTCCCAGCTCAATATTATGGCCCACACGGCCCAAGGTGATCCCAGCCGGCTTAATAATCCGCGTGTAGACCGCATGCTATCGGCCATGCGTGGAGCAGAGGTATGTACTTTTATACAGGAAAAGAATGTGATTGAACCGGAGAAATTAATCAATATCAGCTATGGACAGTTCAGGCCGGTAGCTTCCAACGACACTTCAGAGGGAAGGGCAAAAAACCGCCGGGTTGAGATGCTGCTGCTTGATGAAGGAGCGGGAGAGCGTTCCATAAGTGAATATATTGAAGAATATAACAGTGGTAAAAACGCAGACAGGACTGTTGTGACAGGCAGTCAAAACGGAAATGCTGATTCCGGGTTTACGCAGACACAGTCTTCACCTGAAAACGTAGCCAGTATCATGCCGTCTTCAGACACAGAGGCTCCTGCAGGTACAGAAGCTCCTGCGGGCGCGGAGGCTCTTCCAGACACAGAGGCTCCTGCAGGCGAGGAGACATCAGAATAAAAGAGTAAAGGTGGTTTCAGCAATGGCAGATGTACTATCCCAAAGCCAGATAGATGCGCTTCTTAAGTCAATGCAGAGCGATGGCCCTGAAAAGACAGAACAGGCAGTTGAGAAGAAGCCGGAGACCGAAGAGGCAAAATACAGTAAATATGATTTTTACAGTCCAAGAAAGTTTACAAAGGACAAAATAAGAATACTGAACAGCGTTTTTGAAAATTATGCCCGTATTTTGACCTCACAGGTAAACGGAATATTCAGGGTTCTTACAGATATAACTGTGCTTGAGGTACAGGAGCGCAGATATTATGAATTCGTCAATTCACTCCATGAGAATGACAGTATCACGCTGGCGGATGTTGAGATTGCCGATAAGGGAAAGAATAATGTTCCGCTCATGGTGTATGTTACTCCTGGATTGATTATTACACTGATTAATCACATGCTGGGCGGCGGAGATGAAGTCGTGAAGCTGGAGGAAAATTACCATTATTCTGATGTGGAGATTGCCTTATACCGAAGAGTGGTGAAATATTTTGTACAGGCGTTAAAAGATGGCTTTTCCAACTATATTAACGCCAAGTTTGAAGTACAGAGAATTGAAGAAAATCCAAGCATGGTCCAGGAAATCGGTCTTGACGAAACTGTAGCGATCATACATCTCAACGTGGATGTGGCGGGCATGGCGGTAGAAAAGATAAAAATATGTATTCCAGGCACTCTGTTGGAGTACATGTTCCATCTGATTGACAGCCGCAAGCATATTGCCAGAGGATATTCTTATGAGGACAATAAGGAAGTGATCATGGATAACCTGCGTTATACGTCTCTTCCTGTAACAGGCCAGCTAGGCACTGTGGAACTGGAACTTGAGACCCTTTATAACCTGAAGGTGGGTGACGTCATTTCCATGAATAAACCCAAAGACGGAAACGTGAAGATTTTTGTAGGCCGCCAGCCCTGGTTTACCGGAAAGATGGGGGCTTATAAGAAGAATATAGCTGTCAGCATTGAAAAACAGATTTATGAGGAAATTGAAAATGGAGACAGTGAAGAGTATCTTAAGCAAGAAAAAATAAATTAAAGCGGAGGATAAGAAGATGGAAAAAATTATGTTAGTAGACGATGCTGCATTCATGCGAATGATGATAAAAAATGCCCTAACAAAAAGCGGTTACAGCAATTTTGTTGAAGCGCAGGATGGGGCGGAAGCAGTGAAAAAGTATGAAGAGGAAAAACCAGATCTGGTTATTATGGACATTACCATGCCTAATATGGATGGTCTTCAGGCCCTTAAGAAAATTAAGGAAGGGGATGCATCCGCAAAAGTAGTTATGTGTACTGCAATGGGACAGGAAAGCATGGTGGTGGATGCGATAAAATCCGGGGCAAAGGATTTTATTGTAAAGCCGTTTAATGCAGAAAGAATTGTTCAGACAGTAAATTCCATTTTTGGAAAATAGGGAGGAATACAGATGGCGTATTTAAGTTCTTTTGATATTGCCGCCTCCGGTATGAGCGCTCAAAGACTCCGGATGGATATTGCCGCAGAAAATATAGCAAATATTGACACCACGCGGACCGAGGCGGGAGGCCCATACAGAAGAAAGGTTGTGCAGCTTGAGAGTTACGGAGCCGGTTCCTTCAGGGACGCTTTGCGAAGCGCTTCCCGTGGAACGGGATTTTCAGGCAGGAATGCCGGGGTCAGAGTGGCAGGTATTATTGAGGATGACAGGGAAATGAAGCGGGTTTACAACCCGGGGCACCCGGATGCCGATGCACAGGGATATGTGAATTATCCGAATGTGGATTTATTAAAGGAAACAGTAGACAGCATGTCGGCCACCAGATCCTATGAAGCAAACGTGACAGCATTAAACGCAATGAAGCTTATGGCTCAAAAAGCGCTGGATATAGGAAAATAAAGGTGTGGTATAAATTGAGAGAGCAAAAGGAGACGAATAATGGGCGCTTGTGATTTTACGGAGATGGAACTGGATGCCATAGGCGAGATAATGAATATCAGCCTGGGGGCATCGGCGACAGCCGCATCAAAAATGCTTGGTGAAGCAGTAAATATTACCACTCCTACTGTCCGGGTATTGTTGAAAGATGAGTTCGATTTTAAAAAGCTGGAACCAGCCGTAGGGGTTGAGATTTCTTATGTAGAAGGATTATCGGGCAAGAATGTTATGATGTTTGCCCTCAATGATGTCCGTATTATTGTAGGAATGCTCATGGGCGGGGAGATACCGCCGGAAGAATTTGAGCTGGATGAAATCAATATGAGTGCAATATGCGAAGTTATGAACCAAATGATGGGCTCGTCCGCAACTGCGCTTTCTGAGTTTTTTGGCTATGCCGTTAATATATCCACGCCGAATTCTTTTCCTGTGGAAAGTGAAGAGTGGTTTAAGGAACGATTTTTTCCCGAAGGCGAAAAAATGGTTGTGGTCCATTTCCTGCTTGAGATAGAAGGAAAGCTGAAAAACGAATTTTTGAATATTATGTCCACAGATCTGGTTAAGCACCTGATCGAGCCTTTTTCAGAGACCCTGAAGGAAGACGAGGAACAGCCTGCCGAAAGCTCACAGGGAAGCGAGGCGCCTTTGGAAGCTTCGAATCCGGTAGACGAGGGAAAAGAGCTTTCAGAAAACCGGCAGGAGTCGCAGGCCGCCGTACAGCCGGAGCAGCCGGCAGCACAGCCACAGCCGGCGCAGTCAGTGGCAGCACAGCCGCAGCCAACGGTACAGCCGCAGGAACCACAGGCGGTCGTACAGCCGCAGCCAGTGGCACAGCCACAGCCGATGGTACAGCCGCAGCCGGTCGCACCTTCCTCTGCCTATCAGGCGCCGCCTGTATATCAGCCGATGCCTATGGATCCCGGTATGCTCCAGCTGATCAATCAAATGCAGCAATCCCAGATGCAGATGATGGAGCTGATGAGGGATATGAGGGACATGAAAGACACGCGGGAAAAGGGGAACCGGGATAATGCACTGATTCGTCCGCTTCAGAAAGTACCGTTGGCGGAAGGCGCCTCAGGCGGTGAGGAGGAAGCCGTAAATCAGGAAATGCTGATGAAGGTTCCTCTGGAAATATCTGTGGAGATTGGCCGGACGAAAAAGCTAGTCAAGGACATTCTGGAACTGACCCAGGGCTCTCTGGTAGTGCTTGACAAAATGGCGGGCGAACAGGCAGATTTATATGTCAATGGACAGTGCGTCGCCAAGGGAGATATTGTTGTGGTGGAGGATAATTTCGGCATTCGTATCACAGAAATCATTGCCAGAAATTTAAATCCTGAGATTTTATAATTATGACTGATTTTTTTTCACTATTCAGCGCCATATTTATGGTGGGTCTTGTGTTGTTTTTGGCCTGGTGGTCCAGCCGGATGCTGGGCGGCCATTATCAAAAAGCGTCTTCCGGTCAAACTATGAAAATTCTGGAACAGATACGTCTTGGGGCGGATCAGAGTCTTCTTCTAATGAAAATGAAAGAGAAGGTGTTTTTGATTGGAGTCAGCCAGGCAGGAATTCAGCTTTTGGCAGAGCTGGATGAAGATTTTAAAAAAGAATATGAGGCCTGTTTAAGAAAAGAAGAGGGGGACAAAAATGAATGATCTTCTGGCGGGTTTAAATGGAGGCAATGTACCGGCGCTGGAATTGATTTTCATGCTCACCCTGGTGGCTTTGCTTCCGTCCATTGTAGTCATGATGACTTCTTTTACGAGAACCATCATCATTATTTCTTTTACAAGAAATGCAATGGGAGTCCAACAGACTCCCCCGAATATGGTGTTAGTGGGCATTGCCCTGTTTTTAACGCTATATATTATGGGGCCTGTGATAGGAGAAATCAATGAGACCGCATACCAACCCTATCTGCGGGGAGAGCTTACACAGGAAGA
Source organism: uncultured Lachnospiraceae bacterium (assembly GCA_910585355.1). Taxonomy (GTDB): domain Bacteria; phylum Bacillota; class Clostridia; order Lachnospirales; family Lachnospiraceae; genus CANRXD01. The sequence goes on from CAJUDN010000016.1 coordinate 35,983, forward strand.
AGCAGTGGCCCAAATGTCTGTTCCCATGAAAGAATTTATGCTGCGAAATACGGAAAAAGCGACGTTGGACCACTTTGTGGAGATGTCCGGGACGGAGATACGAGAGGACGTAATGGATTATCCAATGACTATCGTAACTCCGGCATTTATGACCAGTGAATTGAAGCGCGGGTTCATAGCAGGATTTCTTATTTATCTTCCGTTCCTGCTGATTGATATCGTGGTCGCCACCACGCTTATGTCCATGGGAATGATGATGCTGCCGCCTGCAATGGTTTCGATGCCCTTTAAACTTTTGTTGTTTGTAACTGTGAATGGATGGGAACTACTGTTCTCCAGTATTGTGAGAAGTTTCCATTAGGCGGCCGGATGGGAGGTAATTATGAGCAACATTGAGGTGCTGGACGTCATGCACCAGACATTGCAGCTGATGCTGATGCTGTCGCTGCCCTTCTTGCTTATCAGCATGGTAGTTGGCGTCGTGATTGCCGTTTTTCAGGCGGCGACACAGATCCATGAACAAACGATTACGTTTGTTCCGAAACTGCTGTCTATTTTAGGGGTTCTTGGAATCTTGGGAAGTTCCATGCTGGTAATGCTCCAGGATTTTGTCCGGATGGTTTTTGAAATGATCGCCGGGGGCTGATAAGGGATGTTTATATTATTTTCCTTAATCGTCATGCGGATGAGCGGAGCAGTGGTTTTGAACCCCATATTTGGAAGAAACAATTATCCGGCCCGTGCCAAAGCCGCATTTGTGTTTGTATGCTCGCTTATGCTTTACTCCAGTATGGAGCAGGAAACGTTTCAGGAACCGGCCAATTTGCTGGAATATGGCGTAATGCTGGTATCGGAACTGTTATTCGGGTTTGTTTTGAACTTTGGAATTGAGTTGAGCATTACGGTGATCCGTTTCGCCTCGGCGGTCATGGATCATGCGATGGGACTCAGTATGGCGCGGGTTTACGATCCGCAATATCGTACCCAGATGACAGTCACCTCAGGGATGTATTACGCATTTTTAATGCTGCTTTTTTTTGCTGTTGACGGTCATTTAAAGCTGTTTGATATTTTCTTTTCCACAGCCCGCCTGATCCCTTTTGGTTCTGTGTCGATCAGGCCGGAGCTTACAGAAGCAATACTGGAAATGTTTCAGAACAGTATTCTGATGGGACTTCAGTACGCGATGCCCCTGATTGCCATGGAGCTTGTGGTGGAAGTGGCAGTGGGGATTATTATGCGTATGATCCCCCAGATCAATGTGTTTGTAATTAATATCCAGCTAAAAATTGCTGTGGGAATCCTGATGCTTGTATTTTTGTTTAGTCCCATGTCGGATAAACTGAACACAATTATAGATAACATGTTCCAGTCCCTTTGGAGTCTGGTGATGATGATGAGCTGACTGCGTGAAAGAAGGGAGTGGTGACGGATGGCAGAGCAGGACGGGCAGGAAAAAACCGAACAACCAACCAGTAAACGCCGTAAGGAAGCCAGAGAAAAGGGCAGTGTACTCCAAAGCAAGGAGATTGCCACGGTAGTCATGCTTTTGGGGATTTTTTTCATAATGCGGCTGCTGATGCCGTTTATGTACCGCAATGTACGGGCTTATCTTAAGTTTGTGCTGGATGGTATCGGAGGGGAGCCTGCGTCCATGCTGTCATACAGCCTATTTGCCTCCACAGTCGTCACCTTTTTAAAATGCAGCCTCCCTTTGCTCCTCGCCTCTATGGTTCTGGGAATTTTAGCCCACGGGGTTCAGACGCGCTTTAATGTAGCCTTTAAGGCGTTAAAGCCCAAATTCAGCAAACTTAACCCGCTCAATGGAATAAAAAAAATGTTTTCCCTTAAGAGCCTGCTGGAGCTTATTAAAAATTTAATTAAAATTGCATTACTGGGAATCCTGCTTTATAATCTGATTAAGGATGATATTGTACAGGTGGCCCGGATGATTGATATGCCGCCTTTAAAAGCATATATTCAGTTGCTTCAAATGGCGTTTCAGCTGGTTCTCAAGACCTGTATGGCATTTACAGTGATCGCTTTTTTTGATTATCTGTATCAGAGATGGGAGTATGAGAAAGAACTGAAAATGACCAAGCAGGAGGTTAAAGATGAATATAAGCAGACGGAAGGAAATCCGGAAATAAAGGGGCGTATACGAAGAATTCAGAGACAAATGGCCCTCAGCAGAATGATGCAGAAGGTTCCGGAGGCAGATGTGATCGTAAGGAACCCGACACATTTTGCAGTGGCTTTAAAATATGATCCCGACCGCCACGGGGCGCCGGTGGTGCTGGCGAAGGGCCAGGATGAGCTGGCTCTGCGTATTGTAAAGGCGGGAGAGGAGAATGGAGTCTTTATTATAGAAAATAAACCTCTTGCAAGAGCTTTATATGCTTCCTGCAGACTGGATCAGGAGATTCCTGCGGAGTTCTATGGCGCAGTGGCGGAGATACTGATTTACATTTACAGAGCAAGCCACAGAGAGGATATGTTCCAATAAAACCAGGATGGAGTTCGTTTCATGAAAAAGATACTTAATTACTCGGTTGTGCTGTTCGTACTAACCATCATACTTTTATTAATTATACCGCTGCCAGCCGGGTTGGTGGATGTTGCAATCATATTGAATATGGCTCTTTCCATGATGATTCTGGTGACCACCATGACGATCCGGGAACCTCTGGAGTTGTCGATTTTTCCATCCCTTCTGCTGATAACCACTCTTTTCCGTCTTGGCATTAACGTTTCCACAACCCGGAATATTCTTTCCAACGGAGGATCCTCGGGCCAGATCATTAAGGCTTTCGGTGATTTTATTCTTCGCGGAAATGTTGTGGTTGGCTTTGTTATTTTCCTCATTATTGTCTTAATGCAGTTTATTGTTATTACAAAGGGAGCAGGACGTGTTGCGGAAGTAGCGGCCAGATTTAATCTGGATGCCATGCCAGGTAAGCAGATGGCCATCGACGCGGATCTAAGCTCCGGACTTATTAATGAACAGGAGGCGAAGGAGCGCAGACTAAAGATTCAGAGAGAGGCGGATTTTTACGGCGCAATGGACGGCGCTACAAAGCTTGTAAAGGGAGACGCCGTCATGTCGTTAATTACAACCGGAATTAATCTGATCGGCGGAACTATCATAGGCGTTGTTCAATCCGGAGAGACCATCGGAGCTGTCTTAAATACATATTCGATTGCAACGGTGGGAGACGGACTTGTATCCCAGATTCCGTCCCTGCTCATATCGGTTTCGACCGGTATGATTGTAACCAGAGCAGTTTCTGAAGGCAGCCTGAACGAGGACATCTCGAAGCAGTTCATGGCGCAGCCCCATGCTATTATGGTGAGCGGTATCGTGATGGCGGTTCTGGCTTTTATTCCGGGGATGCCGGTCATGCAGCTGCTGATCATATCTGTAGCGTTACTGTCAGGGGGATACTATATATCCAAAAAGATGGAGGAAGCTCCTTATGCTCCGGGAGCGGTGAGCTTTCAGGACGCCGGGATGGCTTTAGAGCCTCAGGCGGAGGCGGCGGCGTCCCAGACAGTTTCAGAAGACGAATATTTCAAAGACGTTAATAATGTCTATACGCTCCTGTCTGTGGAGCCCATAGAAATGGAGTTTGGATACAGCCTGATTCCTCTGGCGGATGAATCTGTCGGGGGAAGGCTCATCAGCAGAATTGTCATATTCCGCAGACAATATGCTCAGGATATGGGCTTTGTTATCCCATCCATCCGGCTCAGGGACAGCTCAGGACTCAGTACAAACCAGTACTGCATTAAAATTAAGGGAGAAGAGGTGGCGAAGGGCGAGCTTTTGGTGGATTATTACCTGGCCCTGGAACCGGAGAATCTGGAAAAAGAAGTGGACGGAATTGAAGCTATTGAGCCTGCCTATGGAATTCCAAGCCGGTGGATCCGGCCGGAGGACAGGGAGCGGGCGGAGCTGTACGGATATACGGTCATTGACCCTCTTTCTGTTATGGTAACGCATCTTTCAGAAATCATACGGCAGCATGCATTTGAGCTTGTGACAAGACAAGAGGTCATCCGTCTGATTGAAAATGTGCAGAAGACTTCGCCTGAACTGGTGGAGGAAGCGTTCCCGAATCTTATTTCCTATAATTTATTTCAGCGGGTATTAACAGCCCTTTTAAAGGAAGGCGTACCGATCAAGGACCTGGAAACCATAATAGAAACCATGATAGAAACCATTTCCGAGACAGGGCTTCCTGTCAGGGATTTTGACGGAATCATTGAGCAGATACGCGTGGCGCTGAAACGGACCATTACCAGACTTTACTGCGAGGATGGAAGCATGAAGGTCATCACCCTGGATACGGAGCTGGAGCGTACCATGGCAGGGTCCATACAGAAAGGGGAGAGCGGACTGTATTTAGCTTTGCAGCCGGATATTATCCAGAGTATTATAAGTCAGATGGCCGAACAGATGAAAAAATTTAACGGCCTTACCCAGAGTCCGGTGATTTTGACCTCACAGGTAATGCGGATACATTTTTACCATTTAATTGAGCAGTTTTATCCGAAGGCGCGTGTTCTGTCATTCAATGAGATTGCAAATAATGTACAGATACAATCAATCGGCAGTCTCAGGCTGGAGGAGACCAGGAACCGTATGTGATCATAGCGAAGGTGGGTTAAGATAATGCAAAAGGGAATGGAAGAAATGACAAATGAAGAACTGTTTGTCCTCTACCAGAAGAACAGAGATCCGGAAATCAAACAGGAACTGACGCTGCGGTATCTCTACCTGGCCAGGTCAGTAGCGATTCAGATGAACAATCTGTACTCCGATTTTATGCAGATGGAAGATATCATTCATGAGGGCATCATTGCGATCATGAAAGGCATCGACCGATATGATCCTGAGCGTGACAGTAAATTTGAAACATTTATTTCCCGCCGTATAAGAGGAACCGTGATAGATATTATCCGCCAAAGTAATTGGGTGCCGAGAAACTATCACAAAGACCGTCAGTCCATTGAAAATGCAAGACAATATTTGTACGAAAAGCAGGGGCGTATCCCCACCGACGAAGAGGTCGCGGGATATTTAAAGATGAATCTGAAGAAATTCCAGCGGATTCAGCGGATGAGCACCATGGTGAATGTACTTTCGCTGGATATGATAACGCGGGGAGATGAGACCGGTCCGGCGTTCCAAGTCCCAAGCGATGATATTTCGGGACAGCCGGAGGATGTTTTTGTTAAGGGAGAAACGGTAAAAACTCTGATTGAGGCGGTTGATAAGCTGAAAGAGAAGGAGAAACTGGTTATTTCCCTCTATTATGTAGAGGAATTGAGCATGACTCAGGTGGCTCAGATTTTAAATGTAAGTGAGCCAAGGATTTCCCAGATCCACAGTGAGGCGATCCGAAAACTGAAGGCATATATGAAATCACATCTTGGAGAATAAAAAAGAGGAGGAGAAAACATGTATCAAGGATTTTATAACCTTGCTTCTGGTATGCTTACCCAAAGCCGGAACTTAAATGTGGTCAGCAATAATATGGTGAATCTTCAAACCGCTGGTTATAAGCGGGATCAAATGGTTTCCAGCACCTTTCAAGAGGAGATGCTTTATCGCACCGGAAGACGCGAGAAGGGAACACGGGAACCTTTGGCCACAACATCAAAGATCCGCACCGCTTCCAGAACCTATGTGAATTATGACCAGGGAAGCTATGAGACCACTGACGGCATCTATGATTTTGCAATTGGCGGAAAGGGATTTTTCTGTATCCAGACGCAAAATGGGGTTCAGTATACCAGGAATGGTTCTTTTGCTGTGGATGAGGAGGGGTATCTTGTTCAGGGAGAAAATGGCAGGGTACTCTCGACAGAAGGCCAGCCTATCCGGATCGAGAATGAGGACTTCACGGTGGACGCTTACGGACATATCACAGCCCCTGCGCTGCCGGATCCGGAAGGGATGGATTCTGCGGGGACAGATTCCGAGGGAGCAAATGGAACCGATACGACTCTCGATTTTGGAACGATTCGGATTGTAGATTTCGCCGATTACGAGCAGCTTCATAAAGAAGATAACGGACTTTTTTCCACAAATCAGGCAGCGACTCCCGTCGCCGGGGGAGAAACACAGCTTCTCTGGAAAACGCTGGAGAAATCCAATGTTGATATGGTGAATGAAATGACCGCGATGATGTCTTCCCAGAGGGCGCTCCAGAGTGCCGCCCAGGTACTGAAAATGTATGATACGATTATGGGAAAATCCGCGTCGGATGTAGGAAGAGTATAAGGAGGAGAAGTATGAATCAGTCATTTTATGTGGGAGCCGTCGGGGCCGGAAGCTGTACGGAAAAGCTCAGCGTCATTGCAAACAATCTGGCCAATGTAAACAACCATGGATTCAAGCCGAAAACGGCGGTTTTCTCTGATCTGATCAATTATAATCTAAACGACTCCCCCGATGCGGTAACGGAACTGCAGGCGGGAGACTCTACACGTGTGGAAAGGACGTATACCACGTTTGACGTTGCAGCAATGACTCAGACTGATCAGGAATGTGATTATGCGATTTCGGAGCCCAATATGTTCTTTAAGGTTCAGGATCCGCTGACGGGAGCAGTCAGCTATACCAGAAACGGACACTTTCACCGGAGCGAGGGAGCGGATGGTATTTATCTAGTGACGGATGGCGGAAAGCTGGTTTTGGATCAAAACGGCGAGCCCTTCAAGCCGGAAGTGATCGATGTGGAAGAGCTGAGGGCTAGAATGGAAGGAGATTATGAACCAGATGAGGAAGTAACTGACGAGGGAGAGGAACAAAGAATCGGTCTTTATACGTTCCGCAATCCCAGTCGGCTTATGAGCACAGGTAATGGCGAGTACGTTCCGAGGGATGCAGGCGCCGAAGAAATTCCCGTAGGGACAGGAAAGTCAGCTCTTGTTCAGGGCGCACTGGAGGCATCGGGGACAGATGTGGCCAGGGAGATGACCAGGCTGATCGAGTGCCAGCGGGCATTTTCCTATGCGCTGCGTATGGTTACCACATCGGATGAGATTGAGGGGACCATAAACTCCCTGCGCGGATAAAAAATATGATAAAGAAACAGTAAAGGTGAGATGGACATGAAAATAAATGATTACGGGGAACTGAAGCTTCAGGAACTGGACGTGATGCGGGAGATCAGCAATATTGGTTCCAGCCATGCGGCCACAGCTCTTTCTAAACTTCTTCAAAAGGAAATACGCATCACTCTTCCCCAGGTCCATGTCCTGGGATATGAGGATGCAGTGAACCGGATTGGCAATATAGAAGAGATCGTAGCGGCGACCCTGGTTAAAATGAGCGGGGATGTGGAAGGGCTTATGCTGTTTCTGTTTAATATGGAGTTTGCCAATACAGTGTTGGAAAAGCTTTTGGGAAGAAGCTTTTCCAGCTTTGAAGAATTAGATGACCTGGCTTATTCGGCTTTGGAGGAGGCAGGAAATATTATGATTTGTTCTTATATCAATGCCTTTGCACAGCTGGTGAATATGAACATACAGCTTTCTGTGCCAAGCTCCACCGTGAATATGCTGGGAGGCATACTGACGGTTCCTATGGCGGAATATGGATATGAGACAGATAAACTGATGTATTTTAACGCAGATTTTATTATGGACGACAAGCGGCTGTCAGACTGGCTTTTAATGCTTCCTGATATAAAATCATTAAATGATATTTTCGAGAAATTAGGAGTCTTATAATGCAGGAGAGGGAACTTAGGGTAGGAATTGGAGATATGAAATTTACCAGAGGTACGGGAACGATTATTACATATGCTCTGGGCTCCTGCATTGGAATCACGTTCTGGGATCCCTTTTTGCATCTGGGAGCGCTGCTTCATATTATGCTTCCCGAACGCTATGAGACGGATAAGGGGAATGTTTATAAATATGCCGATTCCGGCATTCGTGAGACGATCCGGAAATTAAGTGCCTTTGGTATGGTAAAGTCCAGAACCGTGGTTAAAATCGCCGGAGGGGCGAAAATGTTTGAAATCCGCGGAAATGCGGAGTTTGGAAATATTGGAGCCAGAAATACGGATATCGTAAAAAAGATACTGAGAGAAGAGAGAATGAAAATTTCGGCGGAGGATACCGGCGGAAGTTATGCAAGGACTATGTTACTGAATGTGGAAACCGGTGACGTTGCAATTCGCACAATGGGAAAGCCTGAGCGGCATTTATAGGAGGTAGCAGATGAAAAAAGAAAAGGAAGGCATTTTGCTTGAATCTGGAACGAATGAAATTGAAATCATGAAGTTCACGATCCAGAATGAGTTTTACGGCATTAATGTGGCAAAGGTCAAGGAAATTATGATGAGTCAGAAAGTAAAGTCCATGCCTCACGCCAACCCGTCTGTGGAGGGAATTTTTAAACCAAGGGATACTCTGATTACAGTCATCAACCTGGCATGTTATCTTTCGGGAGAGCCGGTGGAAAAGGGGCCCAGGGATTTATTTATCGTGACCAACTTTAATAAGATGACAGTGGCGTTCCGAGTTCAGGGAATTGAGGGAATCAGCCGTATATCCTGGGGAGATATCCAGAAGCCGGATAAAACCATAGCCAATGGGGATGAAAGCATAGCTACAGGAATTGCCCAGTGCGATGATCAGCTGGTTACTATTCTGGATTTTGAGAAAATCGTGGCGGAGCTTGCTCCGGAAACCACCATTCAGGTTTCAGAGGTAGACGCCATGGGAGACCGGCCTTTAAATGAGGCGCCCATTGTGATCGCGGAGGATTCCGTTCTGCTTAGGAAAATGATTGACGATTCTCTGGAACGGGCAGGATTTACCAATATACAAAATTTTGGAAACGGAAAAGAGGCCTGGGATTATCTTGCTTCCATTAAAGACGACTCTGATTTATATGAAAAAGTCAAGCTTGTCATAACAGATATTGAAATGCCTCAGATGGACGGCCACCGTCTTACAAAGCTTATTAAGGATGATCCCAGACTCAGTAAGCTTCCTGTCATTATCTTTTCATCTCTGATCGACGAGCAGATGCGGAGAAAAGGAAAGGAACTTGGGGCAGACGATCAGCTGGCAAAACCGGAGATCGGACGTCTGGTAATGATGATGGACAGACTTCTCAAGGAATATGAAGAGGAAAGAGCGAGGGGGTAATAATATATGGAGAAGGGGAGCCGAATTCTGTTTGGAATGCTGTCTGCCGTGGCTTTTTTTTCCCTGGCGCTCCCCATCCGATCCCAGGCAGCATATGGCACCTGGGAGCTCCAGAAGGATGGAAAACGCTGGAAGTACATGTATTCCCCCGAAGATTATGCCACGGATGAATGGATTGAGGACCAGGGGAAAGAATACTACGTGGATTCCAATGGATATATGCGTACAGGATGGGTAACGGACAAGGATGACAATGAGCGCTACTACATGGGAAAAGATGGCGCGAAATGTTTTAATACTTTTACTCCGGATAACCATTATGTGGGGCCCGACGGACTGATTCTGGAGGCCTTTGATACATACCGCAAGCAGGTATCAAAACAGCTGAAGGCATTTGTCAATAAAAAGGCCGGGGACGCGCAACAGCGTGGTTTTCTGCTGACGGATTTAAATAATGATGGATACAGGGATATTGCTGTATTCGATAATTCCATATCACCGGAGCGTGTTTTGCAGGTAGCAGTGTGGATGCCTGAGGAGGAGGAGCTGTTTGTCTTGGCAAATTCTGATTCCGATGCGGCGGAGCGTTCCTTTCTTACCTATAATAAGGAGGAGCAGGTAACCTACCTTACAATTATAGAGGAGAACGGGAACAGAAATTATTTTTCCCTGGAAAAAGGGGAATGGAATTTTGGGAGTGCACTGAGCCTGGAATTTGAAAAGAACGACTGGGGAGATCCGGTATATTATGTTAATGGGGATAAGACAAAAGCAGAGGAATTGAAAGAAATAGTTGAAACGATGCAGACTCAGGCGGGCGAGCCGTTTTCTGAGCAGATACTGCCGGTAAATGAGGAGAACATAAAACAAAAAGTGGATTTAAGCCCTTCTGAGAATGAGCTTTCCTTGTGGCAGCCTTAAAATGTATCTGAAAATAAGCGGCTGTATGCAGTAACAGTTCAGGGCTGTCTGAGCTGTTATGAGCACACATGAAATAATAGGGAGGAAATATTTTGGCTATTATCATAACTGTTTCTAATCAGAAAGGCGGTGTTGGAAAAACCACCACCTCAGCCGCATTGGCCACTGGGATATCTTCCATGGGTATGCGGGTTTTGGGGATTGATCTGGATCCCCAGGGCAATCTGGGTTTTTGCCTCGGGCTTGGTTCCTCCGATATGCCCACAGTACTGGATGCCTTAAAAGGAAAAATTCCCATAGAGGAAGCCATCGTACAGACAGAATACTGCGACATTCTGTCCTCAGACATTACTCTCAGCAGCAATGGTTTGGAGAAAGGAAATTCCGGAAGAAAAGAATACCTTATACACGATATGCTGGAGCCTGTAATGGATAAATATGATTATATCGTTATTGATACGCCGCCGGCACTTAACCTCCTTACAGTGAACGCTTATGTGGTATCTGATTTTTTAATCATTCCCATGGCGTCTGATATTCTCAGCCTGGTGGGACTGTCACAATTGAAGGAAACAATAGAATCCGTACAGGAAAATCTTAACCCGGAATTAAATGTGCTGGGAATTTTATTAACCCGCTTTAATAAGCGGACTCTTCTTTCAAGGGATGTGCTGGAAATGGCACAGCAGCTGGCTAAGCAGATGAAAACAACTGTATTTAATACGAAAATAAGGAGCGGAGTAGCGATTGCAGAAGCACCGGCCCACGGAGAAAGTATTTTTGATTATAACCCCCGTTCATCTGCGGTAAAAGATTATCAGGAATTGATTGATGAGATTGCAGACAGGATTCATTTAAAGGAGGCGGTGGAATATGGCAAAGAAAACGAATAAGACATCCCACGTATTGAATCTGCTTACCAATGGCGCGGATTCGGAGGAAACCTCGGGACAGGACTTAGCGGAAGAGAAAAATACAGAAAAACAGGAAAAGGCAGTGACGGAAGCAGCGCCCATGGAACCCGCGCCCCAGATATCCGCTTCAGGAGACAAAAGGGTCGTTGTGGTGGAGGACCAGGAAGAAGATATTTCCAATAAGATTTTAGATAATCTGGAAAAGCAGCTGGAAAGTCAGGAAGCGCAAAAAGCAGGTCAGGAGTCCCAGGATGCAGCGCAGGCCTCTCAAACTGACGTACTTCAGCCCCAGGCTGCGGCGCAGGAGCCTCAGGACACGCTACAGGCTCCTCAGACTGGTATACAGGCATCTCAGCCCCAGACTATGGCGCAGGAGCCTCAGGACGCAATACAGGCTTCCCAGACTGGTGTACAGGAGCCTCAGCCCCAGGTCGTAAGGCAAGAGTCTCAGACTGTGGAGGAGTCCCAGCCGGCAGCCCGGGAGCCCCAGGGCGGAGTAGAGGAGTACCGACAGATAGGGACGCAAAAACTTCAGGATTTGGTTGCGGATTTTGGTGAAGAAGAGTGCCACATTGAAAATGTAATGGAGAATATTATTTCACGCACGGATTTAAAAAAATATATGGATGAGTATGGCGTGTGCAAGTGCAGCCGCTGCTGTGCGGATGTGAAGGCATTGATTTTAACCCGCCTTCCGTCCAAGTATGTTGTGGTTCAAAAAGATTCGGTGGCTCCTATGATCGGATTTTATGAAAATAAATTCAGAGTCATGATTTTCACTGAGATTTTGAAGGCATGCCTGCAGGTCAAGGAAAAACCCAGACACAATCCATAAGCCGTATGAATATGGTAGTGGTTCAGAGGACATAGGAACTGTTATCAAAAATGCATGCTAGAGCGTGTCTGAAAATTAACAGTTTCTTGTCAATATGCCGAAAACTGACAAA
>CAJUDN010000017.1 GCA_910585355.1 uncultured Lachnospiraceae bacterium
TCCCACGAAGTGGAACGCACAGCTACCAGAAAGCAATTTTCAGACACACTCTAGGGGCGCAGACGGAGAAATGCCTCATATAAATCCAGTGTTCCATATCCAAATTCACGATTTGGGTATGTAAGCGCTGGATTTCTTTTTGCTCCCCGGATCAGGTATGTTTTAACAGAAGAGGTATTCATAAAGAAGTTATTTCCCTGGATAACGCCCCAGTGCAGCAAAATGGCGGCGGCGCCGGCCGCATGAGCGGCAGCTGAGGAGGTTCCGGTCATCCTGGTAAAAGTACTATTGAGACCTGCGCCCTGGACATTTACCCCGGGAGCGGCAAAATCGGGTTTTATCTGGCCGATGCGGTTGAAACCGCGGCTGGAGTGGATGTAGATTCCCCCGTGCACATGGTCATAGGCCGTCACAGTCAGCAAGTTCGGGGAGTTGCCGGGGTCGGTAATGGTTGTATCGGGATCCGGGCGGAGGAAAAATGTATCGTCAGAAATAAAGCCGCTGCTGGGAAGCCAGATATGAAAGGTTCCGCGAAGATCCAGAGTCCCGGCGACGGAAAGATTCCAGATTCCCGGCATGGGATTTTTAAACCGGATGAATACCATCTGGCTGCCCGCTGTACCAATGGAAAAATTTGTGTAGACGGTGATTTCCGTGGGCTCCAAAAGAAATCTTAAGACATTTTCTTCGCCGGTTCTTGGGGGCAGAGGCGATACGACTTCTCCGGTGGGGGAAGTGAAGCCCACCCGGTAGACCTCTACATTCTGCGCCCAGAGCTCCATGGAAAATCCGGCGTCATTTTCCCCCACATTCAGCTCCACGCTCTGTATGGTATCGCCGGGTTCTGTGGCCCCGCGGTAATGGTGCCCGAATCCCGTTTCATTTCCGGCCGCCGTTACCAGGACGGTGCCAATATAGCTGCTTATTTCGTCTAAGAAGGCGCTTAAAGGCAGATTTCCCACATGGCCGCCCTGGTTGGTTCCAACGCCGAGGCAGACTACAAGAGGCTTATTGTACTGGCGCGCCAGGGAAAGCAGATAAGTGACTCCCATCATAATATCGTTTTCCTGATAGGCATCGGCATCCTGGCGTATCAGATAGAAGTCCCGAAGGTACTGCTTGGCTGGTTTGAGCTTTACTACCGCAATATCTGCCTGGGGAGCGGCTCCGGTAAAGTCAGCTTCTTCGTCCTCTCCGCCGGCAGCGACGGAGGCCAGAAAGGTTCCATGGCCGATTTCATCAGTGGAGGGAACCACGGACAGGGGATCATCAGAAGAGAGAGCGGCATTGATTGCTTCCTGTGGGTACTGGGTTCCATACAGGGAACGGAAGGAATTTCCAGGAACTACGTTTCCACTTCCATGGGTCTGATCCCAGATTCCAAGAATTCGGGAGGTGCCGTCGGGGTTTCGAAAAAGAGGGTTCTGATAATCAATCCCTGTATCCACAAAGCCGATGATGACTCCGGCACCCTGGTTTCCCAGGGCAGGAAGCCTGGAGGCAGGAAGAATGCCGGAAGATTCCATGCTGGTGGAATCCAGGAGAGAGTAGAGCTTGGGAACTGCGGCATAGGTATAGGAAGAGAAGGCGAGGGGCTTTAAGTCGCGAAGGGCCGTATAGATGACGGCAAAGTGCTGACTGACGAAATCAACGCATTCTGTGCCGGTCCGAGTAATAAATTCCTGAGGGGAAAGAGGGTATCTGGCAATGAATTCCGCGTAGCTCTCAGAGGCTACATTTTCAGTACAGGCCATATTCATACTCCAGAATAAAGTTGTTTATAATATATGAAAGGATAGGCCAAAACGTGTTACTGTTTACTTCCCGGCGAAAGGGGCAGGTAACCATGGCGGGAAAGTCAGGGACAGTTTCCGTGGAAATATATGGACGGAGTCGAAAAAATAGTGTAATATAAGGAAAGAAAGGGGATTTGTTATGTTTGGTTTTCTGACATTTGGTACAACACTTACACTTTTGGATCTGGCATTAAAAAAGCAGGTGGAGGCACAGGAAGATAAGAACTTTCCGAGGGAATTAAAGGGTTCCCAGGGGCTTATATGGCTTTATAAAAATCATAATCCGGGATTTTCCTTCGGATTTCTGAAGGGAAGCCGGGCGGTGGAACTGGTCCCCTTATGTTTTGCATCGGGAATTGCGGGGGCATGGACGTATTTAATGGGGATCAGAGGCAGGTTTATGGAAAAGCTGGCCCTGACCCTGACTCTGGCCGGGGGCATCAGCAATGTTTATGACAGAATGGCCCGCGGTTATGTGGTGGATTATTTCAGCATACGCTGGAAGGGATTAAAAAAAGTAGTGTTAAATCTGGGAGACCTGTTTATTTTTACAGGCGCCGTCCTCGTGGCAGTTTTAGGATTTCTGAAGTCTGTGAAGGACTGGAAGGGTAATTAAATGGCAGCATCGGAACGGAGGAGACGCTATTATGAAACAGTATGATTATCTGCTTGTGGGCAGCGGCCTGTTTGCAGGTGTATTCGCGTATTATGCGAAAAAGGAAGGAAAAAAATGTCTGGTTCTGGAAAAGAGGGAACACCTGGGCGGAAATATTTACTGTGAGGAAACAGAAGGTATCCATGTCCATAAATATGGCGCCCATATTTTCCATACCAGCAACCGCAGGGTCTGGGATTTTGTCAACGGCCTGGTGGAATTTAACCGCTATACCAACAGCCCGGTGGCCAATTATAAAGGCGAAATGTACAACATGCCGTTTAATATGAACACCTTTAGCCGGATGTGGGGAATTTCCACGCCGGAGGAGGCCAGACAAATCATAGATGAACAGCGGAAGGTGATAAAGGGGGAACCGAAAAATCTGGAAGAGCAGGCCATCAGCCTGGTGGGTACCCATATTTACCAGAAATTGGTGAAGGGCTACACGGAAAAACAGTGGGGAAGATCCTGCAAGGAGCTTCCTGCCTTTATTATCAAACGTCTTCCAGTGCGCTATACCTATGATAATAATTATTTCAACGACCTATATCAGGGTATTCCCATCGGCGGCTACAATAAAATTGTGGAAAAGCTGTTTGAGGGTTGTGAGATACGTTTGAATACGGATTATCTGGAAAAGAAGGCGGAGTACGATTCCCTGGCAGAAAAGGTGGTTTATACAGGAACCATCGACAGCTATTTTGGATATCGGTTTGGTAAGCTCCAGTACCGGAGTCTGCAGTTTGAAACGGAGGTTCTGGATACAGATAATTTTCAGGGCAATGCTGTAATCAACTACACGGACCGGGAAACTCCTTACACAAGAATCATTGAACATAAGCATTTCGAGTTCGGGACTCAGGAAAAGACTGTAATCACCAGAGAATATCCGGCCGAATGGGCGGAAGGCATGGAGCCTTATTATCCGGTCAATGATGAAAAGAATCAGGAACTGTATCAGAATTATGCGGCTCTGGCCAACCGGGAGAACAGGGTGATTTTTGGCGGCAGACTGGCTGAGTACAAGTACTATGATATGGATAAGGTAATTGAATCGGCATTCGCCTGCGTGGAAAGGGAGTTTGGTCATGCATGAGTTTTATGAGCCGGAGATGTTAAAACGGCTTCAGAACACGGAGCTTTCCATGTTAAAAGATTTTATGGAGCTTTGTGACGCCCATGGATTCGTTTATTTTGGAATCGGCGGTACGGGAATCGGCGCCCTGCGCCATCAGGGTTTTATTCCCTGGGATGATGATATTGACATTGCCATGCCGCGAAAGGATTTTGAAAAATTCCTCCGTCTGGCAAAAAAGGAATGGCAGGGGAAATATTACATTTTAAATAATAAAACCAATGAAAATTATCCGATGATGACCACCAGGCTTTGCAAGTGTAATACCGTATTCCAGGAGCGGGTAATGAAGGAAGTGGACTGTCCCTTTGGAATCTTTCTGGATCTTTATGTGATGGATAACATTGCAGATGGAACAATTGCGGTGCAGATACAGGCCTGGACCGCCTGGTTTTGGAGTAAGCTTTTGGTGTTATCATGTATGGAAAAGCCATATCTGGCTCAGACAGGAGCAAAGGCGAAAGCTATTTGGGTGGTCTGCAGTCTGGTCCACAGGATTATAAAAGCGCTACGTATTCGTCCGGCAATCTTTCGTGCTCACTGTGAGGCGGCCTGCCGGAAATATGAGAAGGTGAATACTAAACGGATGGCGTTTTTGCCGGATACTAATCCCTTCTGGAATGTGGTCAATAAGGAAAAAATGTTTCCGATTCAGAAACTGCCCTTTGAGGACACAGAGATGGCTTTTACCAGCGACATCCATGAGATTCTGGTAAGCCAGTACGGTGATTATATGATTATGCCGCCAAAGGACCGACAAAAGACCCACTACCCCCATCGCCTGGAATTTTCGTAACCGTTTGCAGGGCGGGGAAAAACGGACGGAAATGGACGTAAAGCTTGCTTATAAGGCAATTTTCGTCCGGTTTTCCACATCGGGCGGACGCCCGATGCTTCTTGTCCGTCTTAAACGGACAAGAAGATAGCCCCTGTTGCGAATAATAACGACAGGACGGGGAAAAACGGATGAAAATAGGCGTAAAGTCTGCTTATAAGGCAATTTTCGTCCGGTTTTCCACATCGGGCGGACGCCCGATGCTTCTTGTCCGTTTTAAACGGACAAGAAGATAGCCTCTATTGCGAATAATAACGACGGGGCGGGGAAAAGCGGATGAAAATAGGCGTAAAGCCTGCTTATAAGGCAATTTTCTGAAAGGAAGCGGGAAAAAGAAAAGAGGACATAGAGTCATGTGTTATGTGAAGGAATGTGTAAAGGATATTGTGCGGATCGGCGGCCGGCAGGGACGTGCAAAGTTTCTAAGGCTGGACATGAATGAGAACCCGGAGGGCCTGCCGAAAGAGGTGGTGGACAAGGTGAAGGCGGAGCTTACGCCGGAATTTTTTTCCACCTATCCGGAGCCGGAACGGTTCCTTAAAATTCTGGCGGAGTATCTGGGGATAAAGCAGGAAAATGTCTGCGTCACCAACGGCTCTGACATGGCGATCCGGTATCTGTTCGAGGTGTTTGGCCGTCCGGGCTCTTCGGTTGTCACGGTATCTCCAACGTTTGAGATGTATCGGATCAACTGCTTGATTTTCGGGCTGAAGCATAAACCGGTGATGTACAATCCTGATTTTTCCCTGGATTTTTCAAAGATTCTGGATGCCATCACAGAGGACGTCAGTATCGTTTCTGTTTTAAATCCCAATAATCCCATCGGTACGGTTTACGCCGACGGGCAGTTTGACGCCATTGCCAAAAGAGCAAAAGAGGCGGGGGCTCTGGTTATCGTAGATGAGGCCTATCATTATTTCTATGATAAAACCTTTTTAAATAAGATTTTTGACTATGATAATGTGATATTAATCAGGACCTTTTCCAAGCTGTTTTCTGTGGCGGCTGTACGGCTTGGATTTATTGCCGGAAATGAGAAACTGGTAAAGTATGTCTGGAATGTGCGCCCCACTTTTGATACCAATGCGGTGGCCTTAAAATTTGGAGAAGTGCTTTTAACAGAGCCGGGACTTTGCGAAAAACTTGTGGCAATCGAAAAGGAAGGACGGAAATACCTCACGGAGAGTTTAGGGGAGCATGGATATGAATATTTTGCGGAAAACGGAAATTATGCTTTTATCCGGCCGAAAACCTCTGTTTCTCAGGTGAAAGAGCGGCTGGAGGAAAAAAGGATTCTCATAAAGACCTACAATCAGGAAATACTTAAAGGCTATATTAGAATTTCCACCGGAAGCAAAAAGATCATGAAGCAGTTTACGGAAGCGTTGTATGAGGTAGATCGATGAAAGCATTTATTCTAGCGGCCGGGAGGGGCAGCCGCATAAGCAAATATATTCCCAATATTCCCAAATGTACCGTTGACGTGGGCGGAGAGCCTCTAATCCGGCGGACTGTGGAGATGCTTTTGAAAAATAAAATTGACACCACAGTGATCGTGGGCTACCGTCATGCGGAAATTGAGCGCGTACTGGAGGGCCTTTCGGTCCATATTGTATATAATCCTTTTTTTGATGTAACCAACAGCATCGGTTCTCTCTGGATGGCTGAAAGCGCAGGGCTTTTTACGGAAGACGACTGCATTGTGGCCAACGGAGATGTGTACTGGAGCCAGGAAATTCTGGATTTTGCAGTGAGGCAGAAGGAGGAAATCATTCTTCTGGCGGATTCGGCCCGGGTTTTGGATGGAGATTATTTCTTCGGAACGGAAGACGGGATGTTAAGACGGTATGGAAAAGGACTGACGCTTAAGGAGCGGGATTGCGAGTATACAGGTATTGTCTTCATGAAGGCTTCTTTTGTGCCGAAATTTTTAAAGAAACTCAATGAGCTGATTGATGCCCAGTGCCACGGAATGTGGTGGGAAGACGCCATTTACAGTATCAGCGGAGAGGAAGACATCCCCGTTAAGGATATCAATGGGTATTTCTGGGCTGAGGTGGATTTCATCGAAGATTACAGAAGAATTCTGGACCATATCTCAGAAAAGACAGGAATGAAAACCAATGGAAGCATTATCACGCCTGATCATAGGTAAGGAATCGAAGAATCCCGAAAGACGTAATATTATCTGGAACATGGCAGGAAGTTTTTTGTATGCCCTGGCTTCCATGGTCCTTACTATCGCCGTGGTTCAGATTGCAGGAGGGGACGCGGGGGGAATCTTTACGTTTGCGTTCACCACCTTTGGACAGCATATGTTCATGATGGCTTATTTTGGAATACGTCCCTTCCAGATCACCGATATGGGGCATAAATATTCTTTCGGAGAGTATCTGGGACTCAGGTTTTTTACCTGCGGGGCGGCTCTTTTGGTGGGTTTTGTTTATGTTTTCGTCAATGATTATTCATTTGAGAAGGCGGCGACGGTCTTTCTCATGGTGGTATATAAGGTAATTGACGCGCTGGCGGACACCTTTGAGGCAGAGTTCCAGAGGAGCGGCAGACTTTACCTGACCGGGAAATCCAACGCATTCCGGACAGTGCTCTCCGTATCCGTTTTCTTGGGAGCGCTTTCCAAGACGAGAGATCTTGTGACTGCCAGTCTGATGGCAGTGGAGGCCCAGGCCATAGGATTTCTGATATTTGATGTTCTCATAATTCGGCGGCTTCCCAACATTGACTGGAAATCTGTACCCGGGAGGAAGTTTAGCCTGTTTAAGGATAATACGCTTCTGTTTTTTTCTGCGGTACTGGATTTTTATATTTTTTCCGCGTCCAAGTATGCTATTGAGGGTTGCATGGCGGATAAGGATCTGGCTGTTTATGGAGCTATTTTTATGCCTACCAGCGTGATTAATCTGGTAGCGGGATTTGTGATTCGCCCCTATCTTACAAAGCTTTCCTTAAACTGGGAAATGGGAAGAGTGAAACTGTTTGTAAAGATCATTGGGCGGCTGTCAGGAATCATTGCCGTCCTTACGGTTTTAGCCGTGGGCGGCGCATGGGTTTTGGGAATCCCGGTTTTAAGCCTTTTATATTCCAACCTCTCCTATGCCTTGAAGGACTGCCGGGCGGCGTTAGTCCTCATCATTGCGGGAGGCGCTCTCAATGCATATATGAACCTGTTTTATTATTCGCTTGTGATTATGAAAAAGCAGCGTTTCATTTTCGGGGTTTATGGGATTGTGGGGATTCTGGCTGTGGTGATTTCCACACCGTTTGTCCGCTGGGGAGGAATCTTCGGCGGTGCTCTGGCCTATGTAGTTTTGACAGCGGCTCTGATGGCGCTCTTTGGGATTCTTGTGCTTGCGGGAATTTTTGGCCGCAGGCGGTCTGGCATAACTTTTGAGAAAGGGAGGAAGGGACGTTGAGCGGTACTCATGCGTTTGTGATTTGCGCCTATAAAAAAAGTCCATATCTGGAAAGCTGCATCCGGTCACTGATGAGGCAGACAGTAAAAAGCGACGTGATTATGGTCACGGCAACGCCCTCGCAGTATCTTACAAAGCTTTGCAGGGCTTACAAAATCCCCCTGTTTATCCGCGAGGGAGAACCTGAAATCGGAGAGGACTGGCGGTTCGGCTGGCAGCAGGCCGGAAAGGACCATTCCCTTGTGACCATTGCCCATCAGGATGATATCTATCATAAAAATTATGCGAAGGAACTGCTCAGGCAGTATGAGGCTCATCCGGACATGACTGTGTTCTGCACAGATTATGTGATTTTAAAAACGAAAGAGGAGCGGATGGCCGATGGAACGCTGTATCCGGTTCACACAGAGGTTGTGTCCGGCGATAAGGGGAGGTTTATAAAAAAGATTTTGCGATTCCCTTTGCGGTTTTCCTTTCTGGCCCATAAGGGATGGGTGAAAAGAAGCGTGCTTTTGTTTGGAAATCCGATTTGTTGTCCAAGCTGTACGTATAACTATGACCGGATTGGCGATATGATGTTCCGGTCGGAATTTTCTTTTGCTCTGGACTGGGACAATCTTTATGAACTGGCAAAACGGCCGGGGCGGTTTCTCTGTGCGGAACGGCCGCTCATGGCTTACCGGGTCCACGACGGGGCGACCACCAAGCAGTGCATCGGGGACAACAGAAGGGAGATGGATGAAATTGCCATGTTTGAAAAGCTGTGGCCCCGGTGGATGGCGAAATTTCTCCTGCATTTTTACAAAAAGGCCTATAAAGTATACGGGGAGGAAACATGAAAACAGATGTGGTGATTCCGGTTTATAAACCGGATCAAAGATTTGCAGAGCTTTTGAAACGTCTGGAGGCTCAGACGTGCCAGGTAAACAGGTATATCATCATGAACACGGAAAGAAAATACTGGGATGCCTGGGTTAAGACTGTGAAAGGGCTGCCGGAGAATCTGTCGGTGTATCATGTAACCAAAGAAGAGTTTGACCATGGGGCCACGAGGAATGCGGGCATAGAGCTCTCGGACGCAGATGTGTGCGTATGTATGACCGACGATGCCCTTCCCTATGACAGATATCTTCTGGAACGGCTCTGCGATGCCCTTTTGAAAGAGGAGACCGTGGCTGTGGCCTATGCAAAGCAGCTTCCCGACAGGGATTGCGGCATCATAGAGAAGTATACAAGAAGCTTTAACTATCCGGAGGAAAGCCGGATTAAAATAAAAGAAGATCTCCCGAAACTGGGGATTAAAACGTATTTTTGCTCCAATGTGTGCGCCGCCTATAAGAGGGAGAGATATGTAAGCCTGGGCGGATTTACCAGAAAGACCATATTCAATGAGGACATGATTTTTGCGGCAAATGCCATGGAACATGGATACGCGGTGGCTTATGCGGCAGATGCAAAAGTAATTCATTCTCACAACTATTCCGCCAGAGAGCAGTTTTGCCGGAATTTTGATCTGGGGGTTTCCCAGGCAGACCATCCGGAGGTGTTTTTAACGGTACGGTCTGAGGGGGAGGGAATCCGTCTGGTGAAACAGACAGCCGGGTATCTTTTGAAGAGACGGAGAGGATATCTGCTGCCGAAGCTTATCTGGGTGAGCGGATTGAAATATATGGGGTTTTTCATGGGAAAGCGGTATAAAAGGCTTCCGGAGGGGCTTGTCCGGTTGTGCACCATGAACAAAAATTACTGGAAAGGATAAGGCCTGGCATGTCGGATTTACTAATCATTATTCCTGCATATAACGAAGAGGCGAACATTGAGCGGGTAGTGGACCGTCTGACAAAGGAGTTTCCGCAGTTTGATTATGTGGTGGTCAACGACGGCTCCCGGGACAAAACCGGGGAGATATGTAAGAGAAGACATTATAATTACCTGGATCTTCCGGTGAACCTTGGACTTTCCGGAGGGTTTCAGGCAGGAATCCGCTATGCCTGCCAAAAGGGCTATTCCTGTGCGATCCAGTTCGACGGGGACGGACAGCACAGGCCGGAGTATATCGGCCCCATGAAAGAAAAGATGGAAGAGGGATATGACATTGTAATTGGCTCCCGGTTCACAGAGAAAAAAAAGATTGGCTCCATGCGGATGCTGGGGAGCAATTTGATTGAATTTGCCATCCGTCTGACCACAAAGACAGTGATTAAAGACCCTACTTCCGGAATGCGGATGTTTAACAGAAGGATGATTGAGGAGTTTTCGAGGGAATTAAATTATGGACCGGAGCCGGATACCATTTCCTATTTGCTAAAGCAGGGTGCAAAGGTGGCAGAGGTCCCTGTGGTTATGGATGAGCGTATTTGCGGTGCCAGCTATCTGACCCCTATTAACGCCTCCAGGTATATGATACAGATGCTGGTTTCCATCCTGTTTATACGGAATTTCAGGAAGCGGAATAAGAAGTGAAAGGGGAAAATCAATGACGCTGCTGCTGCGGGTGGTACTTACGGTTGTTTCAATACTTACGACGATATTAATTGTGCGAAAAGTCCGCATGTCACAAATGCGGATCGAGGATTCTGTGTTCTGGATCGGATTTTCTTTTTTGCTGATTGTATTCAGCGTATTCCCGAAGATCGTATATCTGATGTCGGATATGGTGGGAACCCAGACGCCGGTGAATTTTATTTTTTTGTTTGTGATTTTTCTCCTGATTCTTAAAATGTTCCGTATGTCTGTAAAAATTTCGCAGATGGAGACAAAAATCAAGGATCTGGCGCAGAAGATGGCCATAGACGAAAATCTGCGGCGGGAGAATGATGGAGAGTAGGCAATGAAGCAAATGAGAGAGTATGCAGGCCCCGCGGCTATGTTGTTTCTTCTGGCGGTTTTAGGGGGCTGGCACTTTATGGATACGAAGACCGGAGCGTTTGCTTCGGGGAATTTGTGGCTCTGCACCATTTATGGCGGGCTGTTTTTTTCCGCGATGTTGTCTCTTCTGATTTTGGCGGCGGGGCTGTTCTGGAAAAAATGGCCTCTGGAGATATGCGGGGCATTGGCAGTTCTTTTACTTGGCAGTGTGTATCTCGTTGCCCTGCCGCCTCTGTCCGCGCCGGATGAGATTTCCCATTTTGCCAGTGCTTATAGGATTTCCAATGTTTTTCTGGGCGAGCTGCCCGTAGATGAAAAGGGATATGTGCGGATGCGGCAGGAGGATGAATTCCTTCAGAATGTGAATGGTGCCTCGGGGACAGAGGAGAAAGTTTCCCTGGGACAGACCCTGACAGAGAAGACGTGGGAGGGGATCGAAGCGCACGCTGCCAGTGTTTTTGTTTCTCAGGAAAGAGACGAGATGGTTTCGTCGGTTCGAAAGCCGGTGAAGACAACTCCGGTTTCCTATGTCCCACAGGCTCTGGGAATTACGCTGGCGAGACTTCTTGGAGTCAACTGCGTGATTCTTGCGTGGCTTGGACGCTTTTTTAATCTTTTGTTTTTTGCCGGGATGGTTTACTGGTCCATGAAGGCGCTTCCCTTTGGGAAGATGGTAGTTTGTGGGGTTTCTGTTCTGCCTATGTCCCTTCATTTGGCTGCTTCCTATTCCTATGATGCCTTTCTTATGGGAATGTGTTTTCTTTTTGGAAGTTACTGCTTGTACCTGGCCTTTGCGAAACCTGTGGTTCAGAAGCGGGATATCGTACTTCTGGCGTTTTTGGCCGCCGCTTTCGGCCCCTGTAAAATGGTATACGCGGTGATGCTGGGATTTGCTCTTCTTATTCCAGTAAAAAAGTTTGGCGGATGGAAGGACTGGGGAATGGGAGCGGCCATTGTGGCGGCGGCGTTTCTGACAGCCATGGTCCTGGTGAACCGGGAAACGGTGCAGGACTATGCCGCCGGAACCGACAGTTATGTTTCCTGGGCCGGGGAAGAGGGATTTTCCATTCCCTTTATCCTTCATAACCCTCAGGTCTATATACGGATGATGTATGAGACCCTGGTGCATCAGGGAGATGAATGGGCGCTTTCTATGCTGGGAGAAAGCCTCGGGAATCTGGACCCGGTACTGTCGGTTCCGTTTTTTGTATTGGTTTTTCTGGCAGCCTGTCTGGCGCTTCTGGGAATCCGGCGGGCCGGTGAGGCCCTGTACCTGTCAGGCCGGCAGAAGGCATGGATTGTATTTCTTGCGCTTTCCTGTCTGGCAGGCCTAATGACGGCCATGATGGTGGGATGGACCCCCTTAAGCTCCAGGGTGATTGAAGGAGTGCAGGGGCGGTATCTGCTTCCCGTACTGCCCTTTTTAACCATGACCATGAAGAGTAACCGCCTGGTTCGGACTGCGGGCAGTGACGAAAAGCTGCTTTTTTATATGTGTGCGCTGGACTGCTATGCGGCTTTGCGGCTGTTTAGTATTGTAAGTATGCGTTTATAGTGGTATGCTGAATTCTGTAACCGCTTGGCTGGAGACTGAGTTGTTACATGATATAGGACAAAGAAATTTGGAAGTGAGGTAAGAAAAATGGGTAAAATTAAAGTAACTCCCTGTGAAGTGGAAGGAAAAGTAATTGAGGGACTTTATGTAATTGAGCCGACCGTGTTTAAGGATGAGCGCGGATACTTTATGGAGACATATAATCAGAATGATTTTAAAGAGGCCGGCCTTGACATGGTATTTGTACAGGACAACCAGTCCATGTCTGTGAAAGGCGTGCTCCGTGGGCTGCATTTCCAGAAGCAGTTCCCGCAGGGAAAGCTGGTGCGGGCGGTGCGCGGGACGGTGTTTGACGTGGCTGTGGATTTGCGGACCGGTTCAGAGACCTATGGAAAATGGTTTGGCGTGGAGCTTTCCGCGGAAAATAAGAAGCAGTTTTACATCCCCGAGGGGTTTGCCCATGGCTTTTTAGTACTGTCCGATGAGGCGGAGTTTGCCTATAAGTGTACGGATTTTTATCATCCCGGCGATGAGGGCGGCCTGTTATGGAGCGATGAAACCATCGGCGTAAAATGGCCCATGGAAGAGGGAATGGAACTGATTATTTCCGAAAAGGACAAAAACTGGGGCGGTTTTGGCGAAACGTTTAAGTTTGAGCGGTAAGAGAGAGGTTTGATGACAGCGTGAATTATATTGGTTCTCTTCTTAAGGAATTGGTTGCGAAGCGGCGTCTTGTGTGGGACCTTTCCAAGGCGGACTTTAAAAAGCGGTTTGTAGGTTCTTATTTTGGAATCGTCTGGATGTTTGTCCAGCCCATTGTCACCGTGCTTATTTACTGGCTTATTTTTGGACCTATAGGTTTTAAGAGTGCTCCTCCGGTTCCCAATGCATCGTATATTGAATGGCTGATTCCTGGCATTGCGCCCTGGTTTTTCTTTTCCGAGGCCATGAATGCAGGAACCGGATGTCTTCAGGAATACAATTATCTGGTGAAAAAAGTGGTGTTTCGGGTGGAAATTCTTCCGATCATTAAGCTGATTTCCAGCCTGTTTGTTCATGGATTTTTTGTGATGATCATGTTTGCGGTGTTTCTCATTGGCAAAAACAGGCCCATGGTCACCTGGATTCAGATTCTCTACTATTCATTTGCGGCCTCCATGTATGCGCTGGCCCTCACCTATCTGACCAGCGCCATTCAGGTGTTTTTTAAGGATATGGCCCAGATTGTAGGTATCTGTCTGCAGTTTGGCATGTGGCTGACCCCGATTATGTACAGCGAACAGCTGTTTCTGGACAAGGGTATCACCATTGCGCCCCTCATCCTTAAGCTGAATCCTTTTTACTATATTGCGGCCGGATACCGGGACAGCATGCTGACGGGGAACTGGTTTTTTGAACGGCCCACGCTGACTGTTTATTTCTGGGCCGTGACCATTGGAATGATGCTTGTGGGGCTCAAGGTGTTTAAGCGGCTGCGCCCGCATTTTTCCGATGTTCTGTAACTGCGAGGTAGGAGGAATTCATGTCCCAGAATGCGATTGAAGTAAAAGACGTAACAAAAATATACCGGCTGTATGACAAGCCCATCGACAGGCTGAAGGAATCCCTGAGTATGACACATAAAAGCTATCACAAGGATTTTTATGCCTTAAACGGACTGTCTTTTTCGGTGGAAAAGGGGCAGACCGTGGGAATCATCGGCACCAACGGTTCCGGAAAGTCCACCATTTTAAAGATTATCACCGGAGTGCTGACGCCGACGACGGGGACTGTCAGCGTGGACGGGAAGATCTCGGCCCTCCTGGAGCTGGGCGCCGGATTCAATATGGACTATACTGGAATTGAAAATATCTACATGAACGGCACCATGATGGGGTACACGAAAAAGGAGATGGACGCAAAGCTTCAGGAGATTTTGGAATTCGCAGACATCGGGGACTTTGTTTACCAGCCGGTGAAGACGTATTCGAGCGGTATGTTTGTGCGGCTGGCCTTTGCCCTGGCCATTAATGTGGAGCCGGAAATTCTTATTGTGGATGAAGCTCTTTCCGTGGGAGATGTGTTTTTCCAGGCCAAGTGCTACCGCCGCATGGAGGAGATTCGAAAGAGTGGCACCACGATTCTCATGGTAACTCATGATATGGGAAGCATTATCAAATACTGTGATAAGGTGGTGCTTTTAAATAAGGGCGAATTTATCGCCGAGGGCGAGCCGGGCCACATGGTGGACTTGTATAAAAAGATTCTGGCAAACCAGATGGACGCCTTAAGGGAAGAACTGGAGAATGACTATTCCGGCGGTATGGAAAATGCGGACGGGGTGGAAGGCGAAAGGCCGGTTCCGGCGGGACATACAGGCGGGGATGAGAACAGCCTGATGAAGGAGAAAATCACCATCAATGCCAACCGTACCGAGTACGGAGACGGAAGGGCGGAAATTTTTGATCTGGGTCTTTTTGACGCCAGGGGAAATCTCACGAATCTGCTCCTGAAGGGAGAGATGTTCACCATCAAAGAACGGATCCGCTTTCATGCGCCGCTCGCGTGCCCGATTTTTACCTATACCATAAAGGACAAAAAGGGGACGGACCTTTCGGGAACGAATACTATGTATGAGGGAGCCGATATTAAACAGGTAAATGCGGGAGATGTTTACGATGTGTCCTTTACTCAGAAAATGACCTTACAAGGTGGGGAGTACCTTCTCTCCATGAGCTGCACGGGCTTTGAGGGAGAGGAACACGTGGTATACCACCGGCTGTATGATGTGGCAAACATTACGGTGATTTCCAATAAAAACACCGTCGGCGTCTACGATATGGAATCGGTGGTGGAGGCCAGGCTTACGAAAGCTTAGTATACTGTCTGCATGATATTCAGCCAAGCTTCCTTGCCTGTTCTCTTATTCGCTGCGCTGGATTTCCTGGCCGCAGCCACCCATTTGATAGTATATTGACTTCTTGATTTGTACGAAATCAGCAGTCATGACGGCCAAATACCGTAGTTTCACATAGGTCAATTTCGGAATGTGTGCTGTAGTACTACTAGGAGATAGAGAATATGAAGGATTTTAGTTACGAAATTCTGGATTTGCTGGAAAAATATAAGAATGATACAGCGGCGGCGCTGGAAGGGGAGACATGCCCGCAGTGTCTTTATGCATTTTCGCCGCTTAGGGAGAATCTCTTTGAGTGGGTGGAGTTTGAGCCGGAGGCCAGAGTGCTCCAGATTGGTTCCGACTATGGTTCCTATACAGGGCTGCTTGCGGAACGGGCTGGAGAGGTCGTGGTTCTGGATTCAAGGGATGAAAACCTGGAGGTGAACCGCCTGCGCCATGGAGGCCGGAGAAATGTATTCTACATTTGCAGGGAGGACAAAAAAGGATACGCCGGGGAATCGTCCGGATTCAGGGAGTATAAACCGAAAGAAAATACGGGGGAACCGGCAGAGCAGAGAATGGCCGCCCCATTCGACTATGTGGTGCTGGGTGGATTTCTTACGGACTGTAAAAAGGAAGAGGCCGCAGGGATTTTAAGGGAGGCCGCAGGATTCTTAAAGCCGGGGGGAAAGCTTCTGGCGGCGGCGGAAAATGAGGCCGGAGTCCGTTATTGGATGGGAGCAAAACAGCTGGGCACGTCCTTTCTTGAGGCAGAGTTTCGGGGACTTTTTGAGGAGCTGGAAAAGATGAACGGCGGAAGTTTTCTTTTGTATTATCCGGTTCCGGATTACCGCTATCCGGTAACGGTCTATTCGGACGCCTATCTTCCGCAGACCGGGGATGTGGCCAATATTTCTGCCAGGCTTGACGGACCAGGCTTCTGGTTTGGGAGCGAGGAAGAGGCTATGGCCAAGGCGTGCCAGAACGGAACATTTACGAAATTTGCCAATTCATTTCTTGGCGTCTGGGAGAAGGGGAGCCTATGAGACAGATCATATTCGTAAAATATAATCGGACCAGGGCAGAAAAGTTCCAGTTAAAAACCGTCATTGCTTGTCAGGACGGAGGGCTTTCCGTGGAGAAGACCGCCCTCACAGAGGAGGGGCGGGCCCATATTTTGTCCTTTGGGGAAAAATATGAAAAAATTAAAGGTCTGAATCCGGGGATCTGCTTTTTAAAACCGGAGTTTCTTTCTGAGGGGAAAACGGTGCGGTTCCCTTATATTACGGGGAAAACCATCGGAGATGCGCTGGGAGAGGAAATCCGAATGGGCGAAGTGCCTTATAAAGCCTTAAAGGAAGCCATGGCCCTGGTATTCCCGGAGGACTTTGGGGAAGGAAAAGACGAAAATGTCCGGGAAAGCTTTGTCCCCGGAGAGGCATTCTGCTCCGTATTCGGAGAGATACCGCCCATGACAGACCGGGTGGTACCCGTTTCCAATGTGGATGGCCTGTTTGAAAACCTGATGGTGTCTGACGGCGTTGTGTATGGCATTGATTATGAGTGGGTGTTCGATTTTCCGATTCCTGCGAGGTTTCTTCATTTCAGAAATCTTCTTTACTTTTACCGCCGCTATGAAAAGATTCTTACAGCCGGACAGGAAGAAATTTTTGAAGCTTTTGGAATCGGAAAAGAGGAGCAGCAAGTGTTTTTCACCATGGAAGAGCATTTCCAGTCCTATGTCCACGGCGAGGGCCGTTTCCAGTATATGAAGCGGTACGAGCAGCCCGCAAAAACCCTGGAATTTCTTCTGGACCGGGAGAGCGAGCTTTATAAGGTGAAGGAATGGTGCGAGGCCTTAAAGCAGGAGATTGCGGAGAAAGATGTGACAATTGTCAAACAGCAGGAGGTCCAGCGGCTTACCAATAACCATGTGGCAAATCTGGACGTGATTATTGGAGATCTCCGGAGGGAGAATGCAGAGATTGCAAAAACGCTCCAGTATCTGGCAAAGCATGAGTCCATTGTGTGGAAAGTCCTTAGAAAATGCCACCGTCTTGTGGAAAAAGTTATGCCTAAGGGGACCAGGAAAAGAAAGGTGCTCACTTACTTTAAAAATACCATGTTCCACCCGAAAAAATACGGAAAGCTTTACTTTTCCGCGGAAGGGAGGAACCGGATTCGCGGCGATTTTAAGATCGGCGAGGGGTATCTGGAGCATGGAAAGCTGCGTTTTACAAGGTTTGAGAATCCGGCGGTATCCATTGTGATTCCTGTTTACAATCAGATTCACTATACGTATGCCTGCCTGTTATCCATTCTGGAACATACGGCGGATGTGACTTATGAGGTTATCATTGCCGACGACGTGTCCACCGACGCCACGAAGGAGCTTGACAGGTATGTGGAAAATGTGGTGGTCTGCCGCAATTCCACGAATCAGGGCTTTTTAAGAAATTGCAACAACGCCGCCAAAGCAGCCAGGGGCAGATATGTCATGTTTTTAAACAATGACACCCAGGTGACGCCTGGATGGCTTTCGTCCCTGGTGAACCTGATAGAATCGGATTCTTCTATTGGTATGGTGGGCTCCAAGCTGGTTTACCCGGACGGACGGCTTCAGGAGGCCGGAGGAATTATCTGGAGCGACGGCTCCGGGTGGAATTACGGACGGCTGGATGACTCAGACAAGGCAGAGTATAATTATGTAAAAGACGTGGACTATATTTCCGGCGCGGCCATTCTTCTTTCTGTGGATTTATGGAAGCAAATTGGCGGTTTTGACGACAGGTTTGCGCCTGCTTACTGTGAGGATTCGGATTTGGCCTTCGAGGTAAGAAAGGCCGGATACCGGGTCGTGTACCAGCCGCTTTCCAAGGTGATTCACTTTGAAGGCATCTCCAACGGAACGGATGTGAACGGCACGGGACTGAAACGGTACCAGGTGGAAAACAGCAGGAAGTTAAAGGAAAAATGGGCGGACGAATTTAAAAAGCAGTGCGTCAATACAGGAAATCCCAATCCCTTCCGGGCGAGAGAGCGGAGCCAGGGGAAGCCGCTGATTCTTGTGGTGGACCATTATGTGCCTACCTTTGACAGGGATGCGGGCTCCAAGACCACATACCAGTATCTGAAAATGTTCATCAAAAAGGGATATGTGGTGAAATTCCTGGGAGATAATTTCCTCCATGAGGAGCCGTATTCTACGGTGCTTCAGCAGATGGGCGTGGAAATCCTCTATGGACCAGAATATCAGTCCGGTATCTGGGACTGGATTACGAAGAACAAGGATGAGATTGATTTTGCCTATCTGAACCGGCCCCATATTGCCACGAAATATGTGGATTTTATCCGTCAGAATACCAATATTAAAATTATTTATTACGGGCATGACCTGCATTTCTTACGGGAGTATAGGGAGTATGAGCTGACAGGAGATATCCAGAAAAAACGGGATTCTGATTACTGGAAGTCCATTGAATTTTCTCTGATGGAAAAGGCGGCGATGGCCTATTATCCGTCTTATGTGGAGGAAAATGCCATCCATGAGGTGAAACCGGAGACTAAGGTGAAGGCGGTCACCGCTTATGTGTATGAAACCTTCCTGGAAAATATCGATATGGACTTTTCAAAGCGGGAAGGACTCTTGTTTGTGGGAGGCTTCGCGCATCCGCCCAACGCGGACGCGGTGCTCTGGTTTGCAAAGGAGATTTTCCCGCTGATCCGGGAGAAAATTGAGGTTCTGTTTTACGTAGTCGGTTCCAAGGTGACAGAGGAAATTAAGGCTCTGGAGCAGCCGGGAAACGGGATTATTGTGAAGGGCTTTGTGACAGAGGAGGAGCTTTCTGCTCTGTACGCGGGCTGCCGCCTGGTAGTGGTGCCGCTGCGGTATGGCGCAGGAGTAAAAGGAAAGGTTGTGGAGGCCATCTACAATGGTTCGGTAATTGTGACTACCGCCATCGGTGCGGAGGGGATTCCTCAGGCGGAGCGGGTCATGAAAACGGCCGATGAGCCGGAGGCCTTTGCAGAGCAGGTGGTGAATCTCTATGCAGATCCGGAGGCCTGTGCGTCCATGGCTGCGGAGACGCAGAAATATATCAGAGAGTATTTCAGCGTGGATGCTGCCTGGGATGTGATTAAAGATGATTTTACGTAATGGTAACGTTTTTACAAAGGAGTAAGGAATGAAGAGAGGCAGACCTTCCGGGAACTGTGTAACCAGGCAGGTCAGCCTTTTCCTTCGCACTCTTGAAAATGTATTCTCATCAAAACAGAACGGTATTTAAGATGGGTGATACCAGGCCGCCTGTTTAAATCCATCCTCCGTCAAATTTAATCACTTGTCCGGTCAGATAAGCAGGGGATTCTGTGAGGGAGAGGACCATACGGGCCACTTCGTCCGGAGTTCCCATGCGGCCTGCCGGGACTTCTTCTAAAAGAGCGCTGGCTTCTTCTTCGGACAGGAAATGGTTCATGTCCGTGTCAATAGCTCCGCAGGCGATGGCGTTGACCTGAATACGGGAGGGGGCCAGTTCTTTGGCGAGGGCTTTCGTGAGGGCGTTGACGCCGCCCTTGGAGGCCGAGTAGGCAGCTTCGCAGGAGGCGCCGCAGACGCCCCAGACGGAGGAGATATTGATGATATGGCCAGCCTGCTTTTGAATCATGGAAGGGATGGACAGCTTGCAGCAGTGAAAGACCGAGGATAAGTTGGCGGCAATCAGGTTGTTCCACTCCTCAAAGCCCATGTCTTGCAAGAGTCCGACACGGGAGATTCCGGCGTTGTTTACCAGAATGTCCACAGAACCGAAGGTTTTTGATATCTCTTCAAACAGGCGGATGCAGTCCTCTTTTTTCCCAACATCCGCACATACGGCCAGACAGGGAGCGCCGAGGGCTTTTATCTCTTTTTCCACCTCTTTTAAGGCGGGGAGGCTGCGGGCGCAGTTGATTACAACGGAAAAGTCCAGAGAGGCGTATTTTAAAGCGATGGCTCTGCCGATTCCGCGGGAGGAACCTGTAACAAGGACGGTTTTTGACATGGACGGGACTCCTTTCAATGGGGAAATGCGGTTCTTCTGGTTATTATACACACTCTTTCGTGTCTTTTCCACAGGGAGAATGCAAAACTTGCATCTTTCTGTGGGGGATGTTACAATGAAGGCATCTGCGAAAGAGAAAACGGAATATAGGTGGGACCATGGGATGCGGCGGCCGCACTTTCTGGCGAGGGATGGGGTTGCCACAATAATGCCTGGTTTACTGCACGGAAACTATTTGTACTATTTCGGGAGGACATGATATAATGTCGATAGACATTATATCAGCGCCGATTCGCGTCCGCCTAAAAGGCGGACAAACTCTTTAGCGAATTGAGTGCATCCAGCGGAGTATATTATGTCGCAGACACGATATACTAAATTGTAAATGTGTCGTCTGTATTTTTCAGGCGGGAGTTTCCGCCAGGAACAGCAGATTTGAAGATCGGAGGAAAGAATGGAACAGATTTATGATCTTGTGATTCTTGGTTCCGGCCCGGCAGGGCTTGGAGCTTCCATATATGCCAAAAGGGCGGACTTAAAGACTTTGGTGATCGAAAAGGAAATGGTCAGCGGAGGTCAGGTTTTAACTACCTATGAGGTGGATAACTATGCGGGACTTCCGGGAATCGGCGGTTTTGATCTTGGAATGAAATTCCGGGAACATGCCGATAAGCTGGAGGTTCCATTTGCCGAGGATACCGTACTTAAAATTGAACCGGCAGATTTGGCAGAAAATGAGCTGGTGCAGGCAGCAGAGGCCGGTGCAAAGCTCTGGCAGGTGGTGGGAGAAAACAGCGCCTATCTTGCAAAAACCGTAATTCTTGCCACCGGAGCCCGCCACAGAAAGCTTGGGATACCTGGTGAGGAGGAGCTTTCCGGAATGGGCGTTTCCTACTGCGCCACTTGTGACGGGGCATTTTTCAAAAAGAAAACTACTGCCGTTATCGGCGGCGGGGATGTGGCTATCGAGGATGCCATTTTCCTGGCCAGACTCTGTGAAAAGGTATACCTGATTCACAGACGGGATGAACTGCGTGGGGCAAAAAGCCTTCAGAATAAGCTGATGGCCATGGAAAATGTGGCAATTATCTGGGATACGGTGGTGGATTCTATCAATGGAACAGATAAGGTGGCTTCTCTGAACCTGTCCAATAAAAAGACTGGAGAAAAAAAGGAAATTTCCGTGGACGGCGTTTTTATCGCTGTGGGGATTTCGCCCAATACGGGAGCCTTTGAAGGAGTTGTGGAAATGGATGCGGGCGGATATGTGAAGGCCGGAGAAGACGGACGGACCTCAGCGGCCGGAATTTTTGCGGCCGGAGATTTAAGAACCAAGAACCTCCGCCAGATTGTGACTGCGGTGGCAGACGGGGCCAACTGTGTGAGCAGCGTGGAACGGTATCTGAACGAACAGTAGGGAAAGAAGGACTTCAATGAGAAAAGCAGGAAGAATACTGGCGGTGGGATGTTCCCTGGCGATGCTGACCGCAATGGTGTCCTACGGGAATGTGACCGGCGGTACGGTAAGAGTCAGTCCAAGACTGGGTATTCCTGTGGTGGCATCCACGGAATCGTCCTATGCCGACGTGGCAATTTCCCATGTGAGCAATTACGTGAATGTGCGGACGGAACCAAACACCACCAGCAGTATTGTGGGAAAGATTTATAATAACTGTGCCGCCAAAATCCTGTCCACGGTGGATGGGGAAGGCGGCAGATGGTATCAGATTCAGTCCGGTACCGTCAATGGATACATCAAGGCAGAATATTTTATCACAGGCGCCGAAGCGGAAAAAATCGCCAAAAAAGTCGGCACCGTTTACATAACCGTGAATACAGATTCCTTAAGGCTCAGAGAAGAACCCAATACCACCAGCAGGACACTGACTCTGCTCTCCCGGGATGCAGAATACATAGCTCTGAAGGAAGAGGGGGACTTTGTGGAGATCCAGGTGGATGCGGATTTAGCCGGATATGTCCATAAGGATTATGTACAGCAGCGGGTGGAATTTGAACAGGCTGTGAGTCTGGAGGAAGAAAAACAGAAAAGAGAAGAGGCTGAACAGCGAAAGAAAGAGGCAGAAGAAGCTATCGCCGCCATGGAACAGCTCAGGAAAGAAGCAGAACAGGCCCAGACGGAACCCGTTTCGGAGACTCTGGGAGCGGCAGAGTCCACGGAGTCTATCGGAATCATTGCAGCCAATCCCAATGAGACCAGGGCTTCGGAGACTGAAAATTCTTTTTCCGAAGGTGAATCCGGCACGGCACAGGGAGCAGAAGCTGCAGCGCCCGCAGAAACCGGAATTGCGGCGGGGAACCGGAATGGACCTGGCGGACAGGGGACAGCGGGTTCCGTAAAGATTGGTCCGGGAGCTGAGTTTAGCCCGGGAGTCGATGCAGGCCCGGAAGCCGGGGAAGATTCTCTGGCGGACAATGAAACACAGGAGGGCCCGGGAGGCGAAAAACTCACTTCAGCGACCAGAACGGCCATGGTGGCCTATGCGAAGCAGTTTCTTGGTAATCCTTATGTGTACGGCGGGACAAGTCTTACGGAGGGAGCGGATTGCTCCGGATTTACCATGCGGCTCTATGAACATTTCGGCATTGATATAGGCCGCAGCTCCAGGGACCAGGCAGTAAAAGGAAGGGAAATTCCCATTGAGTCCGTACAGCCGGGGGACCTTTTGTTCTATGCCAGCGGCGACTATATAAACCATGTGGCTATGTATGTGGGCGGGGGACAGATTATCCACGCCAGTACGAAAAAAACAGGAATCACCATGTGTACAGCCTATTATCGAACACCGTATAAAGCTGTAACATTTTTAGATTAATAAGCAGGAGGGGTTAATAGTATGAACGAAATTGGAACCTTTGACATTTTGGGGCCGAATATGATCGGACCTTCCAGCTCCCACACGGCGGGCGCGCTGAGGATTGCGTTCATCGCCGGAAAAATGATCGGAAAAGCCGTGTCTGTGAAATTTGTGCTGTATGGTTCCTTTGCAAGAACTTACCATGGGCATGGTACGGATCGGGCGCTGGTGGGAGGAATTCTCGGATATCATCCGGATGATGAGCGAATCCGCGATTCCTTTGAACATGCGAAAAAAGCGGGACTGGAATTTTCCTTTGAAGAAAATTTTACCGACAAAGAAATTTATCCTAACACCGTCGATATCTATGTAAAAGATGAGAACGGCGCTTCCCTGTCCCTCCGTGGAAAATCCATTGGAGGCGGAAATGCCGTGATCACAAGACTCAACGGCGTAGATGTGGAGCTGACCGGAAATTACAGTACGATGGTCATTGAGCACATAGACAAGAAGGGGACGCTGGCATTTGTTACTACGGTGCTCAGCGCTTATGATTTAAATATCGGCTCCCTTCGCCTTTATCGGGAAAGCAAAGGAAAAATTGCATATGCCATCATTGAGGTGGACAGCGATGTTCCAGGCCAGATGGTAAGTGCCATCCGCGGTTTCGAGGCTGTGAGGAATGTGCTTCTGGTACCGGCGATTAAACTGGATTAAGGGGGGAACGGTATGAATTTTATCAATGGAGCAGAACTCCTGGCGTACTGCGAAAAAGAAAATAAAAAGATATCTGAGGCTATGTTTGAGCGTGAGACTACGTATTTGGAGCAGAATGCAGAAAAGACAAAGGCCAGGATGAAAAAGGCATATTCCATCATGCAGGCGGCAGTGAAAAAGCCCATGAACGAAGATATTGTCAGCATGGGCGGCATGATCGGCGGCGAAAGCAAAAAGCTGCATGCTCTAAGGGCGGAAGGAAAAAATATCTGCGGAGAAGTGGTTTCTAAAGCTATTGCCTACGCAGTGGGAGTTCTGGAGGTTAATGCCTCCATGGGACTTATTGTGGCGGCGCCGACGGCCGGTT
Organism: uncultured Lachnospiraceae bacterium; assembly: GCA_910585355.1. Lineage (GTDB taxonomy): Bacteria > Bacillota > Clostridia > Lachnospirales > Lachnospiraceae > CANRXD01. Next base: position 24,096 of record CAJUDN010000017.1, read on the forward strand.
CTTCCGGCGTTATTCCGGGCGTTCTCTGCACCCTTCAAGAAGAGCATGGATTTACGGACGACGAGATTTGCCAGGCGCTTTTTAACGCGGCGGCAATCGGATATTTGATCACAAGAAATGCGACCACAGCGGGAGCAGAGGGCGGCTGTCAGGCGGAGGTGGGCTCCGCCAGCGCCATGGCGGCTTCCGCGGCCGTGGAGCTTCTGGGGGGCACTCCGAGACAGTGTATGGATGCGGCCTCTTTTGCCATGGTAAATATTCTGGGACTGGTCTGCGACCCCATCGGGGGCCTGGTGGAAAATCCCTGCCAGAACAGGAACGCCATGGGGGCCTCCAATGCTTTGATTTCCGCGGAGCTTTCTCTGGCAGGCATTAAGAGCATCACGCCTATTGATGAGACAATTGCCGTCATGTATGCCGTGGGAAGATCGCTCCCCTCCGAACTCAGGGAAACATCTCTGGGCGGAATGGCAGTGGCAAAGAGCGCGTGTGAGACCTGTATGGCCTGCGCGGAAAAGAGAAGAAAAAAATAGATGGAAAGCAAAAAGACCTGAGTCGGTGCAGGAGAGCGCCGGTTCAGGTCTTTTTAGTTTTTCCCCTGCTCATGGATCCGCAGGAGTTCGACGATTTTGTAGGCAAGAAGTTTTGTATCCTCCGGCAGGTCGTCAAGAATGGAATCCGGAGACGTTGGCGGAAGCTTATAGGCGCCGTTTAAAATATGGTTAGGCGATACGTTTAAGAGCCCGCAAAGCTTAAGCAGCAGCTCAATGGACATGGATACATGGCCGCATTCCATGTGGGACATGTGTACGGTTGAGATATCCAGAAGCTCTGCCAGCTTTTCCTGTGTGAGCCCGGCGGCCTTACGGTATTTTTTTATATTGATCCCTATGACCTTACTGTTCACAAAAATCTCCTTTTTAGTTTAAATTATATCCTTATAATTTTAAAAAATAATAAATTGTTAAAGATATATTGCTTTTTAAAAGATATAAAAGTATAATTTGTGTCAGACGTGAAAAAGGAGGGCTCATGAGATCGGACAGACAAAAAGCGGCAATTTTCACAGCGGCGGCAGTAGCAGTCATCGGCATCTGTTCTTTGGGCGCGGTGATGGCGTGGCAGAATGTTCAGGAGAGAAGCTGCGAAAAATGGCGGCATGGGATGGAACAGGAATGGAGCCGTAAGGGGGAAAATATCTGGATTTTTACAGGCTTCTGCCAGAAAGGCTGCATAGAATTTGAATATAAGCTGGAATCTGCTTTGGAGGAGGGGTGGATTTTGCGGATTTCCGACAGGACGGGGACGTATTGGGAAGAATGGGCCATCCGTCCGGGGAGCCGGAAAATACAATGCCTGATTCCGGATGAAATGTTTCTTAAAATTTGTGTGTTCAATGAGAATCCCAAAGCTGACGGCCGGGAAGGAGAGTTTTATATCAGGGAAGTTGAGCACGGCTCATTCACGGATGCCATCGGAACTTTTCACAGTAAATAAAAACAAAAACACCGCTCCGGCAAATAGCCGGGCGGCGTTTTTTTAATAACAGTTCAACCTTGCAAAGATTCCGGGTAAAAAAACACACTCTAGAACGGTTACATTTTTTACGAGTTTGCCTTTTAGAATTCTGGTTCAATCAGACCATAAGAATTTGCCTTTCTCTTATAAACAACGTTGACCTCGTCGGTATCCGCATTGAGGAACATGAAGAAATTATGTCCTAAAAGCTCCATCTGGATGCAGGCCTCCTCGGGATCCATGGGCTTCATGGCGAAGCGTTTTGTTTTAACGATTTTGATTGCCTCTTCATGCTCAGCCTCTTCCTGGAGGAAAGCTTCGCTGAAAGAAAGGGCGCTCTGCTTTTTGTCTACCAGTTTGGTTTTATATTTTTTAATCTGACGTTCGATAATTTCTTCTACGAGGTCAATGGATACATACATATCATTGGAATCCTGTTCAGCGCGGATAATCGAGCCTTTTACAGGGATAGTCACCTCAATTTTCTGGCGCCCTTTTTCCACGCTCATGGTAATCTGTACTTCGGTATCGGGAGAAAAATAGCGTTCCAGTTTTCCGATTTTGCTTTCCGCAGCCTCTCTTAAGCCTGGGGTAATGTCGATATTCTTTCCGCTGATGGTATAACGCATAAAATCAACTCCTTCTTTTGGGATGCCTCCATTATACCATATAAGTCTGTAAAAGACAACTTATATCGCGAAAAATTGTGACAATTTAATGAAAGAAAAAAAGTAATGAAACGATAAGGAACCACTGGGGCTGTCGCAAAACAGCAGATTCTTACAAGATATAGTTTTAATACTTTCAGATATTGGATATATATTGTAGGATTACTGATTTTTGCGACGGCCTCGTAACTTCATATGTGCGTTTAAGATTGCCTGCGGCAATGGGGCATATGCTTTGGCTCCATTATGATACTGGCTCCCGGTCAATAAACAGAGCGGCTGACCGGGGAGTGAACAGTAGCGATAAGGACTCATTCGACAGCCTCTGTACATGTCAATGGGTTTTAGTGAAAAAATAGTCGAAAAAGCGAATTTTATGAGATGTGTACAAAAATTTGAAAAATATGGTTTCCACAGGAAAAACGGGTAATCCCCCGGGAAAAATGTGGATAATGTGGATAACTTGGTGTATAAGTGCTTTTTCCCTCAAAAAAAGGAGGGATTTGGGTGGACAGATTTCAACATAATCTATGTGAATAAGTGTGGATAATGTGGATAAATAAAAAATCGAATATATGATTTGTGCAATTTGTCTGGTTTACCATAATTTTTTCTGTTATGTCACCACAGGGGCGGGAATCATGGGGAAAGATGAAAAAAGTGTTATGGAATTATGACCAAATTGTAAAAAAATTAGGAAAGCATTGAATAAAGCCGGGGAAGGTGATAAAATATAAAAGATTGTACTAAGATTATGATACCATATCCGTATACCATTATCAGATTTAGGAGCGTGCAGAATGAATCTTGTTGAAAAAGTATTTGGAACGCACAGTGAGCGGGAGTTAAAGTATATTTACCCGATTGTTGATAAAATTGAAAAGCTGCGTCCGGATATGCAGGCCATGAGCGACGAAGAGTTAAGGGACCAGACCAGAAAGTTTAAAGAGCGTCTGGCTAAGGGAGAGACGCTTGACGATATCCTTCCCGAGGCTTTTGCAACCGTAAGAGAGGCAGCAAAGAGAACCCTTCAGATGGAGCATTATCCGGTGCAGTTAATCGGCGGCGTTGTTCTCCATCAGGGACGTATTGCCGAGATGAAAACCGGTGAAGGCAAGACCCTGGTATCCACCTGCCCGGCTTACCTAAATGCTCTGGCGGGAAGAGGCGTGCAGATTGTAACGGTCAATGACTATCTGGCAAAGCGTGATGCCGAGTGGATGGGCCGCGTTCATGAATTCCTTGGGCTGAAGGTTGGCGTAGTGTTAAATTCCATGACTTCCGAGGAGAGGAAGGCTGCTTATAACTGCGATATTACCTATGTGACCAACAATGAGCTGGGGTTTGACTATCTGCGTGACAATATGGCTATCTATAAGGAACAGATGGTACTCCGCGAGCTGGATTACTGTATCATTGATGAGGTGGACTCTGTTTTAATTGATGAGGCCAGGACCCCGCTTATTATTTCCGGCCAGAGTGGTAAATCCACAAAGCTTTATGAGGTCTGCGATGTTCTTGCAAGGCAGCTTGTGCGCGGTGAAGAATCCGGTGAATTTAATAAATTAAATGCTATCATGGGCGAGGAAATTACAGAAACCGGGGACTTTATTGTAAATGAAAAGGATAAGGTCGTAAACCTGACCGAAGAGGGCGTAAGAAAGGTTGAGCAGTTTTTCCACATTGAGAACCTGGCGGACCCGGAGAATCTGGAAATTCAGCATAATATTATTCTTGCCCTTCGTGCCAATTACCTGATGTTCCGGGATAAGGACTATGTGGTAAAAGACAGTGAAGTTCTCATTGTAGACGAGTTTACCGGGCGTATTATGCCGGGCCGCCGTTATTCTGACGGTCTTCACCAGGCTATTGAGGCAAAGGAGCACGTAAACGTAAGAAGAGAGTCCAAGACCCTGGCCAATATTACCTTCCAGAACTTTTTCAATAAGTTCCATAAAAAGGCCGGAATGACCGGTACGGCTCAGACGGAGGAGCGGGAGTTCAGAAATATTTATGAGATGGACGTTATCGTGATTCCCACCAATAAGCCGGTGGTTCGTAAGGATCTGGATGATGCCGTTTATAAGACAAAGAAAGAGAAGTTCCACGCTGTGGTTGAGGATATTGTAAAGGCTCATGAAAAGGGCCAGCCGGTGTTAGTTGGCACCATCACCATTGAGACTTCTGAAATGTTAAGCCATATGCTGAAAAAGCGTGGGATTCCCCATAAAGTATTAAATGCCAAGTTCCATGAGATGGAGGCGGAAATTGTTGCGGAGGCCGGCATTCACGGCGCTGTTACCATTGCCACCAACATGGCGGGCCGTGGTACGGATATCAAACTGGATGAAGAGTCCAAGGCCCTTGGAGGTCTTAAGATTGTCGGAACAGAGCGCCATGAGTCCCGGCGTATTGATAATCAGCTGCGCGGACGTTCCGGCCGTCAGGGAGATCCAGGTGAATCCCGCTTCTATATTTCTCTGGAAGATGATTTAATGCGTCTATTTGGTTCTGATAAGCTCATGAGCATGTTCAACGCTCTGGGTGTGCCGGAAAACGAGCAGATCGAGCATAAAATGCTGTCATCCGCCATTGAAAAGGCCCAGAAAAAGATTGAGACCAACAACTACGGCATTCGTGAAAACCTGTTAAAGTATGACGAGGTTATGAATGAGCAGCGTGAAGTGGTCTACGCAGAGCGCCTTCAGGTACTGAATGGAGAAAACATGCGTGATGTGATCATCAAGATGATTACCGACATTGTGGAAGGCGCTGTGGATATGTCCATCGGTGACGAACAGTCCGCTGATAAGTGGAATTTCAAGGAGTTAAATGAACTCCTGCTTCCAATTATTCCCTTAAAACCGCTGGAGCTCACAGATGAGATAAAAAATATGAAGAAGGATGAGCTGAAGCATTCTCTGAAAGAGGAAGCAATCAAGTTCTATGAGTCCAAGGAAGCGGAATTCCCGGATGCAGAGCAGATCCGCGAGATCGAGCGTGTCATTCTTCTTAAGGTTGTTGACAATAAATGGATGTCCCATATTGACGATATGGATCAGCTTCGTCAGGGTATCGGCCTCCAGGCCTATGGAAACCGTGACCCGCTGGTGGAATATAAGATGAGCGCTTATGAGATGTTTGATGATATGTCCGCGGCAATTCGTGAGGACACCATCCGCATTCTCTGCCATATCCGTGTGGAGCAGAAAGTGGAAAGAGAACCGGCAGCAAAGGTGACGGGGACAAATAAGGATGCCAGCGCGGCAAGAACACCGCAGAAGCGGGCCGCCCAGAAGATTTATCCGAATGATCCGTGTCCCTGCGGCTCCGGCAAGAAATATAAACAATGCCACGGCAGGAAGCCGTTAGCCCAGTAAGAGAGGACGGTATCTATGGTTGAGTTAGATCAGTTTAAATATACATTATCCACATATGAAAAGCCGCTTCAGGAAGTCAGGGATTCCCTGAATCTGGACGCTAAAATCAGGCGGATTGACGAACTTGACAAAACCATGGAGGAACCCAGTTTCTGGGAGGACGCGGAGCTTTCCACAAAATATGTGAAGGAAGCGAAAAACCTGAAGGATGCGGTTGCGGAGTTCAATAAGCTTCAGAACCAATACGAAGAAATCGGCCTGATGATTGAAATGGGATATGAGGAAGAGGATCCGGCCGTGATTCCGGAAATTAATGGAATGATGGATGAATTTACGGCCGAGCTTGATGCCCTGCGTCTCAGGACGCTTCTGACAGGTGAATATGACAGCAATAACGCTATCATGCGGCTCAATGCGGGAGCAGGAGGAACGGAATCCTGCGACTGGTGCAGTATGCTTTACCGGATGTACTGCCGGTGGGCGGAGAGCCGGGGCTTTTCCGTGGAGGTGCTGGATTATCTGGACGGTGAGGAAGCGGGAATTAAATCCGTAACTTTGCAGATCAACGGGGAAAACGTGTTTGGTTATCTGAAGTCTGAGCGGGGCGTTCACCGTCTGGTGAGGATTTCTCCCTTCAACGCCAACGGAAAACGGCAGACTTCCTTTGTGTCCTGCGATGTGATGCCAGATATTGAGGAAGATTTGGATGTGGAAATCAATCCGGATGATCTGAGGATTGACACCTACCGCTCCAGCGGCGCCGGCGGGCAGCATATTAATAAAACCTCTTCTGCGGTGCGTATTACCCATATTCCCACGGGAGTCGTGGTACAGTGCCAGAACGAGCGGTCCCAGTTCCAGAATAAGGACAGAGCGATGCAGATGTTAAAGGCAAAACTTTATATGTTAAAGCAGCAGGAGAACGCGGAGAAGATTTCCGATATCCGCGGAGATATTAAAGAAATTGCCTGGGGAAGCCAGATTCGTTCCTACGTTCTCCAACCTTATACGTTAATTAAGGACCACAGGACCGGGTATGAGAGTGGGAATGTGAACAGCGTACTGGACGGGGCCCTGGACGGATTCATCAGCGCGTACTTAAAATGGGAGAGCCTTGGACGCCCGCAGGTGAAGGGCGGGGAGCTGGAATAGGACGGCCATTCAACTCCGGGAGAGGCTTTGCTTATTATTGGCAGTGACAGCAATGGGGAATGGATTCCATAACAAATAAAAAAGAGCCCTGCCGGGAACGGAATTATTTCCCGGCGGGGCTTTTTTAGAAGATATGATAGTTTAATGCTTTTCTTCACATTTGTCGTTTAATTGGTGAATCAGGACGCCGTCTTTATCAGTACAGTAATAGTATCCGTCAGCATCTTTTATGTTTTTCTTTTTCTTCTGAAGAGAACCGCTCTCATTTACAACATATTCTTTATCGTCGTATTCGACGATACCATATTTCATGCCGTCCTCAGCAGCCAGCCGTCTGCCATTTTTGTACAGATATCCGTCACTTGGACCTGTAACGCCCATGCCCTTCGGAGTACCGTTGGATTTGAAGTTGAAAGTGTAGCTGGAGCCGTCGATGGTTACGGTTTGAGTTCCGGTTTTAAGGGAGCCGTCACTGCTAAAGTAGAATACATGAGTATTGGGGTCGCTGATTTCATCTACGTTGGCGATATAATCTACGCTGGCCGGGTTGGAGGCCAGAGCCTTGCTGTTATCTTCCTCGGTGGTGATGATCTTAAGCCCGGTAATCAGCTCGCCTCTTAAGTTAAAGGCATAAGTCTTGGAGTCGATGGTTTTAAATTCCCCGGAGGTAATCTTTCCGTTACTGGACGCGTAATACCAGTAGGTGGAGCCGTCATCATGTCCGCTCTGATTCATAGCAGCATCCGGAGTAGCCTGGAACCATGCGGTATGTAAGGACGGATCGTCATAGTCGCCATAGAATTTCCAGCTCTGGTCTTCATCGTCCTGATGCCAGCCGTAAATGGCAACGCCTCTCTCGTCAAAATGATACTTTTTATCAGCGATGGTTTTATCAGTACTTACGGTCTTTTTACCGTTGGAGCCAAAATAGAAGTGGTAAGTGGGCTCGGTATCGTCCTCGTTGGAATCATCGGGAACCGTCATGTAAACCCATGCGTTGGTAACAAGGCTTCCGCCTCCTTCAATGTCGGCGTAATACATACCGCTGGACCAGTTTTCTTCTTCCTGGATCCATTCGCCGTTTTCCGTTATCCAGCCGGTTATCATTCTCCCGTACTGATCAAAGGCATATTTCTTTCCGGCGATGTCCGCGATATATGCTTTATTGTCTTTTGTAACATAAGCGCGGCCATTGGAGCCGAAATAATACCAGCTTCCCTCATCAACCAGCTCGTCGCCCTGCCACTCTGGATTCTGGATAAATCTCCATTCGTTGGTGATCATTTCCCCGGAGGATCTCAGATAGTAATAATTTTCATTATCATTGAGCAGAGTGTTACGGAGCATGATTCCGTCGCTTCCGAAATAGTAATACTTGCCTTCAACCTGCTTCCAGTCATCTTTTACGTATTCGCCGTTGTTCTGTACATAGGCCCACTCATCCCCCAGCGTCTGCCATCCGGCAGCGGCAAAAGATGTAATGGCGGAGCCAAGAGCAAGAACTGCTGATGCAGCAAGAACGGCATAACAGAAATTTGCTTTTTTCATAGTGATATGCTTCCTCCTTATAAAGCTTTTTCTCTATTTGCTATTATAATCATAATACCACTGAATGGCAATGAAAATCCAGTCCCTAGTTGGGGTAAAAATGTGGCAGGGTCTTACAAAATACTTAAGAACTAATTTTCTTGAACCAGAGGGAGTTATTCGCTATAATGAAAAGAAACGAAACATTTAATGAAAGGAAACGAAACGAATGAAGGGAAAGGAAAAGAGGCAGACGGGAGGAGACAAAAATGGAATACAGCCGTTTTAAAGAAAATACGGAACGGGTGGTGGAAAGCTGTTCCAGGGTCATTGTGGGGAAAGAGGAGTCCATACGCCTGATTCTCATAAGCTTTTTATGCTCCGGACATGTGCTTCTGGAGGACGTGCCAGGCACAGGAAAGACCATGCTTTTAAAGGCGTTTGCAAAGACTGTGGGAAGCCGTTTTAAGCGGATACAGTTTACCCCGGATCTTCTGCCGTCAGATTTGACTGGTATTAATTATTATAATCAGAAAACAGGGGAATTTCAGTTCAGAAAAGGGCCGCTGTTTTCAAATGTGATTCTTGCAGATGAGATTAACCGCGCCACGCCCAGGACCCAGTCAAGCCTTTTGGAGGCCATGGAGGAAAAACAGATTACGGTGGATGGCGTTACCTATCCTATGGATGAGCCATTTTTTGTCATGGCAACCCAGAATCCGGTGGAATCTTATGGCACCTTCCCTCTTCCCGAAGCCCAGCTTGACCGGTTTTTCATGAAAATAAGCCTGGGATATATGAAAAGAGAACAAGAAATGAAGGTAATTTCCAGGCCGTCTTCTGAGGCGATGCTGCTGGAACTGACACCGGTTCTTACACCGGAAGAAATTCAGGAAATGAAGGCGGAGCTTACGAAAGTTCTGGTTCATGAGGACGTTTTGGGGTATATGATGGATATTGTGGAAAAGACGAGAACCGAGAGCCGGTTCATGACCGGGGTTTCCACCCGCGGGGCCATCGCCCTCTACAAGGCTTCGCAGGCCATGGCGGCATCCATGGGGCGGGAATTTGTGATCCCTGAGGATGTGAAGCATGTGGCGCCCTGCGTTCTGAGCCACAGGATTATTTCCAAAGGTTCGGAAAGCTTTGCGGATGCCAGAAGTTATCTGAAAAAGCTTGTGGACACCATCCCGGTTCCACTGGAGACATTACGATGATTTTGTTTATAATCGCGCTGGGGATTATTTTATTTGCGGTTGAGAATTATTCCATGTCACATACTCTGGACCAGGTGGAGCTTACCACTTCGCTGGATAAGGTGCTGGTGGAACCGGAGGAGGAATTTTTTTGGGCCATGACTGTCAAGAATGGAAAAAGGTTCCTGGTGCCGTATCTGAAGATTCGGGAGCAGGTGCCGGAGGGACTCACGTATTCAGATACGGGAGAGCCAGTGGAAGAGAGCGGAGGAATGGGGCTTTCTTCGATCTTATATCTGGCGGGGAGACAAAAGACAGAGCTTGTGAGAAAGGTGCTGCTTAAGGAACGCGGCCGGTATTTTTTCCGCGGCTCCCTGGTGGAGGCCGGAGATTTCTTAGGGATACGGATTCTTCTGGAATCCTATCCGGAACTTACGGAGATGGTAGTGAAACCAAGGCCTTATCCCGGGAATGAACTTTCCTTGCTTCTTGGCGGCTATCTGGGAGAATTTTCTGTGGAGAAAAGCCTGTTTGAGGATCCCATTCTTACGTTGGGATTTCGGGAATACACAGGCCGGGAACCATTTTCCTCTATAAGCTGGACGCAGAGCGCCAGGCTTGGAACCTTGTTGGTAAAGCAGCAGGAATGTATGTCGGATATGACCTGTACCGTGCTTTTAAATACAGAATGCCGGATGGTAAAGACGTCTGGACCCTCCCTGGAAAAATGTTTTTCCATGGTGCGGAGCGTATGCGAGGAACTGGAACGGAAACGGATTCCATATGATTTCTGCACCAATGGGATTATTGCGGGAGCCATGGGAAACTGGAGAACAGTGGAGGAAGGCCTGGGGGCCGGGCATTTAAGTACGATCCTGGAGGGATTGGGAAGAATGACTTATGACTGCCGGGAAGAGACCGTTACTTTTTACAGCCGGATTCTTAAGGGGAGCCGGGCCGGGCGGAGTTTTCTTTTGGTGGCTCCGGAGCAGACAGAGGAGACAGAGCGGTTTCTATTGGCACTGGAGGAGCGGTCCGGACGGAAGGCGCTCTTCTTATGTGCAAAAGAGATGGAGGAAGCGTAGAATGGATATGCTGGTCTTAAAGGTTTTAACGGATGGAAGCCTGTATCTGGCTGTTTTCATGCCTTTTTTCATATCTGCGCCTGCCTGGGGAAGGGTGGGACTTTTAGCCATTTTTGCGTCCTGGGCAGTTTGGCTGTTTTTTAACTGGGAGAAAAAAGGACTGGAAGGAACTATACCGAAGGCCGTATTTCTGGAGTGGAAGCTTTTGGCGGCAGCCATGTTATTTGAAGTGACATTCTTGGGAGTGACTGCCTGGAGACGGCAGTGCGCTCCTTTTGCGCTCTGCTTTTTTGCCGGCAGCATTCTCCTTTTGCGGGGAAGCAGACTGCAGGGAAGCGGTCAGAAACGGGAGGCGTTCTGGGGCGCCAATGGATGGGAGCTTTTTGGCATGCTTTTGGCGGCGGCGGTTTTGTCCTGGAAGCCGGTGATACGGTGTTTTTTGGGGGGTCTGGGTACGCTGTATCGGACTTTCCTTCTTCCAGTGATTGAGGCTTTTCTTACGGTTTTCATAAAGATTCTCATGTGGATTGCAAAATATCTGGCTTTATTGTTTCCCGGAGGGTTGGAGAAAATAAAAATGGATGGAGAGATTTCCCTTGACGGCGGGATGCCCCCGGACCTGGGAGCGGCAGAAACAGGACAGGTTCCCCTTGTCGTAAAGGTTCTGGGCATAGGCATCCTGGCATTTGCCGCATTCTTGTTTTTCCGATTTCTGTTCCGGAAACTGTCGGAGTCCGGAGGAAAGAAAAAAATGTATGCGAGAGGAGAAGTGAAACGGAGTTACCTGAGGGCAGAGGACAAACGTGTGTCCGGAAAGGGGTTTTGGGGCGGAGAGAGAAATGTACGATACTATTACCGAAAATACCTGAAGCTTTGTATCCAGGGTGGTCTGGACATGGAAAGCCATGGCGTCACCAGTGAACAGGTCCATGAGCGGGCGGCAAATTTATGGGGAATGGAAGAGGAACTTGCGAAGCTCAGGACCATATATTTAAAGATCCGCTACGGAAAACGGAAGGAAAGCGGAAGCGAAAGAGCGAAAGCCAGGGAGATATACAAAAAAGTAAAGGAACGGGCGGAAAAATAAATGAGACCGTTTCCTGTGCCAAAGGGACTTGCGCGGCATGGGAAGCGGTCCTATATACGTTACCGGGGGGATTTTTCTTTCAGGTACTGGCCGGCGTCTTTCAGGAAACTGGCAATAATCAAAAGGATCACCAGGGCCACCGGAAAGGCGGCAATGATGGATACCGACTGCAGATTGGCCATGGAGCTCTCAGAGAACACCAGGGCGATGGGGAATAAAATTAACATGATGGCCCAGAAAACCTTAACTGCTGTGTGGGGTTCCTCGTCTCCTGCCATCTGCCTGTAGGTATAGGAGGCGGCAACCAGGGAGATGGAGTCAAAGCTGGTGGCATAAAAGGCGATCATGGCGGCGATCAGAAGAATCAGAACCATAGGAGCCAGAGGCAGAGTGTCCACGATGGCGATGATGGTGGAATAGAGGTCCTGGGTAACCCCGTAAAGGCCCATGACATCCAGCTTTTTGCCCGCCTGAAGTCCCAGACTGTAATTCCCCAGGATCAGAAAGCTTAAAAAGGTGCCGCCCAGACTATAAATGTAGCCGCCTAAAATCGTTTGACGGATGGTGCGTCCCCTGGAAATGCTGCCGATGAAAAATGGCGACGCCACGCACCATACAATCCAGTAAGACCAGTAAAAGATCGTCCAGTTCTGGGGGAAGGAGGTGATTCTTAAGGGATCGGTAAAGGTGGCAAGGTTTATGAAATTCTGCGCCAGATTTCCGATTGCGGCAAATCCTGTCTCCAAAATGTACCGGGTTTCACCGCCGAACAGAAGCACATAAGCCAGCAGACCAAAAAATAAATACATGCAGGAGGCGGAAAGCCGGGAAATTCCCTTCATTCCATGAACCAGGGCATAGGTGTAGACGATACATATCACAATCAAAATGGAAATAGTAATCCACTTTGATTCCGGAACTCCGGTGAGACGTGAAAGTACCTGAGCCATGAGCGGCGTGGCCAGAGAAAAAGTGGTGGCTGTCCCGGCTAAAAGAGCGAACAGAGCCAGAAGATCTATGGCTTTGCCCCAGATTCCATCCACTTTATTGCCAAGTATGGGGCGGCAGGCTTCGGAATATTTTTGTTTATGGCAGCCGCGGACGTGGAGCATGAAACCGAAAGCTACGGCCAGTACCAGATAAAAGCTCCAGGGAATAGGCCCCCAGTGGAAAATCGGGTAGGTGCTGGACCAGATCTGCATGGCTCCCATCTCAGCGATGTGGGGGTCGTTGGCATAGAGGATCCATTCGCAGAAGGAGTAGAAGAGGATGTCGGCCGCGAGCCCGGCAGTGAACATCATGCTGCTCCATGCAAAATCTGAATATCTGGGCTTCTCATTTTCTTTGCCAAGCCGGATGGAGCCATATCTGGAAAAGGCCAGATAGAGGGATAAAAGAAAGATACCGAGGCCGATCACTAAATAGTACAGGCCAAAGGTGTCCCCCAGCAGAGAACGAAGCTGGTCCAGAATCTGTTTGGAGCCGTCCGGTGCTGCAATAAAGCTGATACATAAAAACAGGATCAGGCAGAAGGGAATGAAAACAGTACTCCAGTCAATTTTATTTCGCAATTTCATATTCACACCTCGATGTTCAATTTTTGAAATATTAATTAGTTATTGAACATTATAGCATCGACGAGGGGAAAATGCAAGAAAAAAATGGCCGCGTGCTCCCTGTCCGCAGTACGCGGGCAAGAAGATGCAAGGCGGAATGGTTACTAACTGGTTACTGTTCGGGAGGAAGATAAGCCGAAAAGCGGAAAAGGTTGAAGGCCCGGAAAACAGGTGTTATAATGAGCATAGGATTCCAAAAACTTTACAGTAAAAAGGAGAGCGTATGAAAATGACGATGAAAAAAATCGCAGGCCTCACACTTTCGGCGATCCTTGCCGCTTCCATGAGTATTACATCTCTGGCCTTTTACCAGCAGCCGGCCAGTAAAAAGGGGCTTCTGATTTCACAGCAGGAACTGTTCGATGATATTCTGGAACTTGGAGTGGACCAGGTAATCTGCAACCAGGCATCCGACCAGAATACGGACGCGTATCTTCCGCTGGCAAAGAACTGTAAGAACAGCCAGATTACTCTGACTATGATTCTTTTAAACAGGAGCGGTGCAAAAGATCCAAACCTGCTTCCGGTTTCCAGTCCCGTAGACGGCGTGGGAAATTATGCGTTTAATTCCATGACTCCGGAGGGCGAGCAGGCAGTGCGGAACTATGCCAGGACGCTGGCCGGCGTTTATGGGAATTATGTTTCCAACTGGGTGATTGGAAACGAGGTCAATGATGCGGCTCTCTGGGATTACAATGGGGTTTCCGATATGGATGAGCATGCTGCGGGCTATGCAAAGACCTTCCGGATTTTCTATGAGGAAATCAAGACAGTAAATCCTGAGGCCAGAGTGTTTATTCCCTTCGATATGCGATGGAAGGCCACCAACGATCCTTTAAGATATCCGGTTCAGGACTACCTTCCGAAGCTCAACGCCCTGCTTAAGGACACGGAATACGGGATTGCATGGCACCCTTATCCGGTTCATTTCTTTACGAAACCGGAATTTCTGGATGACGACGGAATCTCTTTCGATATCAATACCACGCCGAATATTAATATGAAGAATCTGGATCTTCTGACCGATTATATGCAGAATGCGGACATGCTGGCGCCCGATGGAAGCGTCCGTCATTTAATCCTTTCCGAACAGGGTTTTACTTCCGCCTGTGAGAACGGGGAGGAGCGCCAGGCAGAGGCGATCAAGGCCGCCTATGAGATCGCAAAGAAGAATCCCTATGTGGACGGATTTTATCTGGTTCGCCAGGTGGACGCCAGAGGACAGGAGGCTGCCGGCGGCGCTTTTGGGCTTTGGACAAGAGATCCCGATGCATCCCGGGATGAGACTCCACTGGCAAAAAAGAAAGCATGGTATACGTATCAGACATTGGAAGAGTAAGGCTCCGGGAGCAAGGTTCTAAGAGGAGGCAGGCATGAGACGGTTGAAAAACAGGCTGATCGAGCTGGGGGTAATTATAGGCGGGAATCTGATTCTTGCATTTGCAACGGCATTCTTTATCTTACCATATAATATTGTCACGGGCGGTGTGGCCGGTATTGCCGTGGTTTTGGAACCACTGTTTCATATTCCGGCTCAGTGGACAATTAACGGCGTAGTGGTGATTATGTTTATTATAGGAATGGTCTGTCTGGGAAAAGAATTCGCCATGAAAACGGTCATAAGCTCCATTGCCTACCCGCTGTTTTTGAATCTGATCATGGCGCTTCCGGTTTCCATGCCAACAGACCTGGACCCGATTCTGGCCAGTCTGTACGGAGGAATCTTCACGGGAGCCGGAGTGGGGATTGTGATGCGTATGGGCGCCAGTACAGGCGGAATGGATATTCCTCCACTGGTGGTTCACAAATACACCAGACTTCCGCTTTCTAAGCTCGTATTTATTACAGATGTGCTGACGGTGGCCCTGGGGCTCATTGCCTATGGCGTCAATAATGTTCTGATCGGCATGATTTCCGTGTATGTGGGCAGCCGGGTGATTGATATGGCTCTCACTTTTGGTGCAAAGCGTTCCAAATCCCTGGAGATCATCTCCAGCCAGTATGAGAAGCTTCTGCCTTATATCCATGACAATCTGTACCGGGGCTCTACCATCATTGAGGCGGAAGGCGGTTACACAAAGGAAAAGAGGCGGATTCTCCTTACGGCTGTTTCTTCCAACCAGTACAATAAGCTGATGCAGTATATCTATTCTGTGGACAGCGAGGCTTTTGTTATTGTTCATGATGTTCTGGAAGTCCAGGGATACGGATTCACTTATGAATAAAGGGAGTGGCCTGAATATAAATGAGACTTTAGAATCTTCACCGCTGAAACAAAAAAATGTGGGAAAATTAAGCCGGATTCTTAATTTTTGTATTGTAAGAAGACGGGCCTTCGATTATAATAAAGGCATAGGGTAACAGCTTCCGGAAGGCTGGAAGCAAAAAATTTATAGAATGGAAAAGAATTAGGAGGAGATAGGACATGAAACCATATCGTGAAATGTCGAAGGAAGAGCTTGCTTCATTAAAAGAACAGTTAACAGCTGTTTACAAGGAGTATCAGGGCAAGAATTTAAGCCTGAATATGGCGCGTGGTAAGCCGAGTCCTGCACAGCTTGACCTTTCCCTGCCCATGTTAGACGTATTAAACAGCAAAAGCGATTTCAATACGGCTGACGGTGATGTGAGAAACTACGGCGTTCTTACAGGCCTTCAGGAAGCTAAGGAACTGATGGGCGCAATGATGGACGCGCCCGCAGAGAACGTGATTATGTACGGAAGCGCCAGCCTTACTCTTATGTATGATACGGTGTCCCGTTCCTATACCCATGGCGTAATGGGAAGCACTCCGTGGTGCAAATTAGACAAGGTGAAATTCCTCTGCCCGGTTCCGGGATATGACAGACACTTCGCAATTACTCAGTTTTTTGGAATTGAAATGATTAATATTCCGCTTCATGACGACGGCCCGGATATGGACTTAGTGGAGAAGTATGTAAATAACGACGAGGCTGTAAAGGGTATCTGGTGTGTACCGCTTTACTCCAATCCCTCCGGTCAGTGCTATTCAGATGAGGTGGTAAAGCGTTTCGCAAACTTAAAGCCGGCGGCGAAAGACTTCCGCATTTTCTGGGATAACGCATATTGTGTACATCATCTGTATCCGGATCATCCGGAGCATGTTCTGGAAATCCTTTCCGAGTGTGAAAAGGCTGGAAATCCAGATATGGTTTACAAATTTGGTTCCACTGCGAAGGTTACCTTCCCGGGTGCCGGTATCTCCGCAATTGCCACTTCCAAGGCAAACATTGAGGATATCAAGAAGCAGATGAACAACCAGTTAATCAGCCATGATAAGATCAACCAGCTCCGTCACGTTCGTTTCTTCAAGAATCTGGATGGAATCAAGGCCCATATGGCAAAGCACGCGGAGCTTCTTCGTCCGAGATTTGAGGCGGTTGACGAAATTCTTAACAGAGAGCTGGCAGGCCTTGAAATCGGAACCTGGACAAAGCCCAACGGCGGATATTTTGTATCCTTTGATTCTCTTGACGGATGTGCAAAGGCAATCGTTGCCAAGTGCAAAGAGGCCGGTGTTGTTATGACGGGCGCAGGCGCTACATACCCCTATGGCAAGGACCCGAAAGACAGCAATATCCGTATTGCTCCGTCCTTCCCGACTCTGGAGGATTTAAAGATGGCTGCTGAAATCTTCTGCGTATGTGTGAAGCTGGTAAGCATTGACAAGCTTTTAGAGGCATAATTCATATTTGTAAAAAAATTAAGGGACTGAGGCCGTTTTTCGGCCTGCGGTCCCTTTACTTTTTGTCCCGGCTATACTAAAATGGAAGAAATTGTCCGAAAGTATACAGGAGGATGAATAAGTGGGGAAAATAAAAGAAGGCGTGGTGAAAGAAGGAATTGCCTATCTGGTTTTCGGCGTGCTGACGACGGTAATTGACTATGTGATTTCCAATGCGCTGTTTTATGCTGGGCATATGGGTTCCATTTCGTCTCAGACCATTGGCTGGGTGGCGGCTGTATTGTTTGCTTTTGTGACAAATAAGTGGTGGGTATTCGGGAGCCATACTCTGATTCCGGCCGAGGTGTGGAGAGAATTCGTATCTTTTGTGCTCTGCCGGGTGGTTACCTTTTTATTCAATCTGGCAGCAATTTTTGTAATGGTGGATTTACTGGAACTGGAGTTCTTTATCTGTAAGCTTCTGATTTCAGTGGTGGTGGTGGTTTTGAATTATGTGTTCAGCAAAATCCTCATATTTGCCCATAAGAAAGAAAAATAAAGGAGTATTCCCTGATGGAACAGAATGAGCTAAAAAATATTTCTACAGAGGTGGAGGCGGCTCCCGGGGAAAAAAAGAAAAAATTCCATCGGTCCGGTTCGTCTTTGATCCGGCCGGGAGACGGGCTTTTGGCAGCATTTTTTGTGCCGATTGTCATAATGATTATTATTTTTATCCAGAGAGGAATTTTTCCGTTTGGAGAAGAGAGTTTCCTGCGGACGGACATGTACCATCAGTACGCCCCCTTCTTTTCTGAATTCCAATATAAGCTGAGAAACGGCGGGAGCCTTTTATATAGCTGGGATGTGGGAATGGGGGTCAATTTTGCGGCTCTGTATGCCTATTATCTGGCCAGCCCTTTCAACTGGCTTTTGATTTTATGCCCGAAGGCCTATATTATCGAGTTCATGAGTTATATGATCATTCTGAAAATCGGTCTGTCCGGCCTAAGCTTTGCCTGGTATTTAAAAAGGCGCTGCCGCAGCAATTCGGTCGGCGTTGGCTTTTTTGGGATATTCTATGCCCTTTCCGGTTACATGGCGGCGTATAGCTGGAATATTATGTGGCTGGACTGTATTATTCTGTTTCCATTAATTGTCATGGGGTTAGAGAGGCTGGTGAAAAAGGAAAGAGGGTTCCTTTACTGTATTACCCTGGGACTTTCCATTCTTTCCAACTACTATATTTCCATCATGACCTGTATTTTCATGGTTCTGTATTTTGGGGCTCTTCTGATTCTGGAAAAGCCGGGCCCTGTAAAAAAGTATGTGATGGCCTGTGTCCGGTTTGGAGTTTATTCGCTGCTTTCCGGCGCTCTGGCGGCCTTTGTGCTTTTGCCGGAAGTTTATGTATTGAAAACCACTGCTTCGGGAGATATTAACTTTCCGAAGACATTAAGCTCCTACTTTTCGATTTTTGATATGCTTGCCCGCCATATCGGCAATGTGGAGACGGAAATTGGCCTGGATCACTGGCCGAACATTTACTGTGGAGTGGCAGTGTTAATGCTCTTCCTTTTATATCTGGCATGCAAAAAAATTTCCCTGAGGGAAAAGGCCGTGTATTGCGGTATGCTTCTGATCTTTTTTGCAAGCTTTTCCGTCAACGCCTTAAACTTCATGTGGCACGGGTTCCACTACCCAAACAGTCTGCCGTGCAGACAGTCCTTTATTTATATCTTTTTGATGCTTTTCATGTGTTTCCGGGCTTTTATGTATCTGAAGGCCACACCAAGATGTCATGTGGCCGCGGCGTACTGGGGAAGCATCTGCTTTGTGATTTTGGCGGAAAAGCTTGTGGAACAGGAGCACTTCCATTTTTCTGTTTATTATGTGGCGATTCTGTTTTTGTCCATGTATGCAGGACTGATTTATCTATATAAAAGAAGGAGACGTGAGGCGGCGATTTTTCTGGCCTTGGCGGTAGTGTCCATTGAGGCGGCTGTCAATGCCACAGTGACCAGCGTGACCACCACCAGCCGGGAGGCATACACAAGGGATAACAAGGATGTGATTTCTCTGGTGGAAGGGCTTCAGCCAGCCGGAGATTTTTATAGGATTGAGAAGAAGACAAGAAAAACGAAAAATGATGGGGCGTGGATGAACTTCCCGTCAGTGTCTCTGTTTTCATCAACAGCCAATGCGGACTTGACAAAGTTCTTCAAACGTCTTGGGTGCGAGGCGTCCACCAATGCATACAGCATCACAGGCAGCACCCCCTTCGTTGACAGCCTGCTTTCTGTAAAATATGCTCTGTATTCTGAGGCTGTGTCCGGTACGGATCTTGTCCGTAATGTGGCGGAAAGCGGAGGAACCTATCTTTGTGAAAACCGTTACACGCTCCCTCTGGGCTTTGTAATGCCTCCGGATGTGGAGGACAACTGGCAGTATGCCATGGACAATCCGGCAGAGGTGCAGAACGACCTGTGCCTGATTCTGGGAAGCGATGATGTACTGGTTGCCGTGGACAGTGAATCTTCTGGCTCCACATGCAGATTTACTGCAGATATGACCGGGGAATACTATGTGTTTGTCCAGAATAAGCGCGTTAAGGAAGTGAAGGCAGGGCTTCCCACGGGCCAGAAAACCTTTAACAATACAGACCGGGGATATCTTCTGGAGCTGGGAACCATAGGAGTCGGAAATGAAGTGGTTCTGACCACGGAGGAATCCGGGGAGGTTCTGAATGCTTTGGTGTATCGGTTCTCC
>CAJUDN010000018.1 GCA_910585355.1 uncultured Lachnospiraceae bacterium
TACGAGATAGCTTCAGGTGACTGGAGTTCAGACGTGTGCTCTTCCGATCTGGGGTCGTCATCCACTTCCACGGAGATTTCATTGACCCTTGGGAGAGGATGGAGCACATACATATCGGGTTTGGCCAGTTTCATTTTTTCCTTGTTCAGAATGTAGCAGTCCTTCATGCGGATGTAGTCTTCTTCGTTAAAGAAGCGCTCTCTCTGTACCCTCGTCATGTAGAGGATGTCCAGCTCTTCCATGGCGTCGTCCAGATTGGTGGTTTCCCGGTATTCCACATTTTTTGCATCCAGAACACTTTCTTTGATGTAGTCAGGAACCCGAAGCTCCGGCGGGGAAATCAGCACGAAGCGGATATGGGGATATCGGACCAGGGCGTGGATTAAGGAGTGTACCGTGCGGCCAAATTTTAAATCTCCGCAGAGTCCCACCGTCATATTTCTGATTCCTCCTTTTAAGGAATGGATCGTAAGCAGATCAGTTAAGGTTTGTGTGGGATGCTGGTGGCCGCCGTCTCCGGCGTTGATGACAGGAATAGAAGATTTTGAGGCGGCTACGAATGCAGCGCCCTCTTTGGGATGGCGAATGGCACATATATCGGCATAACAGGAAATAACGCGGATAGTATCGGCAACGCTTTCTCCCTTAGCCGCAGAACTGGAGTCTGCTGAGGAAAAACCGAGGATAGAACCGCCGAGGCTTAACATGGCGGATTCAAAGCTTAATCTTGTTCTGGTGCTGGGCTCAAAAAAAAGAGTCGCCAGTTTTTTTCCGTCACATACATGTGCGTATCTGGAACGATTCTTTTCGATATCGGAAGCCAGTGAGAGAAGCTTTTCGGTCTCTTCCACAGTGAAATCCAGCGGACTGAGCAGATGTCTCATGATGAATTCTCCTTTCTGTTTTTGAATGGTAACTATGTTTGTAACAGTTCAGACAGGTCTGCGCGTTCACCGCGCTGACTGTACGAAAACACGGCTGTCACGGGCATGCGGCCCATCGCGAAGCGGTTCTAAATGGCTGTATGCGGTAACAGTTCAGCAGCCTGAACTGCTGCCTATATTTAGATCATTATAGCGGATATGCACAGGAAATTCTACAACTTTTTAAAAAAATGTGGTATGATCAATTCCATGAGAAAAACGATGGAGCAGGCGGCGGATGGGCGGGCGGCGGCAATAATATTCATAAGCGGGGAGAGGTTAAAAGAGTTCGGCAAATGTGTGGCAGCCGGCCCGATGTCTGAAAAAAATTCGTAAGGAATATTAATTAATTCTCTATATCAACGGGGACAGGCTTTCGATTATAATTATTAAGGAAAATAATAGCAGTTTAGATAGTCTGCGCGTTCGCCGCACAGAGATTTTGAATGATTGTATGGGTTTAAGGAGAGATAAGGAGTGGAAGCAAAGGATACGCGGGGGCCGGCGATTCAGGTGAGAGAACTCTATAAGGTGTACCGCATGGGAGATACGAAGGTTTATGCGTTAAACGGCGTGGACTTTACAATCCGCCGCGGAGAATTCTGTGCCATCACAGGGCCCTCCGGTTCAGGAAAATCCACCCTCTTAAATATGCTTGCAGGGCTGGAACACCCCAGCAAGGGAGAAATCGTCATAGCAGGGAAGCATATTGAAAAGCTCAATGAAAAACAGCTTGTGACCTTCCGAAGGGAGAGGGTGGGCTTTATTTTCCAGTCCTACAACCTGATTTCCACCATGGACGCGGTGGAAAACGTGGCGCTTCCCTTATCCTTTCGGGGAATGGGGAAGGCGGACAGGACAAAGCGTGCCAGGCAGTACTTAAAGCTGGTGGGACTTGAAAAATTCATGACCCATATGCCAAACCAGATGTCCGGCGGACAGCAGCAGCGTGTGGGCATCGCCAGAGCTCTGGCGGTGAATCCACAGATTATCTTTGCTGACGAGCCCACGGGAAACTTAGATTCCAAAACAACAATGGAAGTTTTAAGACTCATGCAGAAAATCGTAAGGGAGCAGAACCAGACACTGGTTATGGTGACCCATGATAACAATCTGGCTACCTATGCAGACCGGATTTTTAAAATCATAGATGGAAAAATCGTCAGCATCGAAGAAAACCATAAAGAGGCGGACCTGATGGCGCCGGAAAATGCAGAGGAGAAGTCTGGCGGGGAAGGCAGGGAGGAAGTATGAAAAAGAAACTGAAACAGATTTTTGTGATGTGGCTGGCAGCCATAATGCTTTTGGGGGCAGTGCCTTTTACGGCCTTTGCCGATGAAGAAGACGAGGATGTGCCGAAGGTGTTTCATAATGATTCTGGTAATGAAGCGGTCCGGATTGTGATTGGAAAAACACCAAGCGTCACCATCGGAAAATCCTCCACTATTTCCGTTACCATAAAAAATACCAGTGAGAAAGACTGGGTGGAAAGTGAGATCTGGATTGCTCCGGAGGCTGAACACAGAGAACATTACGACGAGGTGGAGGATGAAGACGGCGAGCTAATTAAGACTATGAAGGCCACCTATCCCTTCGAAATTACAGATTCCCTGAACCAGCGCTATAAAGTAGGCCATATTAAAGCAGGGGCCAAGAAAACTGTAAACCTTAAGGTCAATGTGAAGAAAAATCTGGAGCAGGGATATTATCCAGTCCTTCTTCGTATATCCACGCGCGACAAGGGGGAGGACACTACATACAATGACTACTGGAAAACCGTAATCGTATGGGCCGAAACAAAGGAATCTTCCACTACCAAGGAGACGGACGAGGGAAGCACCGAGCCGGTGGCCTTTGCCCTCGGGGAAGGACAGCCGACTCCTCAGGGAATTTATAATGAGGTGATGAATTTCTCCATTAATGTGCGGAATACGGGATATAAGAAGGCATATGACGTGCGGATGGAGATGGAGCTTTCCGAGGATACCACCAAGTTTCCTTTTGAGATCAATGACGGAAACTATGACCGGTGGCTTCAGGACATTAATCCGGACCAGACCGTAGAGGTCACATACAGCATGGCCATACGGGAAAAGGCAAAGACAGGGTATTATCCGATTAAATATAAACTGCGGTACAGGGAAGAAGAGAACGGAGCCTTTGCCGCTCCCATTGAGGATATTTTTTACGTCCGCGTCATAGGAAAGGATGAAGAGGATGAAATTTCCGACGATGCGGGAGAGAATGAGAGAACCAAGGCGCGTATTATTGTGGACAGCTTCGAGACGGAACCGGCAAGGATTCTGGCCGGACAGGATTTCACTCTAAAGGTAAAGATGAAAAATGCGTCCAGTCAGATTTCTGCCAGCAATATTTTATTTACCTTCGATCCGGAAACGGTGGAAAACAGCCCGGTGTTCACGACTGCCAACGGTTCCAACTCCGTGGTGGTGAACAGCCTGGCTCCTGGGGCTTCCGAAGTGATTACCATGCATTTTACCTCCAGCCCCGGCGCCGAGCAGCGCTCCTACACCATCACCATCAACGAGCAGTATGACAGCCCGGAATTTAAGAACGCGAAAGAGAGTGTGAAAATTGCGGTGGCCATCCGCCAGGAAGCCAGACTGAACACCGGAACCATCGAGGTGATGCCGGATTCCATTGAGGTGGGCGGCGAGACAAACATTATGTTCCCCATTAACAATACCGGAAAGGTTACCCTGTATAACGTGACGGCAATCTTTGAGGCTGATTCCATCCAGCGGACCGAGAGCTACGTGGGAAACATTAAACCGGGAGAAAGCGGCAATGTGGACGCCATGGTTTCCGGCGCTGCGCCCACCATGGACGAGGGGAAAATCACCCTGACTATTACTTACGAAGATGAGAACGGCATTGTGACTCCCGTGGAAAAGGAGATACAGCTTTTTGTAACAGAACCGATTGTGGACGATACGCCTTTTGTGGACGTAGGCAATATGGATTTTGTTGAGCCGGAGCCGTCAAAACTTGACATTGTAAAAAAATATGCGGTTCCTCTGGGAGCGGCTGCTGCGGTTCTGGTCATTTTGATTGTGGTTCTCGTAAAGCGGAAGAGGAAGAAAGCGGGAATGGACGATGAGATTCTTTGATCTGCTCAGAATGAGTATCAATAACCTGCGGCGGCGGAAGTTAAGGACTGGGCTTACGGTTTTGGGCGTGGTGATTGGAACGGCGTCTATTGTGGTGATGGTGTCCTTAGGCATCGGTCTTAAGGAAAATACCATGGAACAATATGAGTCTTATGGGAGCCTTACAAAGATTGAAGTTCACAGCAATTATGGCTGGGGAGGCTCCGACAATGACGAGGACAGCTTTATTACGGATAAGACCATGGATCAGTTTGCGGCCCTGCCTCATGTGAAGGCGGTTTCTCCCTGTCTCAGTACCTACGTGAATTTGAAGCAGGGCGTCTATGAAGGGTCCACAAGACTTATGGGTTTAAGCCAGGATGCGCTGGCGGAGATTGAACTTGGGGAGGGAAGCCTCCCCGACCCCAGGTCAGGAACCGTGGAGTTAGTGATCGGCAATATGGTGTCCAGGGATTTTTATAATTCCAAAACAGGAAAAGGCTTTTGGGAGACCGGGGAGAGGCCGGACGTAGACCTCTATAATAAACCGTTTTTTGTGCTGATCCAGGATTGGAGCAGTGAGAATCCTTCTCAGAAAAAGTATGTTTTTCCCGCTTGCGGCATGGTGAAGGAAGAAACCGATGAAGACGGCAATCCCCTGTACGGGGAATACAGCTATGGGGTTTATACGGATATTGAGCTTTTAAAGGCCCAGCTGAAACGAATTTACAAAAAGAAAGCGATTCCCGGACAGCCCACCAATAAAAAGGGAAAGCCGTATAATTATTTTGTGTATGAAAACGCTTTCGTGTATGTGGATGATATGGATAACGTGATGGAGGTACAAAACGCCATCACCGACATGGGGTATCAGGCATACAGTAACATGCAGTGGCTGGAGCAGGCCCAGGAGCAGATGGATATGATTCAGGCAGTGCTTGGGGGAATCGGTGCGGTGTCCTTATTTGTGGCGGCCATCGGCATCGCCAATACCATGATGATGTCCATTTACGAGCGTACCAAGGAAATCGGCGTATTAAAGGTTCTGGGCTGCGCCATGGGAGATATCCGAAGCATGTTTTTAATGGAGGCGGGTTTCATCGGCTTTATGGGAGGCGCTGCGGGCCTTGGATTAAGTTATGGGGTTTCAAGGCTTGTGAACCGTTTTCTGGGCTCTTCCTTCATGGGAATGGGGAGCGGAGATATTTCCAGGATTCCTCTGTGGCTTTCCGCGGCAGCCGTTGTTTTTGCGATTTTTATCGGTATGCTGGCCGGCCTGTTTCCGGCCTTAAGAGCCATGAAGCTGAGCCCTCTGGCGGCCATCCGAAACGAATAATTTGTTGCGGCTGTTTCTAAAATCTGGTATGATAATTGCGTGGCAGGAGATTCTGCCGCGCAATTTTTATTTACGCGGGCAACGGGCCAAAGTCCGTGCTTGCACGGTCACACAGAGGGATATGCCGTTAAAGCGGCGCGGGCGGCAGACGAGCAGGGAAGAGGCCTCCCTTGCTCGATTTTCCACGCTCCGGCGGCATGGGGAGGCAGTTTTATGGAAGAGAGGACAGAATATGGAGAATTTTATTTATTCCATTCCGACGACGATTTATTTTGGAAAAGGCCAGATTGTGCATGTGGGACATGCTGTGGCCGGGTACGGGAAAAATGCCCTGATCGTATACGGAGGCGGAAGCATTAAAAAGAACGGAATTTTTCAAAAGGTCACAGAAATTCTTGAAAAAGAGGGAATTGCCTGGGAAGAGCTTGGAGGAGTGGAACCCAATCCCAGGATTGAGACCGTGAGAAAGGGCGTTTCCATTTGTAAGGAAAAAGGAATCGAAGTAGTGCTTCCCATCGGCGGCGGTTCTGCCATTGACTGCGCCAAAGTCATTGCCGCCGGAGCCTGCTATGGAGGGGATGCCTGGGATCTGGTGTTAAACAGTAAGCTCATCGAACGGGCGCTTCCCATTGTGACGGTGCTGACACTTGCGGCTACCGGCTCAGAGATGGACCCCACCGCGGTGATTTCCGATATGTCCTCCAACAATAAGCTGGGGACAAAAAATGAATGGATGCGTCCCAAAGCTTCGATTATGGACCCGGTTTATACAGAGACGGTCAATGTCTGGCATACGGCGGCGGGGACGGCCGATATTATGTCCCATATTTTGGAATCATATTTTTCTAATTGCGAAGGCTACATGCAGGATCGCATGGCGGAGGGGCTTTTGAAAACCTGTATAGAATTCGGGGTGCGGGCAGTGAAGAATCCGGAAGATTATGAGGCCAGAGCCAATTTAATGTGGGCCGGAAGCTGGGCCATCAACGATTTTTTAAAGCTTGGGAAGCCTGTTCCCTGGTCCGTTCATCCTATGGAACATGAGCTTTCCGCATATTACGATATTACCCATGGAGTGGGGCTTGCAATCCTCACGCCCCACTGGATGCGCCATGTGTTAAGCGACCGGACTGTGGAAAAATTCCGTACCTACGGGGTCAATGTGTGGGAGATTTCCAAAGAGCTTCCCGCTTATGAGGCGGCGAATCTGGCCATTTTAAAAACGGCGGAATATTTTAAGGCCATGGGACTTCCCTCCAGGCTTTCTGAAGTGGGAATTGATGAAAAAAATCTGGATATTATGGCGGAAAAATCTGCGTCCCGCTTAAAGGGTACCTATGAGGAGCTCTCCAAAGAGGAGGTAAAGCAGATTTTTACAGAAGCTATGTGATGGGATGGCAGATGCACCTGATGGAAATTTATAATAAAGAAGCAGGGAGGAAAGAGAAGATGAATGTTTTGAATCATGATAAGCTGCATCAAAGGTATTTTGAAGAGATTTCCAGAATTCCCCGGGCATCCAAAAATGAAGAGGCCTGTGCCAATTATCTGGAGGAATTCGCAAAAACCCATGGCCTTTCCTATAAGAGGGATGCGCTTCATAATGTGGTGATCTATAAACCGGCCAGCGCCGGATATGAGGACCATGGCGCAGTGATTCTTCAGGCCCATACGGATATGGTCTGTGAGAAAAACGCTGACTGCGCCCATGATTTTGATAACGACCCTATTGATCTATATATTGAGGATGGAATCCTGAAGGCAAAAGGAACGACTCTGGGGGCCGATGATGGAGTGGGCTGCGCTTATATGATGGCGCTTTTGGCGGACGACCTTCCCCATCCGGCTTTGGAATGCGCCTTCACTGTACAGGAGGAGATTGGTTTATACGGCGCCTTTGCCTTAAAGACAGAATATTTCACCGGAAAGCGATACGTGAATTTGGATTTTGGCGGCCATGGAAGGGGTACCTGTACCACCAGCGCGGGAGGCGAGATGATCAGCCTTAAGAAGCCGGTGGAATTTGAGCCCTGCGAAAGTCAGGCATACCGGATTTTCGTTACAGGCTTAAAGGGCGGCCATTCCGGCAGCTGCATCATCATGGAATTAGGGAACGCTTTAAAGATCTGCGCCAGAATTTTAAAGGAGATTTCCGGAAGCTGCGACATGCGGATCGTAAGATTAAACGGGGGCCTCAAGAATAATGCCATTCCGAGAGAGTGCGAGGCTGTGTTTGCCAGCGGTGCCAAAGAGGAGGACATCCGCCGTGCTTTCGAGAAAATGGAGGCGCAGATTCGCAATGAAATTAAATTTCAGGAGCCGGATTTTGTTGTGACGTTAGAAAAAACAGCCGGGGAGACCGCCGTCTGCGAGGAAGTAAGCGCAGACCTCATAGATCTCATGTATCTGCTTCCCACAGGAGTCCGTCACAGAAGTCTCCAGATCGAAAATCTTCCGGCGGCTTCCGAAAACTTTGCGGCCGTGCGCTGCGGGGAGGATTATGTGAATTTCCAGTATTCCCTGCGAGCAGAGAAAAGCTCATACAGAGACCAGATGGAGAAAGAACTCTGTATTCTGGCAGGCATATACGATATGACCATGGATGTATCCGGTAAATATCCGGCATGGGAATTTAACCCGGATTCTTCCTTAAGAAATACCTTATGCCGTGTTTATAAGGAGATGAAGGGGGAGGATATGGAGCTTCTGGCCACTCACGGCGGCCTGGAGTGCGGTGTTTTCTGTGAAATGATTCCGGGACTTGACGTGGTGACCTTAGGCGCAGAGACCGACGGCGCCCATACGCCCAAAGAGCAGATGAACCTGAAATCCTTTGATGAGACGTATGAGATTTTGAAAGCATTTCTGAGGGAACTGTAAAAGGATAGTAATTGCAATAGAAAAGAAGCGGCTGTAACAAAAATCAGTAATTCTACAATATGTATCCAATACTTGAAAGTATTGAAACAATATATTGTAGGAATCTGCTGTTTTGCGGCAGCCGCTTCTTTTATGCGAACGGAGAAATAAAAGCTGCAAAGTATCCACAAGTATTTGGAATTGTAATAGGAAACCGAAAGCCCATTGAAAAGATCAATTTGAAAGGATACATATTGTACTTTATAATAAAAGGACACAATATGTCGAATCGGGGGAGAGTATGCTGGAGGTAAGGAATCTGTCAAAGAATTTTGATGGAAATTATGTGCTCAGGGGGATTCATTTAAAAATCGACGACGGGAAGGTATATGGCCTTATAGGGGCCAACGGCTCGGGAAAAAGTACCTTCATGAATATATTAAACGGAAACGATGTTATTGTCAGAAGCGGCGGATATGAAGGAAGCGTCTGCATTGACGGAGAAGAGATACAGATTGGAAATCACAGTCAGTCCGCCGCCCATGGAATCGCTATGGTTCACCAGGAGCTGGCTTTATTTTATGGCATGACTGTGACGGAAAATATAAAAATTAACCATGAGAACGTAAAATTCGCAGACGGTCCTATTTCGGAGTTCGCCTATGTGGACGGGAAGAAGAACCGCGAGGATGCGGCTGCTGCTCTGGAGCGGATTGGTTCCGGGCTGAATCCGGACCAGTATGTGGACAGGCTGTCCTTAAACCAGAAGCAGTTTGTGGAGCTGGCCAGAGAGCTGGATAACCGGAATGTGCGGCTTCTGATGCTGGATGAACCCACCAGCTCCCTTAATATCACAGAGACCAGAGGCCTTTTAAAATGTATCCGGGAAATTGCGGACTCCGGGATTTCAGTACTGTTCGTTTCCCACCGCCTGGAGGAAATCATGGAGGTGTGCGATACGGTTTCCATCCTTCGGGACGGGGAGCTGATTTCCACCTATGAAAAGAGTGAGTTTGATATCAGACGGTTTGCCGATGATATGGTGGGGCAGGAGATTGTGAAAGCCCAGAAAGAGAAGACGCATGAGGACGGACCTGTGGTGTTCCGGTACAAAAATATCCGGAACAAAGGAGGGGACCTGGATATAAAAAAGGGAGAAATCTTCGGAATCACAGGCCTTGCGGGTCAGGGACAGGATCAGCTTCTGGACGGTCTTTTCGGTTTAAAGGATGGCGGATGCCAGGCCTTTTATAAGGATCGGGAGCTTAGAAAAGGAGATAACCAGGCCTTAATTAAAAACGGAATCTATTATCTTTCCGAGGACCGGGCGGGAACCAGCCTGTTTTTGGAGAGCCCCATCTGGAAAAACATGATTTTTGGAACGGAGGAGCGCCACCCTGAATTTTTGCACTTAAAGTCCTGCCCGGCCCTTTCCTTCCTTAATAAAAAGGCCATTTCGGCCCATGTGGAGAAGATCATTGAAACATTAAATATCGTATGCCGGGGACCGGACCAGAAGGTGAGGGAACTTTCCGGCGGAAACCAGCAGAAAGTCTGCGTAGGGAGGGCGCTGACCTTTCGGCCGGATCTGCTGTTTATTTCCGAACCCACCAGAGGAATCGACGTATATTCCAAGGAACTGATTCTTAAATGGATTCTTAAGATGAACCAGGAATACAAAACCACAATTGTGGTGGCGTCCGGTGAACTGGAGGAGCTTTTAAGAGTCTGTGACCGGATTGCCGTCATGTATCAGGGAGAGGTATTTAAGATTTTTGAGGGAAATTCGGGGCTTGAGGAGCTGACTCTGGCCCTTTACGGGAGGGAAGCCTCATGAGAAATAAGTATTTAAACCCTCCGCAGATAATCATGTTTCTTTATATGGGGATCCTTCTGATTGCGGCGGCGGCTGTGAATATGAACCTGGTGGGACTGATCAATGATGCGCTGATTAAATGGGCCATGAACGGTGTTATTGTGCTGTCCCTGATTCCCATGATCAACGTGGGAGCGGGACGGAATTTTGGCATGTCCATCGGCCTTTCCGCGGGTCTGGTGGGAATGATTTTTGCAGTTAACGCAAGATATACTTCCTGGCAGGGGTTTTTCACCTCGATATTTCTGGGAATGGCCGTTGCTGCAGCGTTCGGCTTTGTGTATGCAAAAATTTTAAACCAGTTAAAGCTCAACGAAGAAATTGTGGGAACCTTTGCGGGATATTCCTTTATTCCCATTATGAATCTGTTTTATACCTTTGCTCCTGTAAGCAACCGCCAGATGCTGTATCCCATCGGCGGCCAGGGGTTGCGTCCCAAGGTGAATCTGGACAACTATTTCGGCCAGGTGCTGGATCATCTGTGGCAGATTCAGATCGGACAGCTCGTGATTCCCCTGGGGCTTCTTTTGTTTTTCTTTGGAATCGGCGGGGGGTTATGGCTGTTTTCCAAAACCAGAACGGGAATGATTTTTTCAGCCATTGCAGAGAACGACCGGTTTGTGAAGCTCTCCGGCATCCGCGTGGATTGGTACCGCACCATTGGAATCATTATGTCCACGGTGCTGGCTGCTGTGGGCGTTGTGGTGTATACCCAGAGCTATGGGATCCTGCATCTGTATGACGGCCCCTTTATGATGAGCTTTCCGGCGGTTTCCGCCATTGTGATCGGCGGTGCGAGCCCCAAAAAGGCCACGGTGGCCAATGCTCTCATAGGAACCTTTCTCTACCAGACCACATACCTGTTATCAATTCCGGTGGCCAATGCTCTTTTGATTCCGGAAATGGCGGAGATTTTAAGAACCATTGTCACAAGCGGCATTATTCTTTATGCCTTTATATTTGAGAGAAAGGATACGAGAAATGAAGCACATCAAAAATAATATGGTCCCTGCTGCTATCCTTGTTTTGGGTATCCTGTCCTTTAAACTGTCGGGCGTCAGCGGAAGCTACCTGGCCGCAGAGGTGTATACGCGATTTATCCGGAATATTTTATTCACTCTGGCCCTGATTCTTCCGATTACCTGCGGCATGGGGATTAATTTTGCCATTGTGGTGGGAGCCATATCCGCCCAGATGGCTATGGTGCTGTCGGTGGATTTCATGCTGGAGGGAATCCCGGCTCTCCTGTTTGTGACCGGAGCCAGCATCGTTTTTTCCGTGATTTTCGGTTCCATGGTGGCAGCCCTTTTAAACCGGGCCAGAGGAAAGGAAATGATAGTATCCATTATGATTGGCCAGCTAAGCTCAGTCATCTACCAGTTTGTTTTCATGGTAGCCTACGGAATGCTTTTTGAGCCGAAAAACAAGGAGATTCTTTTGGAGCGCGGCATCGGCGTCAGAAGTATGGTGGACGCCAAAAATATCAGCGGTGTATTTAAAAGTATCCTTCCTTTCCAGTTTGACAGGAAGACCTATACGCTGTTTCCGTTAATACTGATTGCGCTGTTTACACTTTTTCTGTTTTACATTCAGAAGACGAAGTTTGGAGTTCTTGCAAGGGCAGTGGGAACGGACATGACTGTGGCCGGAAAACTTGGCATTGAAAGCAGCCGGGTCCGCAGCATATGCATTATTCTGTCCACGATATTTGCGGCCATGAGTCAGATCCTGTTTGTGGCGGATTTTGGCACCATCAATGTGTATACAGGGCACCTCGGTCTGGATACCTTTGCGGCTGCGGCTATTCTAGTGGGCGGCGCGTCCATCAGAAAGGTAAAAATGAGGAACTGCTTTGTGGGTGTGATTTTGTTCCATGCCCTGTTTATCACATCCCCTATGGCGGGACAGAATTTGTTTAATAATCCGTCGGTGGGAGAGTACTTCCGCTCATTCCTGGCCTATGGAGTTATTGTCATCGCAATTATCATGAACCTGAAAACGGAACGGACGAGGGCGGTATAGAATTGGTTTTGGAGCGAAAGCTTTAAAATAATATTATTTTTTGGAGGAACATATGAGAAAAAAAATCGTTAGTGCCGTTTTAACGGCGGCCATGGCAGCATCCATGCTGACCGCATGCCAGAGCAGCAAACCTGCTGTGGAGACTGCGGCGGCAGCCACAACGGCCACGGAAACGGCCGCGGGGACGACAGCAGCCACAACGGCTGCCGAGACGACCGCCACAGCAGCAGAAACAGAGGCAGTCGAAGAGACCTACAAAATCGGGATTGTTACCCCTACGCTGACAGTCAGCGAGGACGAGTTCCGTGCGGCAGCTGAAATGGTTCAGAAATATCCGGACCTTGTTGTGCATAAGACGCTGCCGGAAAATTTTGCCACAGATAAAGAGGGCTGTATTTCTGTTGTTACAAGCCTTGCAGATGACCCGGAGATGAAGTACATTATTTTTGACAATGGCATGGAGGGAATTATTCCGGCGTTCCAGACCATTCGCGAAAAGAGGCCGGACATTGTGACTATGGTATCCTGTAACGACGATCCGAAGCTCTTGAATGAGTATGTGGACATTGCCATCAGCACCGACTGGAACAGAAGGGGAGAAACCATCCCCACAAAAGCGCATAATATGGGAGCAAAGACCTTCATCCACTATTCCTTCCCGACGCATATGGCTTCTGAAAGCAAATCCGTGAGAAGAGACATTATGAAGGACACCTGCGAAAAGCTGGGGATGGAATTCGTTGAGATCACCACACCGGACCCGCAGACAGGAAACGGCCGTGCTGCCATGCTTCAGTTCTTACAGGAAGATATTCCGAGGCAGATTGAAAAGTACGGTCCCGACACCAATATTTTCGGGACCAACTGCCCCATGTACGATGTGATTCTTGATGAGGCATTCGAAAAAAAGTTCATCGTTGCAGAGCAGTGCTGTCCCACCCCCACACAGGCATACCCCACTGTGCTGAATCTGGAAATCACAGAGGAGGACCTGGGAGACTATGATAAGATTAACAGCATGATCACCGAAAAGGCCGCAGAGGCCGGAATGACGGGAAGATTGTCCGGGTGGGCAATGCCATCTTCTGTTTACATTCCCAAGTTTAAGATCGAACTTGCAAAACACATGCATGAAAACAACTTAAAGCCTGAGGATGTGTTAAGTAAGGAATTCCTTGACAATTTCAGTAAGGAATATATGCCCACTGCAGCTGATTTTGCAATCGCGGGAGAGGGACTGGACCACTACTACATGCTGATCTTAGAGGATGTTTACTATTAATAATAGGAAGAAAGACGGCCGGATTTTGATTCCGGCCGTTTTTACTTTCCAGAGACCATCAAAATTATGAAGAGACTGGCATGACGGCGGAGAGTGGAAAGAAGGCTCATATCCGGATGAATGAGCATCATCATTTTTATGGATAATCCGGAGAGTGTAATGGAGAGAGCCCGGACACCGGCAGCTCCGAAAAAGTGACTGTTCATCCTTGTATCTTCTTGCCCGCGTACCGCGGACAAGAAGCACGCGGCGTCTGTCTTATGGAGGTTCCGGGTAAAAAGCATTTATGAAAACAGGTTTTCAGCGCATTTTTCACTCGGAATCTTTGCAAGGCTGAACGGTTACCCGGAGAATTAAAAATCTTGTAAAAGCACTTGAAAAGCCGCCTTAGCATAAGATATAGTAACGAATGCTTAAGGTGGCTTTCTTTGAAGACTTTTCTACAACCATTATCTGCACGGGAAGAAAGAGAGTACCTGGAACGATACAAAGAGGGTGACCAGGAAGCAAGGGCCATGCTGATCAACAGGAACATGCGTCTTGTGGCACATGTCATCAAGAAATATCAGGGTTCCGACTATGAGATGGAAGACCTGCTTTCTGTGGGAACCATCGGACTCATAAAGGCAGTTAATACCTATGACATGGATAAAGGCTCAAGACTGGCCACATATGCGGCCAAATGTGTTGAAAATGAAATTCTGATGCTGTTTCGCGCCAGCAAAAAATATTCAAAAGAGGTTTCTATTTATGACCCCATTGGAACTGACAAGGATGGTGAGACGGTCAGTCTCCTGGACGTTCTGGAAGTGGAGGGAAAGGAAGCCATAGAACAGGTCATTTTAAAGCAGGATGTGAAAAGGCTCTACGAGGCCTATGAACAGGATTTAAAAGACACTGAAAAGACCGTTATCCGCATGCGATACGGCCTTTTCGGTTCTAAGGAGTATACACAGAGAGAGATTGCAGGAATTCTTGGAATATCCCGGTCTTACGTGAGCAGGATTGAAAAGAAAGCCATAGAAAAGCTAAGAAAAAATTTTGTCTGATGAGGCGTCTGCCGCCATCCCGGATTCCGGGACCGGCAGGCGTTTTTGCTTTTTGTCCCCTTTCACCAGCGGCAGCTCTAAATGATAAAAGACAAACAAACGTTCTGTTTCTTGTTGCATTTCTGCCATATACGTGTTATAATATTCCCAAAACAGAACAAACGTTCTATTTATAAAGGAGAGACAAATGCTGCTGCAGGAAAATATGGGATTGGAGGAAAAACTAAAAATTCTGGCCGATGCCGCGAAGTATGACGTGGCCTGCACTTCCAGCGGAGTTGACAGGAAAGGAAAGAAGGGATATACCGGAAATACCATCAGCGGCGGAATCTGTCACAGTTTTGGGGCAGACGGGCGGTGTATTTCGCTTCTGAAAATACTGATGACCAACTGGTGTATTTATGACTGTAAATACTGTGTGAACCGATGTTCCAATGATGTGATACGGACGGCCTTTACTCCGGATGAGATTTGCGAGCTTACTATGGAATTTTATAAAAGAAACTATATTGAGGGACTGTTTTTAAGCTCCGGTGTGGTAGAAAGCGCCGATAAAACTATGGAGCTCCTCTATGAGGCTATATGGAAACTTAGAAATACCCATAAATTTCGCGGATATATTCATGTGAAGGCAATTCCGGGCGCCGATCGGCAGCTTATTGAGCGCGTGGGATTTCTGGCTGACCGCATGAGCATTAATTTGGAACTGCCTACGGCCGATAGTCTGAAAAAACTGTGTCCGGGGAAGACAAGAGAGAAGATTCTCCTCCCTATGCGTCAGATCCAGGCGGGAATCACGGAAAACAGAAATGAGCTGGCAATTTACCGAAGCGCGCCAAGATTTGTTCCGGCAGGACAGAGTACGCAGATGATTGTAGGGGCCACGCCGGAAAATGATTACCAGATGGTATCGGTGGCCGAGGCGCTGTATCAGAAATATAACCTGAAGAGGGTGTTTTATTCTGCCTTCGTGCCTGTAGTGCCGGATAAAAGCCTTCCGGCAGTATCCGGAGGCCCTCCTCTTTTACGGGAACACAGGCTGTATCAGGCGGACTGGCTTTTGCGGTTCTATGGGTTTCGGGCGGATGAATTACTGTCGGAGGAAAGACCGAATTTCAATATATTTCTGGATCCCAAGTGCGACTGGGCAGTACGGCATTTGGAGGAGTTTCCGGTGGAGGTCATGACGGCGGATTATGGGAAGCTTTTAAGAGTCCCCGGTCTGGGCGTCCGCTCCGCCAAGCGTATTGTCATGGCCCGGAGGACAGGGAGATTGTCCTATGGAGATCTGAAAAAATTTGGAGTGGTATTAAAGCGAGCTGTATTCTTTCTTACCTGCTGTGGAAAAATGATGATTCCGGTGCGGATGGAAGAAAATTTTATCACCAGTCAGTTAATGGGAGAGGAACGAAAAAAGGTCTGGGATATGGGAAATGAAAACTCCTTCCGGCAGTTATCGCTATTTGAAGATTGGAAGCCGGATGCAGTGCCGGAAGCGGCCGATGCGAAGAAGGCGCTATTCGGTGAGATGTGAGGAGGTGCCGGATTGACAGTATTCTTATGTAAAAATGGTTTCGATGGAATTCTTTGCGGCGTATATGATATATATGCCAGCCGTCTTCCCCTTTCCGACTGCAGTCTGGAATTGGAGAGCGAATATGAACCGCTTTTATTCGCTCAGTACCGGGAGGTGCTGTTAGAGGCCTGGAAAGCAAAAAA
Organism: uncultured Lachnospiraceae bacterium; assembly: GCA_910585355.1. Taxonomy (GTDB): domain Bacteria; phylum Bacillota; class Clostridia; order Lachnospirales; family Lachnospiraceae; genus CANRXD01. The sequence continues at coordinate 16,177 of CAJUDN010000018.1, forward strand.
AGTGGCGGAAAAAGTAAAAAACTTCATGTCGGAAGAGTCCTATATTTATCTGTACCGGGCCTCCCTTCACAAAAGCCCGGAACGCGGGAACTGGATTTTTAAGTTTATCGCTCTTGGACTTACAGCCGGGAGGAAGGTGCTTGGGATGCTTCAGAATCCTGCAGTGTACGAGATCTTTCAAATGAACCGATATGTGGGAAACGAGGCCCATTTTCTGGTGGAATTTCTCCGGTTTGAGCGGCTCAAATCTGGAATTTATTATGGAAAAGTGGGGCCGGAAAACCAGGTTCTGGAGCTGGTGGCTGTTCATTTTGCCGACCGTTTTCCGGATATGGACTGGATGATTTATGACGAAAAGCACAAAGCGGCCGCTTTCCATGCAAACACCGGACACTGGGTTATTCGGGAAAGCGTGGAAAAGGAGGCGGTAGAGAAATGGAAGGGGGGAGGGAACAGCGACGCTTACGTGAATATGTGGAAGACCTTTTTCCATACTATCGCTATCGAAGAAAGGGCAAACCCCAGATGCCAGAGAACCATGCTTCCGCTCCGCTATCGAAAATATATGACGGAATTTCAATGATTCCGAAAAATATTGCGACGGATGTGGTATAATTCTTAATGTCGATAGACATGATACCAGCGCAAAAGAATATGGTTTTAGTAGTTAGGAGGGCATCACCATGAAGACGCGAGAGTTTTACCTTCCGTCCAGTGACGGAAACTTCAAGTTAAGATGTATGGAGTGGGTTCCCGATGGAGAAGTACGGGGAATCCTCCAGATTGCACATGGAATGATTGAGCATGTGGAGCGGTACGGCGAGTTCGCTTCCTGGTTGGCGGAGCATGGAATTCTTGTTTATGGCCACGATCACTTGGGTCACGGAAAGACTGCAAAAGAAGAGAAAAATTTCGGCTATTTCGGAACCAGTGGAGGCTCTTTATGCGTAATCAAGGATATTCGGCGTCTGACTCTGTATGGAAAGAAAAGGTATCCCGGTGTAAAGCACATTCTCTTGGGACACAGCATGGGCTCCTTCTTCGTGAGAAGGTATCTTTCTGTTTATGAAGACGGCCCTGACGCAGTGATTTTGTTGGGAACCGGGGCTCCCTGCGGCGGAGCTATATTTGCCGGGTATCTTTTGGCTGTGCTTACCTGCCGGATAAATGGAGAGCGTTACAGAAGCCGAATGCTCCATCAGCTGTCCATCGGCGGCTATAACAGAAAATTCAGGCCCACAGAAACTTCCCATGACTGGCTGACCCGTGATGTGGAGTACGCCAGACGATACGGGGCTGATCCATACTGCCAGTTTATGTTTTCAGCGGGAGCCTACCGCGACTTTTTTCACATCATGCTTTTGGGAACCCGTGCGGAAAAGGCCGGAAAAATCCGTACAGACATGCCTCTTTTAATTTTGTCCGGCGACAGAGATCCGGTAGGTGAAAATTCCAAAGGAGTACGGCGTGTATACAACAGATTTGACGCAGCTGGGGCCATTGATATCACTCTGGGTTTCTATGAGGGAGCCCGCCATGAAATTTTAAACGAGACCAACCGGGAAGAAGTATATGGAGATATTCTTCAATGGCTGGAACGTCAAATAGAGCAATAAACAGATTTGTTTACAGGATAATCTGGTCAGTTGTCAAAACCCAAAAGGCTGGTTAATGCCCGCGGGGGATATCTTCCTGTCCGCCTTAAGACTGGTAAAAATCGCGTGCATTTACGCTTGATGCGGGAAACCGGATGATAATTGCCTTACAAGCAAGCCCGATATCTATTTTCGTCCGGTTTTCCTTATGTTGTGAACAGTTATAAAGAATATTGCTGCTCGCAGGCACCCTGTGAACGTAACTGCATATGCCCATTTAAGATTAACTGCGGCAATAGGGCCTATGCGTCGGCCTCATTATGATACTGGCTCCCGGTCAATCAGCGGAGTGGCTGACCGGAGTGAACAGTAGCTGGAGAATATCCAAAATATCCGGAGATACGCATTTTACACTTGTTTTTTAGAGATAAATCCTGTATAGTGAAAGTATCTTAAAACATTCTAAATATCTTTTTTCTATGAGCGATTCTTTTTTCTTGAAAGTAATTCCAGAATGTGATTTGAGATGGAAAAATCAATAAGGAGGTTTTTTTTGTTTGGAAAGGTAAATTGTATTTATTTGCAGGGGATGGAAGGCACCAGGGTCCTCGTGGAAGCGGATGTCAGTGATGGCCTGCCCTCCTGTACTTTTGTGGGTTATCTGGCTTCTGAGGTAAAGGAGTCCCAGGACAGAGTGCGGACAGCCATAAAAAATTTAAATCTGTCCCTTCCGCCAAAAAAAATAACTATCAACCTGTCGCCGGCTGACTTCAGGAAAGAGGGGACAGGATTTGATCTGGCCATTGCCATGGCCATTCTTGAGGCATATGGGTACCTTCCTCCGGAACCCTTTGACAATACTGTCTTTATTGGAGAACTGGGTCTGGATGGAAAAATAAAGGGCATTCCGGGCGTGCTGGCCATCACAGCTTGGGCTAAAAATCATGGCTTTTCAAGAATTTTTCTTCCCGAGGAAAATGTATGTGAGGCGGAGCCCATCGGAGGCATTGGTCTTATAGGAGTTTCTAATCTTGAGATTCTCACCTTTATGCTGCGCGGAAGGCTTCCAATGAGGGAGAAGCGAGGAGAAAGCGCCAAAAAACCACAGCCTGGTTTCAACCAGTACGAAGTAGACTTTTCGGAGGTGCAGGGCCAGCCGCTGCTGCGTAGGGCGGCGGAGGTGGCAGTGGCGGGGATGCATAATCTCCTGATGATAGGGCCGGCGGGCTCAGGGAAAACCATGGTGGCCCGTCGGATGCCAACGATACTTCCCAAAATGGATCTGGAGGAATGTATTGAAATTTCAAAAATATACAGTGTCTGCCATCTTTTGAATGAGAAACAGCCGTTGGTTTTAAGGCGGCCTTTTCGTGCTCCCCATCATACCATAACGGCACAGGCGCTGGCAGGAGGCGGAAGCAGGCCGAGGCCGGGAGAAATTTCGCTGGCTACAGGAGGAATTCTTTTTCTGGATGAGCTGCCGGAAATGGGAAGAACCGTCATGGAAATTTTGCGCCAGCCTTTGGAAGAGCGCTGCATAACCATTTCGAGGGTGCACGGGTCCTTTTGCTATCCTGCTAATTTTCAGCTTGTCGCCGCCATGAATCCGTGTAAATGCGGTTATTACCCTGATCTGGTTAAATGCACTTGTACCCAGGGGGAAATTAAAAAGTATCTGGGACGCATATCGAGACCTCTGCTTGAGCGTATGGATATCTGCGTGGAGGCAGCCCCTGTGACATATAAGGAAATGTCTGATTCCGGAAAAAATGAAGACTCTGCCGCCATACGGGCCAGAGTAGAGGCGGCCAGGACGATTCAAAAGGAAAGATTTTTAGGTACGTCCATCCGATGTAATGGGGAAATGAACAGAACGCAAATTCGTAAATACTGCCGGCTCGGCAAGGAAGAGAGTTGCTTTATGGAAGAAGTATTTAGCGATCTGGAGCTTTCGGCCAGAACGCATGATAAAATTTTAAGAGTGGCGAGAACTGCTGCCGATCTGGAAGGAAAGGAGCAGATCGCCCATGTCCATTTGTGCGAAGCAGTATCCTTTGTCAGATTTCGTGAGAAGTATTGGAAAAAATGATAACAGTTCACAGAGCGGGCGCCCTAAGTTTTCTACCCGTTGTCTACGCCCTCCGCACGCCTGTAAGGCTAGAGTGTGTCTGAAAATTTATTCCCGTCATCTGCACGCCCCGCTTTGCGGTATATTTGGCCCAAATTCACTTAACGAAGCCCACTACGCTGCGTTCATTTGGGCCAAATCTCTCACGAAGTGGAACGCACAGCTACCAGAAAGCAATTTTCAGACACACAGATGACGCAGACATCCGGTGCTTATTTCACTGCTATTTCCGCAAGGTAGTACTGGTGGTTTTTCAGGGTGTCCGAGCGGTTATAAAATTGAGGAGGGAGAAGTATGACAGAAAAAGAGTATCTTTATTTTCTTATTCATGTAACCGGAATGGGACCTGTTTCCATCTATAAGCTTTATGAATATTTTAAGAGTTTTCGGGAAATCTGGATGGCAGATGAAAAGGAACTGCAGAAAACAGGTATTCTTACAAAAGCGAGGATGCAGGCGCTTTGCTCTTCCAGAATTAGGGAGAAAGAGTGGAAGCAGGAATATGATGAGCTTTCAAAAAGAAATATCCGATTCATTTCCTTTTTTGAAAATGAATATCCGCCAAGGCTTTTGCCATATGGAGACAAACCCGCCGCCCTGTTCGTAAAGGGAAGGCTCCCGCAGGCGGACAAGCCTGCCGTTGCTCTGGTGGGGGCGAGAAGCTGTACAGAGTATGGAAGAGGTATGTCCAGATGGTTTGCCTCGGCTCTTGCCAGGGAGGGCGTCCAGGTGATCAGCGGTCTTGCTCTGGGTGTGGACAGGGCGGCTCATGAGGGGGCTCTGGAATATGGAGACACGTTTGCGGTTCTGGGATGTGGAATCAATATCTGTTATCCCAGAGAAAATTACAGGCTGTTTTCTGACATGGAGGTTCAGGGCGGCATTCTGACGGAATTCCCCCCAGGGACATGGCCGGCATCCATGAACTTTCCAAGGAGAAACCGGATTATCAGCGGATTGGCCGACGCGGTTGTTATAATAGAAGCCCGGGAGAAAAGCGGGTCTCTGATTACGGCGGATCTGGCCCTGGAACAGGGGAAGGAAGTCTTTGCCGTACCGGGACGTATCTCAGATCCTCTGAGCGCCGGATGTAATCGTCTTTTGCAGAGCGGAGCAGCGCCTTGCCTTAATCCGGGGGATATTTTGGAATACCTGGGAATAAAATATGATAAAAAATTAATAGTTCATAAAAATTCAGAAAAGAGACTTGCCAAGAAAGAAAATTTGGTGTATAGTTGCTTAGATTCGCGTCCCAGACATCTGGAGGATATTATGAATGCGAGCCGGCTGTCTGTTACAGAGACGATGGAAGGACTGATAAATTTGGAACTCAAAGGACTTATCCAGGGAATTGGGAATCAATATTATTGCAGAAAGTTGTGAGGTTATTATGGCGAACAGTCTTGTGATTGTGGAGTCTCCCGCAAAGGTGAAGACAATTAAAAAGTTTTTAGGCAGCAATTATGAAGTGGACGCGTCCGGCGGACATGTTCGCGACCTGCCGAAAAGCCAGCTGGGCATTGATGTGGACCATGATTATGAACCCAAATATATTACGATTCGCGGAAAGGGAGACGTTCTGGCCAAGCTGAGAAAAGAAGTGAAAAAAGCGGATAAAATATATCTTGCAACAGACCCGGATCGTGAGGGAGAAGCCATATCCTGGCATTTGATGAAGGCTCTGAAGCTGGATGATGTGAAGGATAAAAAGGTGTTCCGAATCAGTTTCAATGAAATCACAAAAAATGCCGTAAAGGCGTCCTTAAAAACGCCGCGTTCCATTGATATGAACCTTGTGGATGCACAGCAGGCCAGACGTGTTCTGGATCGTATGGTGGGATACAGTATTAGCCCGATTTTGTGGGAAAAAGTAAAGAGAGGCCTCAGCGCCGGACGCGTTCAGTCTGTGGCGCTCAGAATGATCTGTGACAGAGAAGAAGAGATTGCGGCCTTTATTCCGGAAGAATACTGGTCTTTGGAGGCGCTTTTGAAAGTGCCTGGTTCCAGGAAGCCTGCGGCGGCCAGGTTTTACAGGGACTGCAGTGGAAGCAGTGAGATTGAAAACAAAGAAAAACTGGACAAAATTTTAAATAATCTGGAAGGCAGGAAATTTGTGGTTTCAGAAATTAAAGACGGGGAGCGTATTAAGAAGCCGCCGGTTCCTTTCACCACAAGCACCCTGCAGCAGGAAGCGTCAAAAGCTCTTAATTTTTCCACCCAGAAAACCATGCGCCTTGCACAGCAATTATATGAAGGCGTGGACATAAAGGGACATGGAACTATCGGTCTTATCACATACCTTCGTACAGATTCCATCCGCGTGGCAGAAGAAGCGGACTTGACCGCGCGAAAGTTTATTGAAGAGCAGTATGGAAAACAATACGCGGCTCTTTCCGGAGCGGTAAAAAAGACAAATGGTAAAATTCAGGATGCCCATGAGGCGATTCGGCCTACGAATATTGAACTTACACCAGTGCAGGTGAAGGATTCCCTGCCCAGGGATCAGTTCCGCCTTTATCAGCTGATCTGGAAACGTTTCGCCGCCAGCCGTATGGCCAACGCTGTTTACGAGACTACATCCGTAAAAATAGATGCGGGCGGGACCATTTTTTCCATGTCTGCCTCAAGAATAAAATTTGATGGTTTTATGTCGGTGTATATGGAAGCTGAAGAAAAGGAAGAGAAAAATCAGATTCCGGCAAAGCTGGAAACAGGAATGGAGCTGGAGCTTCATGAATTGGTGAGCGCCCAGCATTTTACCCAGCCGCCGGCCCATTACACAGAAGCAGCGCTTGTCAAGGCTTTAGAGGAGCAGGGAATCGGCCGGCCAAGTACTTATGCTCCGACCATTACCACTATTCTGGCACGACGCTACGTTGTAAAAGAAAATAAGAATCTTTATGTGACAGAGCTGGGCGAGGTGGTGAACCGGATCATGAAGCAAAGCTTTCCGAGCATTGTGGATATCATGTTTACTGCGAATCTGGAATATCTTCTTGACAGCGTGGGAGAGGGACAGACGGACTGGAAAACTGTGGTCAGAAACTTTTATCCTGATCTGATGGATGCGGTGGAAGAGGCCAAACTGAGCCTTGAGACTGTCCATATTGCCGACGAGGAATCTGATGAGGTATGTGAGCTTTGCGGAAGGCGGATGGTGATTAAGTATGGTCCCCACGGCAAGTTTCTGGCATGCCCTGGCTTTCCGGAATGCAAGAATACGAAGCCCTATCTGGAAAAGACGGGAATCCCCTGTCCTAAGTGCGGCAAGGAAGTCATTTTAAAGAAAACCAAAAAAGGCCGGAAATATTATGGCTGCGAGGCAAATCCGGATTGTGACTTCATGTCCTGGCAGAAACCATCGGCAGAAAAATGTCCGGAATGCGGAAGTTATATGGTAGAAAAGGGGAATAAATTGGCGTGCGCCAATGAACAGTGCGGTTTTGTGAAAAACAAGTAGAGAATTGGAAACACCCGGCATCATCGTATCTATGCCGGGTATTTTTGTGCAATAGGCAGGCGCGGCGCTTATAATTCTGGCTGGTATTGGCGGTCGGCAGGGCGGTTTTGGCAGAATAGGGGAATGTCTGAAAATCGATCAGAATCCGCTGGCAAAATACGAAAAATTCGGAAAGATAGACGATTGTGAAAAAGATATAAATTTATTGCAACAAACCAGAAAAGTCTTGATATTCGGAAAATGTCGTGTTACAATTTAGGTGATAGAAGATTTTTATTATACGATACTGAGAAGAAAAGGAGGTTTTCGGATAATGAGCGTGGAATTACTGGATAAGACTCGAAAAATAAACAAATTGCTTCATAACAACAATTCGCACAAAGTAGTATTTAATGACATCTGTGAAGTATTAAGCGAGATCCTATTGTCAAATATACTGGTCATCAGTAAGAAAGGAAAGGTTCTTGGTGTAAGTATCTGCTCTGGAGTGGAAGAAATCCATGAGTTAATTGAGGACAAGGTTGGCGGTTATATTGATAAGATGCTCAATGAGCGTCTCCTGAGCGTACTTTCCACAAAAGAAAATGTGAACCTTGCCACACTGGGTTTCGCGGAAGAAAATGTAAAAAAGTATCAGGCCATTATTACTCCGATTGATATTGCAGGAGAGCGTCTTGGAACTTTATTCATTTACAAATCGGATGAACAGTACGATATTGATGATATTATCTTAAGTGAGTATGGCACTACAGTTGTGGGACTGGAAATGATGCGGTCCGTCAATGAGGAGAATGCAGAAGAGACGAGGAAAGTACAAATTGTAAAATCTGCCATCAGTACCCTTTCTTTCTCAGAGCTGGAAGCGATTACTCATATTTTTGATGAGCTGGACGGGAACGAAGGGATTCTTGTGGCCAGCAAAATTGCAGACCGTGTGGGAATTACACGTTCTGTGATTGTCAATGCTCTCCGCAAATTCGAGAGTGCAGGCGTAATCGAATCCAGATCTTCCGGTATGAAGGGAACTTATATTAAAGTGTTAAACGACGTGATTTTTGATGAGCTGAAATCCCTGAAGGCGGCTAATTCTGCACGTGTGTAAAAAGAGAACTGTAAGGGAAAATGGCACAAAATGAGAGAAGGAAAGAGCGCGCCGCAGAAACAATGCAAACGAATTAAGGATATCAGGAGCGGCTGCTTTAAGAAATTTTGAATGGCTGAAAACGGTATGATCTGTTTTCAGCCATTTTGGAGAAAGGATCCAATTGTTCAGCCTTACATTTTATAGCAGTAAAGCTGGGCGGCGAACGTGATGGAGTGGAAAACAGGATTTTCAGCAGAAACGTACGGACATCTGGCCGTCAGGGCGGGCCATACGAGAGATGCGTGCGGGGTGATTTTCTCATGCCGGTGGTCGTTACGGGCGCGCGGGAGCAGACATTTTCATTTGGGGAGAAGCATATGAGAGAGTACACATATATCACTTTAAGGGAAAGGCCTCAGTTGAGGGACAGTGCCGCCGAATGGTTTCATAGCAAATGGGGAGTCCCGCAGAAAGCGTATCTTGAATGCATGGAAGCATATCTCAAGCAGAAAACGGAATATGGCTGGTATCTTTGTCTGGATGAGGATAGAATCATAGGGGGCCTCGGTGTAATTGAAAACGATTTCCATGACAGGAAGGACCTTACTCCTAATGTTTGTGCAGTTTATACAGAAAAGGCGTATCGCTGCAGGGGAATTGCAGGGTTCCTGCTTAATATGGCTGTAAATGATCTGCGATCAAAAGGGATAACGCCAATCTACCTTCTTACGGATCATACAGGCTTTTATGAAAAATACGGATGGGAATTTCTGTGTATGGTTCAGGGCAATGGTGAATCTGTCTTGTCAAGGATGTATGTTCACCGATAACAGTTCCGGCAGAGCTATACGTTTTCTGTGTCGAGCGAGCGAACTGGCAAAGCGTATAATTTTTAAAATCGCTGCAAAATCCCATCAGGCTTGCCGCCTCTGTATAATCATTACAAACGCAGTGACTGCGGGCAGGCGGCCCATGGAGAAGCGATTTTAAGCGGCCATATGCTGTAACGGTTCGGGGGCTATGGGAGCGGTTGCGATAAGATAGTGATTTTTGGTAAATTCAACAGAAAATACTTGCGTTTACCGGACTCTTATGGTATAGTTGAAAAGCTAATATTATGCACGTCTGCGGATTCTGTGAGTGGTGCTTTCAGGCGGAGCCTGGAGGTCTTCAGGGAAGTGGGATGCAGGCGGAAGAGAAAACCAAATGGAGGAAAAGAAAATGAGCGTTATTTCAATGAAACAGCTTCTGGAAGCCGGCGTACATTTTGGACACCAGACAAGAAGATGGAACCCCAAGATGGCTCCATACATCTACACAGAGAGAAATGGTATTTACATTATTGATCTTCAGAAATCTGTGGGAAAAGTTGACGAGGCTTACAAAGCAATCGCTGATATCGCTGCTGAGGGCGGCACAATTCTTTTCGTAGGAACCAAGAAGCAGGCTCAGGATGCCATCAAAACTGAGGCAGAACGCTGCGGCATGTACTATGTAAATGAGAGATGGCTGGGCGGTATGCTCACAAACTTTAAGACTATTCAGTCCAGAGTTGCAAGATTAAAGGCGATTGAGAAGATGTCGGAGGACGGAACTTTTGATGTTCTTCCGAAGAAGGAAGTTATCGCTCTTAAGAAAGAGTGGGAGAAGCTGGAGAAGAACCTTGGCGGTATCAAGGAGATGAAGAAGATTCCGGATGCTATCTTCGTTGTAGATCCCAAGAAGGAAAGAATCTGCGTACAGGAAGCCCACACTCTTGGTATTCCGCTGATCGGTATTGCTGATACAAACTGCGATCCGGAAGAGCTGGATTATGTTATCCCGGGTAATGATGATGCAATCAGAGCCGTTAAACTGATCGTTTCCAAGATGGCTGACGCGGTGATTGAGGCAAATCAGGGTGAAGCGGAAGCAGTTGAAGAGGTTATTCCGGAAGAGGATGTTGAAGCTTAGGATCCGGTAACTTATATACAGATTTGATTTTCATAAATCGGAGGAAACAAACATGGCAGCAGTAACAGCCGCAATGGTAAAAGAATTAAGAGAAATGACCGGCGCCGGAATGATGGACTGTAAGAAGGCTCTTGCAGCTACAGAAGGCGATATGGATAAGGCAGTTGAGTTTTTGCGTGAAAAAGGACTTGCTGGCGCAGCGAAAAAGGCTGGTCGTATTGCAGCAGAGGGTATTATCGTAACTGCTTTGACAGAAGATGAAAAGAAGGCAGTTGTTGTAGAGGTAAATGCTGAGACTGATTTCGTTGCCAAGAATGAAAAGTTCCAGACTTACGCAGCAGATGTGGCAGCGCAGGCTCTCACAACAGAGGCCGGTGATATGGATGCGTTTATGGCTGAGACATGGGCTAAGGACACTACGTTGACAGTAAAAGAGGCCCTGTCTTCTCAGATTTCCATTATTGGTGAGAACATGAACATTCGCCGTTTTGAGCAGGTGAAGGAGGAGAATGGTTTTGTTGCTTCCTATATTCATGCTGGCGGCAGAATCGGTGTTCTTGTTGATGTGGAGACGGATGTTATCAATGATGCAGTAAAAGAGATGGCTAAGAACGTGGCTATGCAGTGTGCTGCTTTAAAGCCTCAGTATACCTGCCGTGATGAGGTAAGCGCTGAATTTATTGAGCATGAAAAGGGTATCCTGATGGCTCAGATTATGAACGATCCGAAGGAAGCCTCCAAGCCGGAGAAGGTAATTCAGGGAATGATTCAGGGACGTATTAATAAAGAGATGAAAGAGATTTGTCTGCTTGATCAGGTTTATGTAAAGGCTGAAGATGGCAAGCAGTCTGTATCCCAGTATGTTGCTGAGGTTGCCAAGGCAAACAACGCAAAGATTGCAATTAAGAAGTTCGTTCGCTTTGAGACAGGCGAGGGGATGGAAAAGAAGAATGAAGACTTTGCAGCTGAGGTTGCAAAGCAGATGGGAATGTAAGCCCGAATTTCATAATGATGTTAAAAACGCTGGAAACCGCAGGATTCCAGCGTTTTTTGACGCTTTGGGATGTTGAGACGGAGGGAAAGAAAACAGTCTGTTTTGAAGAAAAGTTGGAAAAAATGATAATTATATATACATACGAATATAAATTATTTGATATAGGAGTAATTTGTTATGAAACAGTATGCCGTAGATGCTTTTACGCACAAGGTTTTTGCAGGAAATTCCGCTGCTGTCTGTGTGATTGGCGGCTGGGCGTTACCCCTTTGGAAGCATACCTTATATCTTCTGGATGGAGAAGCCCTACGCCATCGCAAAATACCTCATGGATAAAGAATATCCCGACGCCCATGGGGAAGGAGATATGGCGGCACAGGATGGTGGAGGACATACTTTCCAACGAGAAATACAAAGGCGTCGCCCACCTGCAGAAGTGCTACACGGTTTACTTCCTTTCCAAGAAGCGTATGGCGAACGAGGGGGAGGTGCCGCAGTATTATGTGGAGGGCAGCCACGACGCCATCATCAAGCCTGCCGAGTGGCAGCTCGTCCAGACGGAGATACAAAAGAACGCGGGGCGGAGCCATAACTGCTGCGGTATGTTTTCCGCAAAGCTGAAATGCGGCGACTGCGGGGAATACTTCGGTTCCAAGGTATGGTATTCTAACAGCAAGTACAAGCAGATGGTCTGGCAGTGCAACGCCAAGTTCAAGGGGGGAGCAGGTGCGCTACGCCCCACTTGTACGAGCAGCGGGTAAAGGAGATATTCCTTGAGGCCCTCGACATCCTGATGGAAGGCCGGGAGATGGTCATAGCGGACTGCAGGGCGGTCATTCGACCAAGAGGCAACAGAAGTACGCGGGGTACGCAGACCGTCACGCCGCCCTGGAGAGCTGGATGGACGGCTTGAAAAAGGAGTGGGAGGGGAATTCAGCAAGACCTTTTCAGCGGCTTCCTTTCGGGGCTTGAGGAAGTGCGGGAGCTGTCGGCGGAATTCAGCACGGAGATTTGAAAGCGGCGGGCAGGTTCCGGGGAGACCCGGATATCCTGCCCGCTGTTTTTATGCTGACATTTTTGCATCTATGGACAATTTATGAAAAATGTCCATAAATGAACAAAAACTGATTATTGAAGATTGATTTTTCTGCATGCCGCTGATAGAGTATAAGCAGATGGACATCTGTATATGAATATTCAACTGGAGTAATATGAATGAAAATAGATTTATCAGGCAAGACAGGCAGATTTGCGAGGCGGACGCTGTCAGACTTTTCGGGGAAAATGATCTTACTGCTCATGGATATGCCATTAGAAGAAATATCTGTTCAGAAGATCTGTGATATATGTAATTATCCCAGATCAACCTTTTACAATTATTTTGATGATATTTATGATCTGATGGATTATTGCTGGATTGTAATTGTAAAAGATATGAACTTGGAACAATATATGAAAATTCCGGCAGAAGACAGGACGAAAGAGATATTTTTAATGTTATATGATTATCTTGACGGTTACAGGCCACAGATTCATAAGATTTTATCGAAGAATAGCCTGAATGGAAGATGTATGTCGTCCCTCCGTCTTTTTATGAGGGAGCAGATAAAGGATATTGTAAGCAGATGTCCTTATACTAAGGATTTTCCATTGCGCGAAGATGTCATGGTTGATTATTATGCAGTAACGATTGAAATGCTTTTAGAGAAATGCTTCCTGGAGAAAATTCCGCTAAATAAGGAAGATGCAGTGCAGTCTCTCGGATTTTTGCTCGGCACAATAGAAAAAGAGGCTCATAGAAAGTGATTTTGTATTTCAGCGCTACAGGCAATGGGAAATATATTGCTGAACAGATTGCGGCGGCAACAGATGAAAAGTGTATTTCTATTATAGACTGTATCCGTGGAGATAAATATTCTTTTGGTAATGAAAAAATCGTGGGAATTGTGACAGGAAAAGGGCGATTTTATTAACAGGAGGCTGCCCAAGCTGATAGCCGGGTTGCCATCTGCATATATGTATGCTGCAGGGCGGAAGACGAAGAAGCTGTCTGCAGATAAAGATTTATGTATTGGGTGTGGATTATGTGCGGAGAAATGTCCGGTGGAAGCCATTCAGATGGAAAATAACCGGCCGGTTTGGAAGCTTGAAAAATGTGAAATGTGTCTGGACGGAGCACTGGGATGCCTGCACAGGTGCCCAAAGTTTGCAATCAGTTATGGGAATGGAAAAACAAACAGGTATGGGCAGTACAGAAATCCTTACACTCAGATATAGGAGGACATATAATGGCAGATTTAGCGGTAATTACAGGGGCATCGTCAGGCCTTGGCGTTAAATTTTTAGAGGCAGTAATCCATCGTTATCCACAACTGGATGAATACTGGATCATAGCAAGAAGAAAAGAAAGATTAGAAAAATTAGCAGGAGCTCACAAAGATAAAAAGATTGTTCCAATAGAAGCGGATTTAGGCGATGAAAAATCATATGATAAGATATCAGAAAGACTGGAAAAGGATAAACCGCATGTAAAAGTATTGATCAATAATGCGGGATATGTGAAATCGGGTATGTTTTCTGATATGAGACAGGAAGATATCCTGAGCATGATTTCAGTCAATGTCAAGGGAATGACGATGATTCAAAAAACATTTCTTCCATATATGAAGAACGGCAGTTTTACTGTTATTACCTGTTCCGTATCTTCCTTTGTACCGGTTCCCTGTCAAACGGTTTACAGCGCTGCCAAAAAATACATTTATTATTTTGGGAAAGCGCTCCGAGAAGAATTATTGGAAAAAGAAATCAATGTTCTTCTTCTATGTCCGGGAAATATGGATACTGAAATGAATCCAAAAGGTCAGGAAGGCCAGGGGCGGAAAATTAACAGCCTTCCATTTTTGGATATGGATATACTTACAGCGAGAGCATTGGAAAAGGCGGAGAAAGGAAAAGGTGTATATACTCCGGGGACATTTTATAAAGTTTATAGAGTTGTCAGCAGGATTTTTCCTTCATCATGGCTGATGAAGATAGCTAAAACGTTTTACTAAAGGAATTGATAAATTCCGTTTGTTTATACGAAAAAGTAGAATTTGGGAACAAGGATGATAAGTTTCATCTCTTGGGTGCAAAAAATAACGATAGCCTCTCTGAAAAATGGGTTATCGTTATTTTTTACCCTTCGAAAAATTAAAAAGGCGGTAATTCCAAATAATAAAACGATAGCCGCCTATGCCTGGGTGCATCTGCCTTTCCAAAAAGTGTTTCTTTTAGGGCGTTTGGGGCGAATGTAAAAACGATAGCGCCCATTCAAAGATTGTATCAATCTCAACACACTGAAATTACAATTCTTTTTTGTTATCAGAGCCCGGAGTAGTGACAATTACTTTTTCAGGGATTATGATAAGGGCTCCCTTTGCTGTTGCGGCGCCGTTGAACATTTTTTCTACCATGGCTTTGAAGGCATCGACAACAGGGCCCTCGGTCACGTATTCAGCCTTGCCTTTGATCTGGTATCCTTCCAGATTTTTTGCATCATATGCGGAAATGGCAATCCTGCCGTCATTTGCTGTGATATTTTTTAATGTAGCCGCAAGAAAAACATCTCCCACAAGAAGTCTTCCGTCTTCGGTAACATCCTTAAAAGCGACCGGAACCACATTGGGCTCATTGTCGAGGCAGGTGGCTAAATCCCACATATTCTCTTTCAGCAGTTTTGTTACATTTTCATTCAGCATAATTTTTCCTCCTCAAAAAATAATGTTCGTTTAATGACCTTATTATAGAGAGAAGACTTATAAAGAACAAGATATTAAGAAATTTATTATAAGCTATTAAATTCCATAGTAACTTGTAAAAAGATAGGAAAAGCCATATAATGAGGGCGAAGCAAGGCAGGCCGATTGCCCGAAAGATGGATGAATAAAAGATTGAGCGCGCCTTAAAATTAACAGTTTCTTGTCAATATGCCGAAAACTTACAAAAATAGTGTTCCATCCGACCAGTAATCGCACTGTCAGTATCGAATATTTTGTCAGCCTGCAAGGCGGAGGAAGGAGGCGATACGGTGGCATCGTTGACTGACGGTGCTGTGTGCCAGCGGCACACGTTTAGCACGGACCAAAGCGGAGTACAGACCAACACGGCAGATGGCAAAATAGGCGGCTAGAAATAAAAAGGCAGACAGAATAAAAAAGAAATGAGGAGGAGACTATGTATCAGAAAAAAATGGACCAGGATATCCGTTGTCCTCTGGAATACGGACTTGAGATTTTTGGCGGAAAATGGAAGCCCAGGATTATTTGTGTACTTAATGAAAAGAAGGTTCTGCGCTATAGCGGAATCAGGAAAGAAATGACCAATATAACGGATGCTGTTCTGGCGGCTGCGTTAAAAGAGCTGATCCGGGACGATATGGTAGAGAGAAAATCCTATGACGAGGTGCCGCCCAGGGTGGAATACAGCCTGACAGAAAAAGGAATTTCCGTGGTTCCTATTTTGCAGAGTATCTGCGCCTGGTCAGGAATCTTCCGCAGAAGCGATGGTGATCATGTGCTGGCCCAGTGCGAGAAATGTGATTATAATGGGGCGGCTGTCAGAGGGGTATGAGAAAAAGAACTGTTTAGGTATGGAGAAAGTGCGCGTTCGGCGGTAAAACATTCGATAAAGGGTGGTCTTCTTAGCATACCCTGAGCCCTGCCTTTAGGCGCAGGTATGTGTCCGAGCATGGGTTGACTGCACTGCTGAAGAGACTGCATGATTAAGCGGCTTTGGAGGACTGCCGCTGCATGGTGTATGGCTGTGCAGCGGCAGTTTTTCGTGTGAGAGGAGAGTGCTGCTTCATGGATAGCGTAATCGCCACAATTGCGCGTAATCTGCCAGGTTATACCAGAAACGTAGTTTCTGTAAGGCACAAAACACATCCATCTGGTCATCATCCCGACGTGCCCGTTTTTGAATAGCTGTCATAGTAATTAAATCAAAAATGGTCAAATATTTGGTCCAGGGCCTGCATTAAAACACTAATATCAAGCGGTTTTGCGATATGCCCGTTCATCCCGCTGTGCAAGGCTTCCTGTTTATCCTCCTCAAAGGCGTTGGCAGTCAGCGCCAAAATAGGAATTGAGGCTAAAACAGGATTCTCCAGTTTTCGAATTGTTCTGGCCGCTTCGTAACCGTTCATCACTGGCATCTGAATATCCATCAGAATGATTTGATAGTATCCCGGCACGGAAGCTTTCAGTTTATCCACAGCATCCTGTCCATTTTCAGCGATTTCCACAGAAAAGCCGGCCTCTTCCAGAAGGGTCTTTGCAATCTCCTGGTTCAGTTCATTGTCCTCCACCAGCAGAATGCGGCCTGAACGGGAAACGCCCGTCCCTTCAGTCTCTGTCTTTTGCAGTTTATCTGCATTAACAATAGAGCTAAGGCACCTGTGAAGCTCAGTAAAGAACAGCGGCTTGCCGCAAAATGCAGTCACACCGGCCTCGCGGGCCTCATCCTCGATGTCAGACCAATCGTAGGCGGAGAGGATAATAATCGGCACATCCTTCCCCATTTCCTGACGGATTTTTCGGGCGGTCTCCACACCGTTCATATCAGGTAAGATCCAATCAAGGATATAGACAAAATACGGTTCATTCCGAAGGACAGCCTGACGAGTCCGCAGGACAGCCTCTTTCCCGGACATGGTCCATTCCGCGCAAAGCCCCATCTGCCTGAGCATCGACGTTACGCTGTCGCAGGTGGCGAAATCGTCGTCTACCACCAACGCCCGGATATCTTTCAACTCCGGTATATCCTGCGGGACTTTCTCGCCGTCGTGCAGGCGGAGTGTGAGAGACACTATACACTCGGTCCCCATGCCCGGACGGCTCTCCACCGTGATTGCGCCATTCATCATATCCACAATATTTTTGGTGATCGCCATGCCAAGGCCGGTTCCCTGAATCCCGCTGGCGGTGGTATTGCGTTCCCGTTCAAAAGTTTCAAAGATGTGGGATACAAACTCTTTGCTCATGCCGATGCCTGTATCTTTGATATGGAACTCATAATTTGCGAATCCTTTCGGAGCGCCGGGCTTTTCTATGATTTTTAAACTAACCATACCACCAACAGGCGTATATTTTATGGAGTTGTCCAAAAGGTTCAAAAGGGCCTGACTCAGCCGCAGCCGGTCGCAGCAAATTTCTTCATGCTGGATGTCCACGGCATCCATATACAGTTCTAACTGTTTGGCATGAACACTCCCCTGGATGATGTTTCGAAGCTCATGCAGGATATCCGGCAGGCTGCAGGGTTCTTCTGCCAGATGGAGTTTGCCGCTTTCAATGTGGCTCATATCCAGCACGTTGTTGATCAAACCAAGCAAATGGTTTCCGGAAGTCAGAATCTTTCTTAGGTATTCGGCCACCTGCTCCCGGTGGTCTAAGTGGGCGATTGCCAGGGTTGTGAAACCGATAATGGCATTCATGGGGGTACGGATATCGTGGCTCATATTGGAGAGGAAAGCGCTCTTGGCTTTGCTGGCCCGGTTCGCCTGGGCCAACGCATCCTCAAGAATGGCGTTTTTCTCCCGGTCAGCGCGGGTTTCCTCATCCACGCTTCGGAAACCCAGGACAACGCCGCGGTCTTTATTCCACGACCCTACGCGGGCAACTTTCATCTGGAAATACCGCAGCTTACCACAACAGACGGTGCGATAATTCACTGAGCAAATTGGCCTGTCAGTCAGTCTCTCCTCCAAATACTTACGAGATGCGGCCTGCCGTAAAATTTCCTTGTCATCATCATAAACGCCGGTTTCGATATAGCGGCCTATGCACTCCTTCATGGAAAGTCTGCCGGTAAAGAGGGACTCTAAAATTCCGTTTTCACATTCACCAAGGCGCAAAGCCCGTCCTTCTCCTGTGACCAGATCAAAAAAGCAGACAAGGCTGTATTCCACACCCAGAGCAGAGAGGAGCTCCATCTGGCGGCGTTCCGCTTCCTGCCGCTCCCGTTCCTCCTGGAGCTTCTGAACAGTGCAGTCCAGCAGATACCGTTGGTAGAACCGCTTTCCATCCTCTTCCATGAGCTTGATGCTGCCCATGACATGGATGATCTCCCCGTCCTCGTGCCGGATGCGGTATTCGATATTAACGTTGTCGCCCAAATTTCTCAGCGACTGGATTTTTTCCTTAAGTAAGGGCTTGTCCTCATCGAGAACCGGCTGGGCAATCATGTCGAATCCGTCCAGCTCCAGCGCTTCCTGGGAATCATAGCCCAAAATTTCCAAAGCGGCCCGGTTGATGCTGATAATATGGGAGCCGTCCACGGAATGGCGCATAATTCCGCAGTCCATAGATGTGAAGATCGTTTCAAGCGTCTGATTTTTACGGATCAGCTCCTGAGCGTAAGCGTGTTCCTGCGTCATGTCGATGGCGACGCCCACAGTCCCCATTACACTGCCGTCCAGATCGTACAACGGCGACTTGTAGGTGGTGAGAATCCGCTGTTCCCCTCCAGCCTGGATGGTTTCCTCAGAAACGTGAGTTTTCCTGTCCTCCATGACAATGCGTTCTGACTCGATACAGGCTGGATCGTCCTGCTCCACGTCCCAGATATAGGCGTGTCCACGACCCTCTACCTGGCTTTTGGACTTGTTGACCGCGGCGCAGAAACTGTCGTTCACCTTTTCATGGATGCCGTATTTGTCCTTGTACCAGACCAGATCGGGCGTGCTGTTAATGGCGGCTTCCAGGTACTGACTGGTCTGCCAATGGTCTTTTCGTTCTTTGTAATTTTGCTGCCAGCGCAGAAAGTGGAACTGCAGTTCGGAATCGGGCATGGGCAGCGTCCAGATATCTGTAATCTTAGACAGAAGATGAGTCAAATTCTCCGACTGGCTTTGCTCAATCAACAGAATCAGTTCTGTTTCCGGCCCCTTTTCCGTTGTCAGCAGCCCCGCGGCATCCACTGCCTCTGTATCCCGTAAATCGGCCAGAATCACATCCGCCTTTGCCGCCAGAGAAGCCTCCGGCTCCAAACTTTCAAAAAATGTATGAGTGAACGCATCCAAAGGGGACATTGCCCGAAAAAGATCAAGCAGCTTTTGGTCATGTCCAATGAGATAAAATTGTGTGTGGCAATGATACATAATCAATCTATCCTTTCAGGTATTTGCCCAGGACGTCTAAGAAGAGTTCAATATCCAGGGGCTTGGCGATGTGAGCGTTCATGCCGCTTTTCAGGGCAGTTTCTTTATCCTCTTCCATGGCGTTGGCTGTCATGGCGATGATGGGCATAGTCTTTACATCCTCACGAGGCAGGGTGCGGATGATACGCGTGGCCTCATAGCCGTCCATGACGGGCATCTGAACATCCATCAGGATAGCGTCGTAGTAATACTCCTGTGCCTGACGCATGAGGTTCACGGCATCGGTGCCGTCCGGCGCGGTCTCCACAACAAAGCCGGTCTCCTCCAGAATGGCCTCGGCGATCTCCCGGTTCAGCTCGTTATCCTCGACCACCAGAATTCTTTTGCCGCCGAAATCTGCCGAAGTCCAGGATTCTTCTTCCTCTTTCTCGATCAGATTGTTTGCAAGCAGCAGCGCGGATTTCAAATCAGACATGAACAGGGGCTTGGCGCAAAACGCGGTGATCCCCGCCTGCTTTGCCTCTTCTTCAATATCCGTCCAGTCGTAGGCGGTAAGGACAATAATGGGGACGTCATCGCCAATCACCGCCCGGATACGCCGCGCGGTCTCAATGCCGCTGAGCTCGGGCATCTGCCAATCAATGATATAGGTATGATAGGAGTCTCCTTTGCCATGCGCGCTCTTGGCTCTGTAAATCGCTTCCCTGCCGGATGTCGTCCATTCCGCCTGCATTCCGAGCTGCCTGAGCATTTTGGAAACGCTCTCGCAGCTGTCGCAGTCATCATCCACCACGAGGGCCCGCAGACCGTCCAGCTCTTTGATCTGAGCCGCGTTCTTTTTTATATCCTGGAGCCTCAGACTCAACTCTACCCGAAACTCACTGCCCTTGCCTTTTTCGCTCTGGACGGTGATCGTTCCGCCCATCATATCCACGATGTTTTTCGTAATGGCCATACCCAGGCCGGTGCCCTGGATTCCTGTTTTGGTTGTGCTGGATTCCCGCTCAAAGGGTTCAAAGACATGCTTTGTAAACTCCTCCGTCATACCGATTCCATTATCTCTGACTGTGAAAACATAATCCCCATATCCATGCCGGAAAGTGGTTTGCTGAGAAATTCTGAAACTGATCGTCCCGCCTGCCGGCGTGTATTTTACGGCGTTACTCAACAGGTTGATGAAGACCTGACTCAACTTCAGGGAGTCCGCAATGATATCCTCGTTGACAACATCAAATGTGTCGATAAACAACTCCAGCTGCTTGGCTTTCACCTGGGGCTGGATGATATTAACCAGATTATGGGTCAGCTCCGAGATATTACAGTCTTGTTCTTTGATTTGAACCTTTCCGCTTTCAATACGGCTCATATCCAGGATATCGTTGATGAGGCTTAACAGATGATTGCTGGAGGTGAGGACTTTTTGCAGACAGTCACGCACCTGATCCTGGTTATCAATATGGCTGACAGCAATGGTGGTAAACCCGATAATTGCGTTCATGGGGGTGCGAATATCGTGGGACATATTGGACAGAAAGGCGCTTTTGGCACTGTTGGCGTGCTGGGCCTGCATCAAAGCTTCCTTGAGTGTCTTCGTCTGCTCCCGCTGCTTCTGGACCTGGGCCGTGATATCCTTGGATATCACCATGACCATGATGTCCCCGGTATCATTGTCCCGGGTCATGATGAAGGACTGACGAACACACATCTGCTTTCCTTCTGCGGCCCACCCCCAATAGTCCTCTGTGATCTCCGGTTCTCCCTGATCAAAATGCTGTTTCAGTTTCTCTAAGTTTGTCAGGGCGGTGTATTCTTCCCAAGATTCCTCCAGAACAAAGGGTTTCCACTTTTCAAAGCACTCCGAGGCCGTACAGGGGGCATGCAGGCCGACCCTTTCCAAAAGGGAAACCTGTCTGCCTTCTATGGTTCGGACGACATCTTGTTCGATCAAATTCCGTGTCAGATTAAATTCAAATGTGCAGAAAGCGGTAGCGGTGACAGCGATTTTGTATTGACGTTCCTTGCGGTCGGCCACCGCGATTTTCGCCTGAGACTGCCGGTCTTTTTCCTGCAGGCCGGTGATGTGTTCCTGGCTTTCTTTTACCAGCCGCCGGCGCTGTCTTTGGGTCTGAAAAATCAGGGCAGCGATGTAAACAGCAAACATTCCAACCAGAATGGCCTGTAAGATCATGCCTGACTGGTTGGCGTTCTGAACCATTTCCCGGGTCACGCTCTGCGGAAATGCCTGCACCAGCACATATTCATTGTTGGGAACACCGACCACACAAAGATTGTCTGTTTTACTTCCCGACGCGCAGATAAATCCATTTTCCCCCGTGCCCTGACGGAGTGCGTCCCAGGCGTCTTCGGCAGTTTTAGCGTCAATATAACCAGAATCCCGCAAGGTATCCAAAAGGGGCTGGCCGAGGTTTTCGGAAGTGGATGATGCAATTACCGTTCCGTCCCGGGTACATAAAAAGGTGTCCGCAGGTACGCCAAAATAGCTGGTTGAAAGCATTTCCTGCAGGTAGTTTTCTGCAAGATACAGACCCAGGATCACACCAACGGGTTCATCGTTATGTAGGACAGGAGCATAGGAAACCGTCATCACCTGCCCTGTCGATTTGGAGCGAAGAATCTCCATACCGCTCTCACCCTGCATCCCTTTGATATAATAGTTTCGGTCGGAGCTGTCGATGGTCTCCCCGCTGGAGGTCAAATAGGTCCCGCTGGCGTCGGTGAAGCAGATAGCGTCAAAAACCGCATTCTCTTCCATTCCCTTCAGAAAATTAGCATCAACCTCTAACTTCCCTTGATCGGAGCTGAGCAGATACGCATAATTGCGTACCCGCAGAAGCGTATTGTTAAATTCGCTTTCGATACGAAACGCCATTTGGCGTGAGGAATCCAAAGCATAATTAAGGTTTTGGATTTCGATGCGCTGTCTGGTTGTGGCGGAATACCACTGAAAGAGTAAAATAATAGCAATCAGTAAAACTCCCGTAAATATCGCGTTTTTCCGGGTTTGTTTTGATGTACGCATAAACTTACCTCCTGAGTGTTTACAACGATGCCCGCATTTGAACTTATGCAGGTTCTGAGAGATAACCGTCCTGATTGCCTGTTCCAATGCCGCCATATTGACAGGCCTGGCAACACGGGCGTTCATCACCGGTATCTGCATATCCATCAGGATTATCTGACACTGTCCCGTTTCAGATTATTCAAAAGCCCTGGCCGCAAGCGCCCTGTTTTCACAGATATCACAGGCCGCGCGACAATATGCGTGCCGATCACACCGGGAATAAGCCCTGCCCCTCTAATTTTTTCACACGATTCTTCCGGCTTGCTGAAATTATTGAGCAGGCTTCATGGATACTCCTCTATCAGTGTTTTGTATAAAAAAACGTATATGTCATAGCTGACCGATAGGAGATTCTATCCTGATAATTAAAGAAGTCAAGCAAATCTCCGGCAATAAATGTATGGCATTCTTGCTGTACGTACAGAATTTTTTTGGATTTGAAATACTTGCAACTATATTACCACGAAAATCCAGTCGCTTCAAGGTGTAACCAATATAAAAAGTTCCCGGCCCAAAAGAGGGCGGCAGCTAAGAAGCGCCATTGCAAAAGCTGTGGCGGCGGATTCGGAGCCCATTTATTTCGACGAGCCTACGTCGGCGCCGGACCAGGAACTGACAGATGAGGTTTTGGAGGCCATTAATACCGCACCTCTGCTTTGTTAAAAGAGAGCATCACATAGGTATGGAGCAAAGGAAAGAGAGAGAAGGGAAGAAGGAAAAGAAAAGAAAGAATCTCACGGGATGCCAGGGTCTGGAAGAGCCTGAGTTCCATGGGATTCTTTCTTTATTTCAATAGGAAAAACCTTATTATGTTAATGCATAAAGTAAAATGGGAAACGGTTTTTTCCATGAAAAAAGTATTTCGTTCGTGAATGGACGCTTGCGCGAAGGCGCACACTTTTTAAAAAGTCAGGGATTAAAACTGGGATTAACCGAAAATCCCCTTTTAACGCTGTCGATAACCTGCTGTTTAGGAGATCAGCCCTGCACAGAGGCGGCGATGGCATTGGCCAGAGCGTCGATCTCAGATTCATTGTCGGCCTTGAGGGAAGATGTAACGGTCATCTCTTCATCCAGAATGGTCATGTTCTTCAGAGACTCGATTTCCTCTTTCATCAGTGCGCCGGAGCGGGGGGCCCAGGAACCGCTGCCCATAATGGCCACCGTGCGTTTTTGCAGGTTGAGGGCCTTCATGTCCATAAGGAAGTTGTGCATGGGCGGGAAGATCCCCAGATTGTAAGTAACAGAGGCCAGAACAAGGTGGCTGTACTTAAACAGGTCGGAGATCAGGTAGCTGACATGGGTGGAAGATACATCGTACAGCCGGGTATTCGTGACACCTCTGGCGGTAAGCTTGGCAGCCAGCACCTCGGCGGCGGCCTCGGTGTTGCCGTACATGGAGGCGTAAACGATCATGACGCCCTTTTCCTCCGGCTCATAGGTGGCCCAATGGGTGTATTTGTCGATAATGTAGCCCAGATCTTTTCGCCAAACCGGACCGTGGAGGGGACACAGGAATTTAATGTTTTCCAGACCTACGACGCTGGCAGCTTTGTTCAACAGGGCCGTCACCTGAGGGCCGTACTTGCCAACGATGTTGGTGTAGTAGCGGCGGGCATCGTCGATCCACTCACGGTCGAAATCGAACTCGTCAGCGAAGAGTTTGCCGTCCAGAGAGCGGAAGGAACCAAAAGCGTCGGCCGAAAAGAGCACGCCGTTGGTGGTGTCAAAGGTGACCATGGCCTCCGGCCAGTGAACCATAGGGGCGTAGACAAAGGCTACCGTGTGTTTGCCGAAGCATTTTGTGTTTCCTTCGGCGACTTCTTCAATGGCGCTTGGATCCAGGCCGAAGCCGAACTGGTTGAGCAGGGTCACTGCCTTTGGGGTGGTAATGATCTTTACGTCCGGCCAGCGCAGCAGAATTTCCTCAATGGAAGCGGCGTGATCGGGCTCCACGTGGTTGATGACCAGGTAGTCCAGAGGACGGCCGTTGAGCACTGCCTTCACGTTGGCGATGAACTGCCGTCCTACCGCCCAGTCGGCAGTGTCAAAAAGGACGGTCTTTTCGTCAAGCAGAACATAGGCGTTGTAGGATACACCGTGGTACAGAGGATGGATGTTCTCAAACAGGGCCAGCCGGTGCTCGTCCGCACCTACCCAGTACAGGTCATCAGTGACCATACGGTAATTATACATATAGAGTTGCCTCCTTTATTTCCGCGGGCAATGAGCCGGATGCCGTGCCTGCACGGGCATTTGGCGAATGCCGCGGGAGTGAAATACCTCGCAGTCTGCTGCGTATGTAAGCTGTGATGTTTTGCAGCCTGCCGCAGGGTATTTTGTGATTCTGATGTTGCGTTACGCTTCAATCTCGATAAAGCTGTCTGTCGTTTCACCGCAGTGGGGGCAGGTCCAGCTTTCGGGCAGATCTTTAAAGGCAGTGCCGGGCTTCACCTCGTTTTCAGGATCGCCCTGCATGGGGTCGTACTCATGGCCGCAGCCGTTGCAGACGTACAGCTTCCGGGGCTGATAAACCTTCTTGGGAGCCGTGCGTTTCATCTTGGTCATAGGCGGAGCAGGAAGCTTTTCACCCGTATCCAGAGCGGCGGTGAGTAACGGGAGGATTTCCGTCACGTCGCCCACGATGCCGTAGTCGCAGTTTTTGAAGATCTTGGCGTTGGGATTGGTGTTGATGGCTACAATGCAGGCGGCGTCCTTGATGCCCTTCAAATGCTGGATGGCCCCGGAGATGCCGCAGGCAATATACAGATTGCCCTTAAACTTCTGGCCGGACATGCCCACATAGCGGTTGATGGGCACATATTTCAGGGTCTCGGCCACAGGGCGGCTGGAGCCGATGGCGGCGCCGGCGGCTTTTGCCAGATCCTCAATGAGCTTCATGTTTTCTTTCGCACCGATGCCCTGTCCGGCGGAGACTACCCGCTCGGCCTGGGTGATGGGGGTATCTATGGGGATGCCCACGGTAAAGTCGTGACCGTCCTTTTTTAAGTTGGCTACCAGGGTTTCCACCTTCTCCCGGGCAGTGCCATCCTTAAGGATCAGCCGTTTGCGGGCGCCTGTCTCAGGACCCTTCTGCTGGGCGGGGGCAGCGGAGGTGTCTTTAGCCGCCTTGCCCAGGATGTGGGAGGCGATTACCACCCGCTGGATTTCGTTGGTGCCCTCGTAGATGGTAGTAATTTTGGCATCTCGGTAGAAGCGTTCTACCTCCATGCCCTTGATATAGCCGCAGCCGCCGAAAATTTGCATGGCGTCGTTGGTGACCTCCAGAGCGATGTCGGAGGCGTACTGCTTGGCCATGGCGGATTCCATGCCGTAGGGTACGTGGGCCTGCTTCAGTTCGGCAGCGGAGTAGATTAAGAACCGGGCGCAGCGCAGTTTCGTGGCCATGTCGGCGATTTTGAAAGCCACGTTCTGCTGCTGGCAGATGGGCTTACCGAACTGTACGCGCTCTTTGGAATACTCTACAGCGGCTTCATAGGCCCCCTGGGCAATGCCAAGCGCCTGGGCCGCAATGCCGATGCGGCCGCCGTCCAGAGTGGACATGGCAATCTTAAAGCCCTGGCCTTCCTTCCCAAGCAGATTCTCCTTGGGAACTTTTACGTTGTTGAAGTTCAGCTGGCAGGTGGCAGAAGAGCGGATACCCATTTTGTCATAGTGCTCTTCAAAAGTGAAGCCCTCCCAGCCCTTTTCCACGATGAGGGCGGAGATGCCCCGGGTTCCGATGCCGGGGGTGGTAACGGCGAAAACTACATAAGTGTCAGCCTGCCCGCCGTTGGTGATGAAAATTTTCTCGCCATTGAGGAGATAATGGTCCCCCATATCCTCAGCGGTGGTCTCCGTACCGCCGGCATCGGAGCCGGCGTTGGGCTCGGTGAGTCCGAAGGCGCCTAACTTTTTGCCAGAACACAGATCAGGCAGGTATTTCTGCTTCTGTTCCTCGTTGCCGAAGGCGTAGATAGGATAGGTGCCCAGGGAGGTGTGAGCGGACAGGATAACTCCCACGCCGCCGTCTACCCGGGACAGCTCCTCCACGGCGATAGCATAGCTCAGGGCATCCGCTCCCGCTCCGCCGTACTTCTTGTCATAGGGCAGACCCATGATGCCCAGTTCGCCCATTTTTTGGACCACCTCGGTGGGGAACTGGTTATTCTGGTCCAGCATGAAAGCGATGGGTTTCACTTCGGCTTCGGCAAATTCCCTTACCTTTGCCCGTAGCTCTTCATGTTCCTGTGTGGTTTGATACAGCATACAGATACTTCCTCCTCTATATTAAATTTTCTGGAAAATGGTGCTCAGTGGTGTTATTCTTGGCTCTGTATTCAGAACTGACAGAATATACTACTTGACTCCATTATATTACATATGTTCGATTTGTCAATTTTATTTGAAATAGAAACTTTATTTTCGGCATTTTAACCAAAAAATTTTTTCTTCACAGATGACTGTTTTGGAGCGCCGGGGGAAAGCCTGTACCACATTCGCACCTGAGCGGATCATCCGCTTATGGCGGCGGCAGGGCGGATTGTCGACGGCATAACGGCGGCGGCAGGATTCTTTCACTTGTCTGCCTGGGTTCCATCCAGACAGAAATCGTAGTTGTGAACTGCCCGTCACGCACCACTGCGTCGTTAAAATTTCCGGTCGATGACTCCACATCGCCGTCAAAATTTTGCCTGGCACAATCACGCGCCAGACAGTCCATAACTTCACTTTCTGTCTGGATACCCCGGCGGATCAAGAACCTCGGCGCAGAGCAGACCGGTTATGGTCTGTACGGACGAAAGATCGGAAGAGCGTCGTGTAGG
>CAJUDN010000019.1 GCA_910585355.1 uncultured Lachnospiraceae bacterium
CTAGAGTGTGTCTGAAAATTGCTTTCTGGTAGCTGTGCGTTCCACTTCGTGGGAGGTTTGGCCCAAATGAACGCGGCGTAGTAGGCTACGTTAAGTGAATTTGGGCCAAATGACGCAAAAAATTCGTTTATCGGTAAGACGAATTTTTAATGGCACAACGGTGACTACGGCCAGAAAATCCAACGCGGCAGTTGGGAAAATAGATAAGGAAATTTGGCTGAATATAATGCGGATAGAACGCCGGTCTGGTACTTTCTACAATATAATTTTTTCCGCAAACATATAAAATACAGGAACTGTCACGATACAACAGATAGTGCTGAGGCAGACCGTTACCACCGAAAGCCTGTAATCCTTTTCATACTGCTTTGCAAAAATCGCAATGTTGGAACCCACCGGAGTCCCGCAGGCAATGAGAATTACCTGTTTGATTTCCGTTTTCACACCGGGAATCAGGCTCAAAACAAGGAGCGTGGCCGCGGGAATTAAGATAAGGCGCAGAACTGTACATACATATGCGCTCTTTGCCGCAAACATCTCCCGGAAATTCATTTTCGCCAGATAGGTTCCCAGAATAATCATCGCAAGAGGCGTATTCATACTTCCGATACTGCCTAGGGTACTTACAATCACCTGGGGTACCGGAATTCTCAGGAAAAACAGCAGGATCCCGCCGAAAAAGGACAGTACCACCGGGTTCCCGGCGATGGTTTTTACCCGCACTGCCTCCTTATCTCCGGTCAGAATGAAAACGCCATAGGTCCACTGTAAAATATTAAGAAGCGCAATGAAAGAAGCCAGATAAAACACGGCCCCCTCCCCCAGTACAGCCTGCACCAGAGGGATTCCGATAAACCCTACGTTACAGAAGGAAGCCCCGAAATTTTCGATGGATCTTTTTGTTCCAAAAGCCAGAAATGAAATTACCATGGCCACAAGAAGAGCCAGAAGCGCCATGGCGGCCGAAACGGCCAGATCGACGGCCCGCTCCGCCGTATATTCCGTAATATACGACTTTAAGATTACACAGGGAATTACCACCCGGAGCAGAATAGCCCCCAGGTCCTTTCCTCCCTGTTCTGAAAGATATCCTTTTTTTACAAGGAACATACCAACCGCAATCAAAAGAAACATGATGCAAATCTGCTTTAGTAAAATAATTTCCATAATTTCCCCCTCTGATTTTATTATTTATTATACACATTGCATGGCAATTTTCCAAGCAATTTCCCTTTCTTTTTTCTAATGTCTTTTTAGTTGTGACGCAGGCCTAAAAATGGTATAATGTCGCCAGACATGATACCATTTTCCCCAAAGGAGATTTACCCCATGATTTCATATCAAAAATATAAATCCCTCTTCCAAGAGTATACCAGCCGATACGACAAATCCGACGGTCGTGTAGAATTGAAAATCGTTCATACCGAGGCCGTTGTTTCCATCATGGACAAAATCTGTAAACAGCGCCATCTGCCGGAACACACCAGCGCACTGGCATTCCTGTGCGCTCAGTTCCACGACATCGGCCGTTTTGAGCAGCTAAAACAGTTCAATACTTTCCTGGATCATACGAGCGTAAACCATGCTGCTTTAAGCTGCAGCATTCTGGAAGAAAACAAAATTTTAGATGAGCTTCCGGAAAACGATAAAAAGAAAATTCTCATCGCCATCGAAAACCATAATAAGCTTGAGATTGACTCCTCTGTTTTTTCCGCCGTCGAAAACGCCCGGGGGCCCAAGGCCCTTCAGGATGCCCGGGAGTGCCTGGAATTATGCAGGCTTATTCGTGATGCCGACAAATGTGATATTTTCCGCGTCTTTGCCGAGGAAGATATGAATGATGTCATAGGCGTCCCTGAAGAAACCGTCGTTTCCGAAACTATCACTCCGGCGGTTCTCTGTGCCATACGGGAACACCGTTCTGTGGACAAGACCATACGCCAAACCCACCCGGATTATTGGATTAGTTTTCTTGGTTACTTCTTTGATATGAATTATCCGGAAAGCATAGAAATTGCCCGTTCACAGGAATATTACCGGATGCCTTTTGAACGGACTGTTTTTGCAAACCCGGAAACAAGAACCCAAATAGCCGAAGCTCTTGCAATCCTTGAAGATTACATGAATCATTTTTCCGGTATCAGGGCCGTCCCCAAATCTCTCTATGTATTTTTTAAGCATCACTCCTCCCTGGCCCTGGCTTTTTCCGGCGGCGCCGATTCTGCATATCTTTTGTTTGCGGCCGCAGCCTGCGGATGCGATATTCGCGCCTACTATGTTTCCACACCGTTCCAGCCGGCTTTCGAACTCTCCGATGCCAGACGCCTCGCTGATTCTCTTAAGGTTAAAATGACGGTTCTTTCCTTTAACGTACTGGAAAACGAAACTGTGAAAAAGAACTCCAAAGATCGCTGCTATTACTGCAAAAACGAAATTTTCAGCCGTATTCTGAAAGCAGCCGCTTCTGACGGGTATAAGGAAATCATTGACGGTACCAACGCCTCCGATGATGCCGGAGACCGTCCGGGCATGCGCGCTTTAAAGGAGCTTAAGATCCTCTCCCCTCTTCGGGAATGCGGCATCACAAAAAAGGCGCTCAGGGCTTATTCCCGGGACGCCGGACTGTTCACCTGGAACAAACCGGCTTATGCCTGCCTGGCCACCAGAATTCCCTGTGGAATCGAAATTCAGCCCGAAGTCCTTCAAAACGTGGAATGGGCGGAAAGCCAACTCTCTTCCATGGGCTTTGAAGACTTCCGTGTGCGGGTATCCCCGGACCCGTCCGGAAATGATGGAGCCTATGCTGCCAGGCTTCAGATCGCCGGGCATCAGCTTCCCCTTCTTATGGAACGGCGGGCAGAGCTTCTTTTTCTTTTAAAAGAGCGGTTTGGCAGCGTTCTTCTGGACCTGGAAACCAGAGCTTCTTCCCTGTAGTAAAATACTTTGCAGCATTCTGCGTTTTCGCATGATCAGAACAGAGGACATGCAAACCTACCTGAGCGACTGCGGATCCGCGTCATTTACAAAAGCAGTCTCATAATATTCGTTGAGCCACGCAACAGCCTCTTTAAGACCTTCCTGACTGAAAGCAAAGTCGCGGGAGGTCTTTTTCTCGTCCTCTGTCGCCGAAAAATTAAAAGGCCCCGGCCAGACAGTGGACCGGATTTTATCTCCTTCCTCACCGCCGGCTTTTTTTATCATAAAATTCATACCTTTGTGGCTTCCTGTGAATACCGTCTTTTTTAAATATGGTATGGAAATCATGCCATCCAGATCAATCATTTTTTCTGCACCTCCCCGGGAAAATTATAACACTTTTTCTCTCTTCTGCCTATTGTAAATTCCCCGGTATCTAAGTATACTAAAACTATTGTTACTGTTTACTGGTACCCTGTGAACGTGACTTCATATGCCCATTTAAGATTGCCTGCGGCAATGGGGCATGTGCTTTGGCCCCATTATGATACTGGCTCCCGGCCAATCAGCGAAGTGATTGACCGGAGAGTGAATAGTAACAAACGATTAGCTGCTGTTCACGGGAGGACATCATGACTGCCATATTTCTTGCACCGTTGTATCTCATATTGAATGGTTACGTTTTACTCTGGCTCTATTCCTGGGCTGAAGCCCTTTTTAACGGGTTTCGCTCTCCCTGGTTTAGGATCCCCGCGGCTGTCCTTTATCTTTTTTTCTCCCTGACGCCCTTAACGGGTCTTTTGATCACCAGGAACCCCTTCCATCGTATCTTAAAAATACTGGGAAATTACTGGCTGGGAACGCTGGAGTACGTGCTCCTGTTCGTCCTGCTTTTTGATGCCATCCGCCGGATCACCGGACACTCCTTTCTGATTCGTTATCGTTACCCCTCGATGCTTCATGCGTGGCCTAAAAGCCTTTTGCTGTTCGGCGGCCTGGCCGTTCTTCTCGTGTGTTCTTTAAGTTTATATGGAATCATACACGCAAAAAATATCAGAGTCCGTCATTACACGGTTACTCTTGATAAGTCCTGTAAACTTTCCGGCCTTAAGATTGCCCTGATCGCCGATCTTCATTTAGGCTATAACTCCACCGAGCGTCACATAAAAAGAATCGTGGAAGCCATCAACCAGGAAAAGCCGGACCTTATTTGCGTCGCGGGGGACTTTTTCGACAATGAATATGAAGCCATTAAAAATCCGGAAACCCTGGCCGGACTTCTTGCCTCCCTGAAAAGCACCTATGGAACTTATGGCTGTCTTGGCAACCACGATGTCAATGAAAAAATTCTTGCAGGATTTACTTTTCCCCACCGGGAGGGGCTGAGCCGGGACCAGCGTTTTATGGACTTTTTAGATTCTGCGGACATAAACGTTTTAGAAGACGAGACCGTTTTTCTCTCCGACAGCTTTTATCTCTCCGGCAGAAAAGATCCAGATATGGCAAAGAAGGAAGCGGATACCAGACTTTCCTATGACGCCCTGATCCACGGACTGGACCAGTCTTTCCCCATTATTGTCATGGATCATCAGCCCCGGGAGCTTGCGCTGGGAGAAGCTGCGGGGGCGGACCTCATCCTTTCCGGCCATACCCATGGCGGCCAGATGTTTCCTGCCAGTCTCTTTATGCCCCTTTTCTGGAAAAATCCATGGGGCGTCAAAAAAACAGGGGCCATGACCTCCGTGGTCACCTCCGGCGCCGGGGTCTGGGGCCCGGCCATGCGGATAGGATCCGATTGTGAAATTGTTATTTTGGATGTGGCCTTTCGCCCGAAACCGTGATAAGATAGGAGATGGAACACTAGAGCGTGTCTGAAAATTAAAAAATGCACAAAATCTGGCGAGAAGTAGTACAAAAATGCTCGTAAAACCCGGGTGAGCATGTGTTTAAAAGCGATATAACGGGCCGACTATAGCACTATTTTTGTCAGTTTTCGGCATATTGACAAGAAACTGTTAATTTTCAGACACGCTCTAGTACTTCGTACATGAAGTTCCTGTGTAAATTTTCGAGAATATCTATTTGAGTATGCAGGTTCAGAAACGGAAGCGCAGGGGGCTTTGCCAAGTATTCTGGACTTATGCAATGGGGAAAATAGACCGAAATATTTGCACAAGGGTTTTCAGGGCGGAGTACTGGGCTAAATCAGGAAAGGACGAAAAAAACATGAAAAAGTTTATCCGCTCTCTTGTGGACACCTATGAAGAACAGTTAAAAGAAATCCGTCATCACCTTCATGAATATCCAGAGCTTTCCTTCGAGGAATATAAAACAGCTCAGTATATTCGCGAAGCTCTGACCCAGATGGGAATTTCCCTTCAAGAGGGAATAACGGGCACCAGCACTGTGGGAATTCTTAAAGGCGCAGAGCCCGGGCCCTGCATCGCCTTCCGTGCAGATATTGACGCTCTTCCGGTAAATGAAAGCAATGAACTTCCCTACAAATCTAAAACTCCTGGTATTATGCATGCCTGTGGTCACGATACCCACACCGCATGTCTCCTGGTATTTGCGAAAATACTTTCTTCCCATAAAGAATTAGTTAAAGGAACTGTTAAATTTATTTTCCAGGCTGCGGAAGAAAAACTTCCGGGAGGTGCAAAAGCGCTCTGCGCCGACGGGGCCATGAAAGATGTGGATATGGTTCTTGGCTTCCACTGCTCTTCTTCTTTCCCGTTGGGAACCGTTGCAGTCTGCCGGGGCGCTACTTCTGCCGCCATTGGTATTTATGAAATTAAAATCCAGGGCAAAGGCGGCCATGGAAGCTCTCCCCACAATGCAAAAAATCCCGTTCCTGTCGCCTGTATGGTGGGTTCCGCCTTAAATCAGATTCTGGCTGAGAAAAAGGACCCCACAGAAGGCGGCGTATTCACTGTCTCCTACATGAACGGCGGCCAGTATCCTAACATTATCACCGACAAAGTGACCATGGGAGGCAATGTCCGCACCTTAAATAACGAACTGATCAGCCGTGTCTTTGACAGTATACGTTCCATCAGCAGCGGGATTTGTGAGGGATACGGCCTTACCTGTGACGTGACCACGACTCTTGGTTATCCGGCTACCATAAATGTGGACGAATACACCGATGCCATCATGGAAGCCGCCGTACAGATGGACTATATGGCAGTGGAAAAACCGACGACCCTAGGAGGCGAGGATTTTGCATATTATCTTTTAGAAAAACCCGGCGCCTACTTCCATGTGGGAATGGCCGACCCAGAGCGCCCCGTCACCTCCTCCCCCCACCACAACTGCAATTTCCAGCTGGATGAGCGCGGGCTCCGCATAGGACTGGAAATGGAGCTGGCTCTTTACCTAAAACTCACAAAACAAATGTAATACTTGAAAATACTTATTAAAAAGGATGGTGAATTTCATGCCTGCGTTATCTTCTAAGCGTCTCAGGACATATTTCCTTGTGAGCATTGTTACCGGTATTTTATATGCATTTTTAAACCGTGATTCCAATTCCACATACCAGATTATTGACGGATTGTTTGCGGCGGGAGTGCTTCCCATGGTTGCCGGCCTGTTTCTGCTCTCCAAATCCATGGACGCTTTTGACCTGAAAGCCTATGCAAAAGACAAGCTTAATAAGCGCAGCAATCCGGATTCCGATTCCGACAGCTCTGATTGTTCCGGAGCAAAAGAAAAAGTGGAACCCGACACCGCTCCTCTGCCCAAAAAAGAATCTGCTCCTTCTTTTCGGGAGCCGCTTCTTGTGGGCGCCATTTTCTGCCTTGCCTCTATATTTTCATCAATGATACTTTTATAATATGAAAAAAGCAGCCCGACAGAGCGGATTTTGAATGTTTTCAGAGCGCTAAACGTCCAGTGGATGCTTGTCCAGCGCCGACTGCAGCGGAGCGAAGACGCGTGAGCATGAAATGCGGAGCAATCCGTAGGCATCAGGGGTTAAAATACCTTTTGACCCCAATATCAATATGAAAGGAGTGTGCATAAAAAATTGCTGCTGATTAAAAATGGAAACTTAATTACCATGGCCGGACTTTATGAACAAACCGGCGACATACTGATTGACGATGGAAAAATCGTGAAGGTTGGACAAGTGGGGGAGGTTCCTGAAAACTGCGAGATGATTGACGCCGCCGGGCGGACCGTAACTCCGGGGCTTGTGGAAGCTCACTGCCACATGGGGCTCTGGGGAACCGCGTGTCAGGAAGAGATGGATGGTAACGAAAGTACCAGTCCTGCGCTTCCGGGGCTCAGAGGCCTGGATGCCGTTAATCCCGAAGACGCCACTTTTGACGCAGCTCTGCGCCATGGCATTACCACCGTTGTCACCGGGCCGGGAAGCGGAAATATCATCGGCGGAACTTTTATGGCCATAAAAACTGCCGGAGAGGACGTGGATTCCCGGATTGTCCGTCAGGAGCTAGCCATGAAAATGGCTCTGGGCGAGAATCCCAAGACCAATTTCGGGAAGCGCGGTATGGCGCCAAAAACCCGAATGATGAATGCCGCCATCATGCGGGAACAGCTTTTCAAAGCAAAAGAATATTATGAGAATTATAAGGTAAACGGCCAGAAGCCCGATTTCCCCTTTGATTTCCATATGCATTCCCTGATGCGTGTTTTTGAGGGAATGCGTGTAAAAATCCATGCTCATCAGGCGGACGATATCCAGACAGCCATCCGCATTGCCAATGAATTTGGCCTTCGTTATTCCATTGAGCACTGCACCGAGGGCTATATGATCCCGGAGGTTCTTAAGAAAAACAACGCACAATGCCTCCTTGGCCCCACTGTGGGCGGAAAGAGCAAAGTGGAAATCCAAAACCGCTCCTTCGATGCCGGACGGATTCTGGAGGAGGCGGGAATAACCTTTGCACTCATCACCGACGCTCCCTTCGTTCCCATCGAAAACCAGCTTCTCCAGGTGGCTCTCTATGTGAAGAACGGCATGTCCAGAGAAATGGCCATCCGCAGTGTTACCTTAAACGCCGCTAAAATTACGGACATCGATGCCAGAGTCGGCAGCATTGAGCCAGGCAAAGACGCCGACGTGGTAATCTGGGATGTGGAGCCGTTAGCCACAATGAGCCAGGCGGGAACCGTCATCATCGACGGCAGGATCGCATATCAGAGAAAGGCAGGTGAGAGCAATGTTGATTATCCAAAACTGTAATTTAATCAATATGGCCGGAATCTACGAGGAAAAACGGGATTTGGTTATAAAGGACGGAAAGATTTTTGATATTTGTATAAATGCCCTGGATACATATGGCTGTGAACACGATGTAATTGATGCCTGTGGTAATTATGTAACCCCAGGACTTGTGGAACCTCACTGCCGTCTCGGTGTACAGGAAGAGGTGTTCCGAAACGAAGGGAATGACGCAGATGAAGCCACCGATCCCATTCTTCCCCAGCTTCGCGCCCTGGATGCCATTAATCCCCAGGATGAGGGCTTTCAGATGGCTTTGGCCGGAGGCGTTACCACAGCTGTGACCTGCCCCGGTGACGCCAATCTAATCGGCGGAACCTGCGCGGTCCTTAAGACTGCCGGAAGCACTGTGGACGAGATGGTCCGCGTGCCGGAGCTGGCCTTTCATATGTGTCTGACTGATGGTGTAAAAGACACTTATGGGGGAAAGAAAACACCAAAAACAAGACTTGGGAGCGCCGCTCTGATCCGCGAAGCGCTGATGCGGGCCCAGAGATACCACGCTCAGTGGACCGCCTCCATAGAGGACCCTCTGGTGAAGCCGCCGAAATTTGATATGAAGCTTCATTCTTTGATGCGCGTTTTCGATGGCATGCCTGTTAAATTCACTGCCAAACGCAGCCATGATATGCTGACTGCCATCCGCATTGCGGAAGAATTCGGTCTTACGTATACGCTGGAAAACTGTGTGGAAGCCTGGCTCATTCCTCAGGAATTAAAGAAACATCATGTCAAATGTGTCATTGGGCCCACCTACGGAGAAAAGAGCAGCGAATACCGCCACCGGGATCCCGTTGCAGGCGCGGTCCTGGAAGAAAACGGCATTGAATTTGCGGTCTCCACCGGTCATCCCACCATGAATATTGAACTTGCAGCCATTCATCTGACCCTGATGTACAAAAAGGGCTTGACTCCGAAGACTGCCCTGGAGGCGGCCACCATCAACGCCGCCAGATATTGCGGACTGGAAAATCGTGTTGGAAGCCTGGAACCCGGAAAGGATGCGGATATTGTTATCTGGGACGGATATCCTTTTGATTATTATACTTCCGCCTCCACTGTTCTCGTCAACGGCGTTGTCGTGTACAAGAAAAATCATTAACAATAACTGTCATCATAAAAAGTGTGCGCGAAAGCGCACACTCGCGCCGGGCGCGGGCGCATAGCGTCAGATTTCCGCTGCCGCCAGGGTTTTTTGCCTGGCGGACAACGGGATTTCCATTACTTCCACCGATTCCGTATTACAGATCTTTGGCTGCGGGGAATCCATAGGCTGAATCCGCACTCATAACAGCTCTGAGAATTGCCTCGGACATCACCTGAGCCGCCAGGGTTCCAACCATATCCTGATCTGCTTCCACGTTCCCCGTGGAAAGTGCATAAATGCTGTCCCCGTCGGCGGTTGTGTGAAGCGGACGGATGGACCGGGCATAGCCGTCGTGAGTCATGCCAGCAATTTTACAAAGCTGAGTTTTTGTAAATTTTCCATTGGTGATAACGGCGCCGATGGTGGTATTGTCAACAAACTTATTTTTTATCACCTCATAGCTTTTATAGACCTCTTCTTCTGTACTAAGGAATGTTTTTTTGTCATTCCTAAGGAGCCCCGCAACCTTTTTTCCATTTTTCCAGTCATAAATATCTCCCAGGGAATTGACGGCCACAATGGCTCCCACTTTAAGCTCACCGATCTGAACGGCATAGCTCCCGATTCCTGACTTCATACAGAAGTCTTTTCCATGGAGCTTACCGACCGTAGCTCCGGTCCCTGCTCCCGCATTCCCGTCAGTATAATTCCCCCGTTCTGCCTGTTCGCAGGCCGCATAGCCCATGGCTTTATCAGGCCGCACTCTCCAGTCTCCTGCGCCCAGATCAAACAGACAGGACTGACAGATCAACGGAACCTTTGTGATTCCCACATCGAAACCAATATTCCTCTCCTCCAGATATTCCATCACACCCCCGGCTGCATCCAGCCCAAACGCGCTTCCGCCGCTTAACAGCACTCCGTGAATCACTTCAGCGGCAGCCATGGGCTTTAATAGCTCTGACTCTCTGGACGCAGGTCCGCCTCCCCGCACATCCAGTCCGGCCGACATTCCCTTTTTACAGAGAATCACCGTGCATCCGGTTCCGGCTTCCTTGTTTTCCGCATTTCCGATTTTAATATTTTCTATTTCCTGGATTTTAATCTCCTGCATGACCCTTTCCCCTTTCCATTTTTTGACCGCCGCAGTCTGTCCCCCATTTAAGGGGCGCAGGGCTGGCTCGAATATGCTCTGCGTCTTCTCGCTCATGGGCTTCCGCGAACACATTATCTTGTCTGTGACATAGTATGCCCTGCTGGTTGCGCGCGGTTCGGCGCTGGTATAATGTTTGTCAACATTATACCATTAATCCTCTAACATGCATATGTTCATTGGTATTTTTTATTTTCTCCTTGTATAAACAGGAAAAAATGTTATACTGGAGAAGGTGATGAAAGTGAAAATCTCAAACTTTGGATTTCTGGCAATTCTCCGGCCAGTACAGATAAATGATTCTTAAAGCAGACTTCCTGTCTGCTTATTTTAATGCTTTGGCAAGTTGAAGGGAAAAAGAATTCATACAGATTAAAAGAAAGGGAAGCTACCATGAATAACAAACAGAATCTCAAAAAAGCTACTGAACTGTTTCTTGTACTCTTTGGAAACTTAATAATGTCTGTGGGTGTCGGGGCCTTTATTATCCCGTCCGGTCTGATGACCGGCGGCGTCACGGGTATGGGCCTGATTATCTCCCATTATCTCGATATCCCTGTATCTGTCTTTGTAGGCATATACAATGCCCTGATGTTTTTTATCGGAGCTTTTTTTCTGGGAAAACACTTTGCTGTCAACACGTTGATTAGCAGCTTTCTTTTCCCCTTTCTTCTTGGGCGTATTGAGACCCTGATGACGGCTCCCCTGACCTCTGATCCCCTGCTTTCTGTCATTCTCGGCAGTCTTTTAATCGGCAGCGGAATTGGCCTTGTCATCCGTGCGGGAGCATCTACCGGAGGCAACGATATCCCGATTCTTTTACTCAACAAAAAACTGGGGGTTCCCATATCCGCCGCAATGTATGCCTTTGACACGGTCATTCTGCTTTTGCAGATTCCCTATTCTGAGCTGGAAATCGCCCTGTACAGCATTGTGTCAATTCTTCTTTATACTACCATGGTAGGAAAGACTTCCACACTGGGAAAAGGCCGCATGCAGGTCCGCATCATCAGCAAACATTACAGGGAAATCAGTAAAGTCATCCTCGCTGAAATCGACCGGGGCGTTACTTTGTATCACATCCAGGGCGGCCACTCTGGTGAAGAATCCTGCGAGGTAATGACCGTCCTCTCCTCCCGGGAGTTAAATCGTTTAAACCGCCTTGTCATGGAAATCGACCCCCAGGCTTTCATTATGCTGGCACATATTAACGAAGTCCAGGGACGCGGTTTCTCTTTTGGAAAACAAGAAAACATATAATACCATAAAAGGCTTCCGGGAAAACCCAAAAGCCTTATTTCCGCCTTTCAATACCCGTAGCTGCTCCACTGAATAAAAATCAGCCGCCGCTACTCCACTGAATTGTAATATCTCCTGTAACAGGAACAGTAAAATCAACGTCCCAATTTCCGGTATCCGCTGGCTTCAGCCATGGCTCTGTTGCATATTGTCCCTCCTTTACCTGCTGGGTGCCAAATACTGCTCCAAGATACATGAAGGTCACCGTATATTCTGCTGGTTCTGTAGTGTCTTCTGCCGAAGTCTCCGTTGGCGCTTCCGTGGTATTTTCCGCCGAAGTCTCCGTTGGCGCTTCCGTGGTGTTTTCCGCAGAAGTCTCCGTTGGCGCTTCTGTGGTGTTTTCCGCGGAAGTCTCCGTTGGCGCTTCCGTGGTGTTTTCCGCGGAGGTCTCCGTTGGTGCTTCCGTGGTGTTTTCCGCGGAAGTCTCCGTTGGCGCTTCCGTGGTATTTTCTTCCGTCTGAGAATCCCCTGAGCTGCTGCTTCCGCCTGAACTACTTCCTCCGCCTGAACTGTTTCCTCCGCCTGAACTACCTCCTCCGCCTGAACTGCTTCCTCCGCCTGAATTTCCTGAATCATCAGAGCTGTCGTATCCGGGGCCAATTTCCTTCTTTTCCTGATCGGATGGGACGGTCTCTGTCATCGCCATGGAAGTTTCCTCCACTGTCTCTGGCGCTGTGGAGCTTTCCTCTGTTGGCGTCGTCTCAGTCACCCTGCCGGCTGTTGCTTTCTCCCCAGCCACAGTTTTTTTCGTTGTCCTTTCTTTCGTCGTATTCTTTTCCTCTTTTGTGTTCTCTGCCGCTTCGCTGCTTTTCTCCTGACCTGTGCTCTCTGCCGCTTCGCTGCTCTTCACTTCTTTTCTTGTTTCTGATTCTTTTGATTCTTCCCTGGCGGTCCCTTCCGTCATCCCTTCTGCGTTCATAATCTCCTGAATCAAATACAAAATATCTGGCGGAAGCTCATCATACTTAATATCCCGCTCCTCTCCCAAATACTCCGTAAGTTCCCGATTGCTGTGAATAATGACCTCTCTGCCGTTTCCGGTCAACACTTCCTCCTCCATGGTCCCGTCCGGGTAGATAAGCCTCGAAGAAACTTTACCCTCAAACACAGATACTTTTGTAAAAACCTCACCGTTCTCATCATAAGATACTTCTACCCGGAACATGGTTCCCCGAACCGCCATGATGGAATTCGGCGTTGTAACTTCATATGTAGAACCGGCGCTCAGGGGATTCCTGATCTCATTGATAATAGCGCCCTTTGTGAGATTAAGTTTTGTCCGGGAATCCTCCATGGTTCCCGCAGCTTCAATGGACACGGCTGAGTTCTCCTCAACCATCACATATTTATCCTCATCAAGACGCAGTCGGGTAAAACTTTTCGGTTCAACCGTAAGCTGGTCACCGGATTCCAGGTAAAGGTTCTCAGTACCGTTGAATTTCCCTGTTCCTTCCCGTTCAATCTCCGCGATTCCCTCTATTTCATAGAGCAGGATGGAGCGGTAAGTATCTTTTGTCCCGGACATATGGCGGACTGCCATAACGGTTCCTGCGATGGCTGCGGCCCCTATAACCGCTGCTGCAATTTTCATTGCTATGGTTTTCTGTATCATATCTGCTCCCTTTTACTCCTTTTTAAGAAATACAGTTACTGCTTCATAAATCCCGTCGCCACAGGCGATTTTCAATAAATTTTTGCCCGGGACAGTCAGGGCGCTGAATGGTTACTAAATATAAATGTTCCGTTTCTGGCTGCATAGACGGTACGCCCTCCGGTATCTACGGTATATACGGTACCGTCGCCGGATACCTTCCAGGTTCCTTCCGACAGGTTGCAGCTGTCTCCAATATTCATATCAAGAGAATCCCCATCCATAATATCCCTGGCGTCTCTCCATAAGGGCTCAATTAGTAAGAACTGTCCAGGACTCGTACTGTCTATAAAACGATTATACTCGTCTGCCGAAATCTGACCGGTAATTTCTAATTCTTCCAGAGGACTGTCTCCAACATTTCCACTCTCCGTAGAGCCTGATAATCCCCATAATCTCCAACCGCTCAGCTTTTTATCCTGGGGTGGCGTAATACTGTCAAGGGCGCTTTGATCGTTAAGCGGTTTGTCAAACTGTATTGTAATACCTGGCTCACCATTGCCATTGCTGCCGCTATATATCATAGCCCCTGCTGAAATCTCATCACTTCCCACATACAGCCACACCTCCGCTGATGTAGCCGCCTCCCTGGCCGCTGCTGCTTTAGCCGAAAGCGCCATATGTTCCGGCAGCTCCGGAACTGTGAATGCTGGAGCTGTCGTCTCCAGTATCTCCTTTTTGCTATCCCCCTCCGAGGCACTTTTCTCCGTGGAACTCTCTTCCGCAGATGCTCCCTCCACAGATGTTTCTTTCACAGAATTGCTTTCCTCTGATTTCTCAGATTCCTTCTCTTCCTCGCCCTTTTCTGAAGCTGTCTCTTCATCTGTTCTCTC
This sequence comes from uncultured Lachnospiraceae bacterium, assembly GCA_910585355.1. Lineage (GTDB taxonomy): Bacteria > Bacillota > Clostridia > Lachnospirales > Lachnospiraceae > CANRXD01. The sequence goes on from CAJUDN010000019.1 coordinate 14,191, forward strand.
CGATTCCACGCTTTGTCCCGGAGCCTTCCACGTTTCACCTTTTTCAGAACTTTCCACGGCTTCTTCTTTTTCCGATGAACCCACCGCAGTTCCTTCCTTTTCCTCAGAGTTCTCCGCTGAATCCACCGCAGCTCCTTCCTTTTCCTCAGAACTCCCCTCAGTTCCTTCTCTTTCCACAAAATTCTCCACAGAGCTCCCTGTGCTTTCTTCCTCAGCAAGCTCCGTATCCTCCGTCTCAGAACTGCTGATTTCCGGACTTTCTTCCGAAGAATTCTCCATCCTGCCTGATTCCGCCGGAATCTGCCTTCCGTCATCTTCCGCATCTTCACTCACTGCCGCCGCGGCCGATTCAGGCGCATCCTCTACCGCCCCTGCCACCGGAAAAGCACCTATTACCAATGCCAGGACGATCCACAGTGCACACAGCCCTTTCCATCTTTTCTTCACCGCATAATCCTCCTCATATAATATAACAACGCCTGCCGCTTCTCATCTGTTCTATGGTAACAGCTCAGACGGCGGGGAACCAGGCCGTCTGAACCGTTACATCCCGCAAAATCAATTCTTCACTCCTCCCGTGAAAGCATCAGCCTCACATGTCTCCATCCGTCAGGAATCGCCCGCAGATGGGAGGGGCCGTTTCTTAAATCCCGCCGCAGTCTCACAGGAACCTGGCAGATCTTCTCTCCTGACTTCGCAAATTTCCCGATTATCTCCGTGGCAAATTCCATTCCACCGCACTGAAGTTTCAGCCTTAACGCTTTCTCCCGGTCGAATCCCCTGATTCCGCAGTGAAAATCTCCGATTTCCACCTGATACCTCCATCTTCCCATGAGAGATAGAAGAGGAACTCCGAGATAACGATGCAGGAAAGGCATCGCGCCTTTCTCAATTCCTCCCTGATAGCGGTTCCCCACCACCAATCCATACCCTTCCCGAAGTTTCTCAAGAATGAAACCGCACTGAGAAAAATCATAGCTGCCGTCACAATCTCCCATAATGATATATTTCCCCTGCGACTCCCGAATTCCGGCAATCAGGGCATTGCCATATCCTTTTTTGGAAACCCTCACCACCCTTGCGCCGCACTCTCTGGCAATCTTGGGGGACTCATCCGTACTGCCATTATCCGCAACCACAATTTCTGCCGAAATACCGTTCGTCCGCACGTATGTCTCCCCCTCCTTAATGCACCACGCAAGGCTCCTGCTCTCATTGAGGCAGGGCATAAGAATCGTAAGTTCGATCTCTTTCATGGTTTTTTCATCCTTCCGTCGCCCATCCCCTTCTTTTTCCGGCTTCTCTTCCTTCTCCCGAATACAGGAAGCTCCATAGAAAGGGCCAGGCTTAAAAAGACCGCCAGCACCGGGCTCATGAGAGCGCGATAGGTAAAAAACTCATGGAGATAAGAATGATTGCTTAAGACCATGTACCGCAGCAAAACCATACTGCCAAGAAATACGATCAGCCTTACAGCTGTCCCATTCCCTTTCTTTTTATGGAACAGATAAAAAACTGAGCCCAATACCAGAAAAGATACCGCCATTCCGGCCGCAACTCTCACAGGTTCCACTCTGGTTTCACCGCCAAACATCATTGTCAGATTCGCCGCCACCGCCATGGGAATCCTTGCAAAACCGTCCGCCTGTTCTCCCGGCAAAGCGCCGCTTACCCGCTCCCCGGCAGAAGAAAGAGCAAGCAGAAATTTATTCTCCCCTGTAACCAGAGATGCGGCCATCCATTTTACCAGAAAGGTTCCCATATAAGCCAATCCCCAGCAGATTCCGCTCCAAAACAGCAAATGAAAACTTCCTTTCCCGTCTCCCAGACGTCTCTCCTTCGCCCTCACGGCGATCACCAGGATTAAGGGCACAAGAAGCGCCGCCGTCTCTGTGGTTAAAAAGTCAAAAAAGGCGACCAGTACCCCTCCTGCAAGGGAAAGGCAGGTTATGTATGCATCCCCCTTTCTCTCCGCCCACAAATACAGGGGACATAAAAGAAAGCAGATCACAAACGCCGGTTCATATTCCAGGCTTAAGCCGATATTCCATATCTGTACCGCCCCCATGGACAAAAGAAATCCCATGCCAATATCATAATGCTTCCCGGCAAACAGCATCGCCGCAGTCAGTGTCGCCAGACTCATGGCAGCCAGGAATCCCACTATTTTTATCCCTTTTACATCCATAACAAGATGGAAAAGACGGACAAAGACAGCCGACCCGTGCCAGTACCTTGTATAATCTGTATCCGGCTCCATATCCTCCGTGACCGACAGATACAGGCCGGCATTTTCCCCAAGCTCTCCTCCGCTGTAATACCAGGTATCCAGAGAAGATAACAGGGGATTTTCCCCGCCCATATTCCAGCTTACATTTAACAGAATCGTATCCGCATAATTATCGCTGATGCCATTCCATTTTTTCCCTCTTTCGAAGGAAAATGCTTCCTTCTCTTTGTAGGACAGGGCGCTTTCTTCCATATGCTCCCTGAGCGTCTCGTTGGGAATCGCTGCCGCACACATAAGAAGAAACCACAAAAATCCAAGGAGTCCCCAGAAAACGGCTATATGAACTGCAATTACTTTTTTTCCGCCCATTATTTTCTCACTTCATCCACCTGATACACAAACACGCCCTTACTCTTGCCCTTTAGAGGAATCTCTCCCATAGGCGTCACTTCCACCCGGTCCTTTACTGCCTCATAGACTGCCTCGCTGATGAGGATCTGTCCCCGTTCTGCATTGCTCTCCAGCCGCGCCGCCGTGTTCACCGTATCGCCGATGGCCGTGTAATCCATACGGAATTCACAGCCGATATTGCCCACTACGGCCTCCCCGCAGTTGACGCCGATTCCAAAGGCCACGCTTTTTCCGAAACGCTTTTCGAACTTTTCCGCAATGGCGTCTGCCCCGGCTTTCATATCCCACGCCGTGCACACCGCCTTAAAAATGTAATCGTCCAGTGCAAAAGGAGCATTGAATACGGCCATCGTAGCGTCGCCCACAAATTTATCCAGAGTGCCGCCGTTATCAAAGATGGACTTGGTGGTCAGGCTTAAATATTCGTTGAGAATCTCCACTACTTCTTCCGGCCTGAGACTTTCCGACATGGTGGTAAATCCCCGGATATCTACAAACAACACGGCAATCTGCCTGTTCTCTCCTCCAAGAACCAGTTCAAAATCCGTATCCTTGCTGATCTTTTCCACAATCTGAGGCGCCACATATTGCTTGAACACATTCACGACTTTCCGCCTGCGGAGGATTTCTGCCAGGTATCCCTCTATGACCCGTTCCCCATAGATCAGAATCAGCATGGCAGGAACCAGGACCACGGGAACCAAAATTCCCTGTTCATACATAAATCTGGCAAACAGCACATCAAGAACGACCAAAATCCCGGTTCCCGCAGAAACCGGTATGATTTTTGCCCTGCGTATGATCGCAAAAAAGATTCCGCAGAGAAAGGCTGACGCTGTGGCGTAAAGAAAGGGAGAGGCAGGTAGCTGCGTCTTTCCTTTCAACAATGCGTCGATAATATTGGCATGAATCTCCACTCCGTACATCTGGCTGTTATGGGATATTGCCGTGGAGTAGGAATCCTGCATTCCCACCGCATAGGCCCCCACCAGCACAATGGCATCCTGAAACAGCCTTGGTTCCACCGTCCCATTCAACACGTCGGCCATGGATACCACATTGTATCCGCCGGGCTTTCCTGAATAGGAAAAATAGTACCGGTTCCCTCTTCCGTACACGGCCGGGAATACTGCTTCCTTCCCCTGGCTTTCCTGATAATTTTTGTAAATCTGAGAGGAAAGACTGTAGATTCTCTCGCCTTCATGGTCCAAATATGCCATGGCCTGGCGCACGAATCCGTCGCGATCCACAGCCGTGTTGGCATACCCGCAGATTATGCTGTCTTTTAGTTTCTCATACGGTTCTATGACATAGTCCACATAATAAGGATTATAGGTCATGTTTCCTTTTTCATCTCTCTCCGGCATCTCCTTAAAAGAAAAACTGAGTGCCGCCACCACGTTTTTGGCTTCCTTGCAGGTATCGGCAAAATGGCTATCGCCCTCCTCATCCGTCTTCTCACTGTAAATCACATCGAATCCGATAACCGCCGGTCTTGCTTCTGGATCTTTGTTTAACAGTTCCACCAGCTGAGCCGGAATATGCCGGCTCCAGGTATTCACAGGCCCATATTGTTCTAACGTTCTGTCGTCGATTCCGATGATATAAATCTTTTTGTTGGTTATGGAGGTTCTCTGATTGAGCCGGTCCAAAATTCCCATATCCCAGAATCCGGCCGTACCAAAATAGAATATTATGAAAGACAGCAGTGTGACAGCCGCTGTGGCTATGATAGTTATGTTTCCGGCTTTACTCTTCATGGCTTCCCCTTTCACCCTCTTTTTCCCGTTTTTTCTTCCTGGTACACCATTCGGCAAATAACTGAACCAAGAACGCAGAATGTTTTTCGAGTGTGCAGGCCAAAAAACGTAGGCGTAGTGGAGCTGCGCTGAGGCTTTTTAACCTGTACACTAATCTGGACGGATACGCGCCTTCAGGAGCACCCGCGTTCCTTCTCTGGCGAAGACAACGCTGCCGTTCCACTCCCCGGCCCCGGCCTGCGCCGCCCGTTCCATGTCCTTTAGCTGTCTGTCCGTCCTTCCCCATTCATGGTGGCTGATATACAGGCGCTCCGCTCTGCACTCCTTTGCCATCTCCACACCCTGCTGCCAAAAGCTGTGCCCAAATCCTGTAACTTTTGCATATTCCTTCCTGTCATAGGGAGCATCAAATATCAGCATCTTACAGCCATCCGCAAACTCCCTATATCTCTTTTGAAATTCTCTATCCTCTCCCAGCTCGCAGTCCAGTCCATAAACTACAGACTGTTTTTTTCTCTCCAACCGGTATATGACACAGTTATTGGGGTGATTGGATTTCATGACTCTGACGGTAACCTCCCCCGGCAGATTCCAGATATCTTTGTCCTCTGTATCATGCCAGGTAACCTTAGCCGTCGTCTGCGCCATGGTTACCGGCCAAAAAGGCGGATTCATAGCCGGCCAAAAGCATTCCCGAAAAGACCTTTTAACGTCACAGGGACCATAAAGCTCCACTGCCATTCCTTTTTCGAACAGGCAGGGAAACAGAAAGAGCCCTGTAATATGGTCCATGTGAAGATGGCTTACAAAGATATGTATCGCCTGGTCCTCTCGCCAGAGCCCCTTTGACCTTGCCTCCTTAAGCCGGTTCCCCAGCTCCATGATACCGGTCCCCCCGTCAAATACGGCGATTCCCTCCGGCCAGTCTACGGACACGCAGCTCGTATTTCCCCCGAATTCCATCCTGTCTCTGTAGGGAGCCGCCATGGAACCTCTGGTTCCCCAGAATCTTACGCAAAGGCCCTCTTCCATTTTCCGCCCCCCTTATCTTGCCAGATATACCATAGTAATATCATCTGACTGAGCCGCTCCTCTTGTAAACGCTTCCACCTCTTCATACATCCGCTCAATAAAGACCTCTGGATCATTGGATTCCTCCATATGGCGGTTTAAGGCGTCTTCCATGCCCTGATCCGAGAACATCTCCCCGTTGATATCAAAGGCCTCCGTCACTCCGTCTGTGTAAAGACAGAACCGGTCTCCGGGCATCAGCCTGTCGGACTGCTCCCTGTAAGGCATATCCTCCATGATTCCCACGACGAAATCCACCTTGCAGTCCAACTGTTTAAACGACTTTCCTCCTCTGCTGATAAACGGCTTGTTATGCCCGCCGTTTACAAAAGTAAGTTTACCTGTATCCGTATCAAGGACGCAGATAAAGACAGTGACGAACAGCTCCTCCTCATTGTCCTCGTTAAGCCGGTTATTCACCAGCTCCGCCACCTCCGCCACAGGCATATCAAGCATCATGTAATTTTTAATGTGGGTCTTTGCCAGAGTCATAAAGAGGGCCGCCGGCACTCCCTTTCCCGACACGTCCGCCACCAGAAAGCAGAGCCGGTGTTCGTCGATACGGAATATATCATAGAAATCTCCACCTACCTCCTTGGCAGGTTTCATCCTGGCGGTGATCTTTACGTTTGGCATCTCACAGAACTCCTCAAAGGATTTGGGAAGGAATCCCGTCTGGATCCGGGACGCGATCTCCAATTCCGACCGAAGACGCTCCCTTTCAGTCACCATCTGGGTAGTCTTGGTATACAAAAGCTCCAGAAGAGCTCCATAGACCTTATGGTTGGCCTCGGCAATCTCCAGAAACAGATTCCTGGCAATGTTGGCGCATACTGCCGGAGTGACAGCCCGGACCGTGGCTTTCCTTACCCCGTCTTTAATAAGGGCCAGTTCTCCCACAACGTCTCCCGCCCCCAGTTCATTGATCAGAAGTCCGTCTCCGGTCAGCACATGGGCTTCTCCCTCCAGGATAATATACATGCCGTCATCCGGAGGATTTCCCACAGTCACCATATCCTCACCTTTCTCAAAGGTCTTAAGTTCCGTGGCATCCAAAAGAAGTTTCGAGCCCTCTGGCATCCGGCCGTCCTTCTGGATCTGGAAAAAATCCTTGATAATTTTCAAATGTTTCCACTGTTCATCCATCATTTCACCATACCCTGCTGTTTCTTTTCTGCGTCTTCCGGCCCTTTTGCCGCCTGTTTTTCCGGCCTTTTCCCAATGGTTACTTTAGGCTCCCTTCTGGGGCGTGCCTTTTGCTCCCGCTTCTGCAGTTCGGCAAAACTGACAGCCGTTTTCTGAGGCTTCTTCGCCCTCTCCTCTCTGACCTTTGCTACTTCTTCTTTCACGCTTTTGAGCGTATTTTTCACCGACATATCTTTATGGATAGCGCCGACCTGCCGGAGCGAACTATTATAAATATTGAGCACCCCATTGACATAGCTTTTCTTTCGCTCCTCCTTCCCGGTTCTCTCCTGCACCATATCCTCTGAGATCTTTCCTTTGGACTCCATCGCGGTGTTTACCAGCTTTTCAACCTGCTTCCACTCCTCCGGCTCCACAAGCACCATTTTTTCTTTCATATGATCCTGAAAGATCTGCACTCTTTTTGCCATGACATCGATCTGCTTTTGAGGGATGATATCTCCCAAAGCAAACTCCAAAGTATCTCTGTCAAGCTTCGCAATATTCTGCGCCATTTCTTGACTGATAAATGTCATATCCTTTACTTCCCCCTGATGGAGGGTACTAAGGGACTCTTTTTCTCCAAAAGAAAGGTCATTGTCGATACCCTGGAGTCCTACGATGGTGCGTTTTCCATTCGCGTCCGGTTCGCTTAACTGCATAAACATGTTACGGCCATGCCTGTCATTCTGTCCGCAGAGAAAATCCAGCGCTTCCATACTGCACATGTCTTTAAGAAACGAGGCGTTGTATGTAAACTCTGTCTGCTCGATGAGAGCCAAGTCCTCCTCTTTTCGGGAGGAAAGATCCAGCCCCTTTGCAAACTCCATAAAACATCCTGTTTTCACCGTACCGTTTATGCTGACCCTCATCTTTTCCGAGTGGGCAATCATATGACCCACGCCTAACAGTTCCGCAATCCGGGAAGTGGCTACATTTCTGGAAGTCAGCTCATTTCCCTGATCCAACTCCGCTCTTATATTATAGACAGCCGTATCGTCTCCTGCCGCCATTATTTTTTCATTCGACAGTTCATAGGCCAGGGCTCCGTCCCGGATCACCTGCTCCATGACTTCCATCTGCTTTTCGTCTTTCAGCCCGGCTCTTATACTGATCAGATTCCGCTTCATGGTTCTGTAATCCAGATTGGGCTCCTTCTTGTTTGCCTCCAGATCCGGAAGGTTCATGAGAACATCCATATTTCTATAACATATCTCTTTGATGCCCTCCATACAATTCTCATCGATGCATCCTCTCATAAGGCGCTCTTTTCCCGCGGCATCCAGACCGGCCGAGGAGGCTTTTAGCTTTTCTTGATATTTTTCTGCGATTAACGATACATTATCCAGCTTTTCGAAGTTTGCGATTAGTCCCGCCATATCCGCTTTCTTCGGATCATGATCATCCATCTGAAACCATTGTTCTCCAAGAAGAGAGGATGTTCCTGAATGGGTTAACACGTTGTCCCCGATTCCCTTCTCACTATCTTCTTTCATCCAGTCAAAATTATCTTCCATGATCTTCCTGAGGACCGGATTGGTCTTCTTGTCGATCTTATCGATCACCCGCCTCAGACGGGTCTCAGGCTTTAAAAGTTCCCGTTCCTCCGTGAAAAATCCTGTTTTCCCCTGATAATTTACCTTCAGCCTCTGGTTCACCTGGTTTCCCACTATCTCGCCCTTTGTATCTTCCAGCTTAATCTCTGCCATATCAAATACAAGGGCCTTCTCCCAGGAGTCCCCTTCATATTCCTTAATCTTCCTTGCATCCCGCATCTGATCGATATTTAAGCCGTCCTGATAGGAAAACAGACTGTCAATGACCGCCAGCCTCTCTCTGCCGGAAGAGGAGACGGCTCCCCGCCTTGCCTGTGAGTATGCCTTGCAGGCCTCCATCAGCTTATCGTTGGCGGCCACCACCTTCTTGGCGCTCTCCAGATTGATGGGCTCTGCCCTCAAGGCGGCAAATTCCTGAAAAGCCTCTGACACATTCTTAAACAGAGACGAATTCCCCGACTTTTTCATCTCATCTGAAAAAAAATTCTCAAACTCCTCAAACTCCCACACCCGCGCTCTCAAATCCTGAGCCTTTTTCTTTCCAAATAAATCCATGTTTTTCCTCCTTCCACGAGTAAACGGACATGCTGCTGCCTTACCTAACCGGACGGATATAGAATCTTCCATACCCATCCCCAGAACCATACCTCACCTCACAGTCGCCGATACGGGTCCACTGTTCCCGTCCGATTCTCCACAGGTTCTCTTCTTCCCATGCACTGTAAAGGGCGCTGATGAAAAGCTCCGGCGCGGATGATACCTGGTAGGCCATGGCCCGGAATACCTCATAATTACAGGAAGCCGCCGCAGAGCTTTCCGCACGCTCCCCGTCGAGAGCCGCCCGGATGTCGATCCGGTATCTTCCCTGGCCCGGTTCTCGGTATAATCCTAACAGTACGGTTTCCTTGGGGGTATCGGCCTTGCCGGACGCAGCGGATTTGCCGCCCGATGAAGAAGTGCTCCCGGAAGTTCCTGTGATTTGGCCGACAAAGGAAGAACTGCCCGCCGCCGTGCCTTCCGCCGTCTCAATTTTTACAAATTCCACGGCGTTTTCCCCTACCCGGAAGCTGCGGTTTCCTGAAAATCTCTGGCTCAGTTTGGTTCTCATCCCGTTTAACGCCTCTTTTCCATTCCATTCCGACGACGGATCGCGCACCTGCTGCGGCGCCTGAAATTCTGTCTCCAGGATTATCTCCTTTTTCTCATACCAGGCCCCGTCCTGATCCACATAATACCCATCAGGAGTGACGGTATCTTTTAACATGCCCCCGTTCTGAGGAATATAGTAGGATTTTCCCAGAACCTCCACCCAGCCGACAGCCGGACTCCCGTCTTCCAGGTAGTAATGCCATCCGTCCTCCTGCTGCGACCATCCTGGTTCCGCACCCAGAGCCGGGAGCGGAACAGATAATGATATTGCCGATATTGCCATTACAAGACCGGGGACAGCAGCTGCCAAAACCTTATATCTGTTGTCTGTCTTCCCTGATTTCCTTATCCCTTTCATTTCCCAAATCATTTTCTCTGTTTTTCTCCTCCCTCTACTCCCGGCTGTATTTCTCCTTATATTCCTCATTCCACTGGTCCAGAGGACTTTTGGTCTCTTCCTCCGTCTCCTCGTCAGACGGCCTTTCTGCCTGTCTGCTGGCTTCCTCTGCCTGCCTCCTGACCTCTTCTGCTTCTTTTTCCTTTATCTCCTCTAAGGACGCCTTCATGCTCTCATTGCATAGTGTGGATAGATCATATTCAAAAACCCTGGCAAATGCCACATCCAGACGGTTATAGGATCGCTCTCCGTTTAAAAATCCCACGGAAACATATTGATTTCCGATTTTCCATGTGCCAAACCAGCTGCCGTTCTCCAGGACTGCGCTTCTCCCCGTATCGGGAGCATAGAAAATCAGCCCCTTATCTTGAGACGTCAGCAAAAATCCCTGTGTGCTTCCTCTTATGGCCAGGTCACAAATCCCTGCCGCCCCTTTTCCCCTAAGTTCCTGAGCGAGAGTCATATTAAGGCTCAAACCGGCATGAAGCACTTGTTCTTCCGTGTAGTAGTCCGTACCATAGACGCTTTCCACTTCAGGCAGGTTTTCCTCATTCCTCTCCTCCAGCATGGCATCATAGGCGGAAGTTCCCGCCTCATATCCGCCTGCAAGGTTTTTATACAGGATCTTCTGAGGTGTCTCATTTTCACTTCCTCCGTGGGCCGCATCCCGGACAATCTCCATGGAATCCTTTCCAAATTCCACATAATAAACCACGCCTCCATCGAGAAAGACGCCTGCCTGCGTATCTTCCGTCACTGTATAAGGCGTATCCAGAAGATCTCCTCCCGGCTGAATCCATCGTACTCTCCCATCCTCGCCGGTGCACAGAATCTCACCGCCGATGCATTTCCCCAGGGTAACGGCCTTTTCCTTATCCATAACCCAGTAAGATTCCACATAGGCATTTTCAAGGCGCGCATACCGTTTCGTGTAAATTCCACTTAAAGTCTGGGTACGGATTTCCGCATGTTTTATGCGCTCGGCAGATTCCCCTTCTGACGACGTCTCCCCTTCCTCATACCACACATACGTGTACTCTCTCTGTATCTCTCTGGCATCATAGTATTTAAAGTTTCCTGTCTTTCCAAAAAGGTCGCTGTATTTGCCATCCCGCGGAATAAACAACTTTTCCAGCAGCCACTGTTCCTTTACTTCCCTGAAATTTACATAGGAGCCCGGCTCCGGCAAAAAACTGGTAACTCCCTCCTCTGAGGTAAAGGCGGCTTCCTCCTTCCACTGGTATACTTTCGTATTATCAAGGCTCCCAAGCCAGGCGTCCCCCCACTCGTCCGGGTATGTCTCCAGAACCTGATTCCAGTCGGCCAGGGCATCCGGCGCTTCCTCAAATTCCATTCCCGCCGTCTGAGCGATCCATGCGCTCTTTTGCGCCTCAAAAGCCTCATTCTCCTGATCCATTCCGGAATTTACCGGGCTGTACTCATATACCAGAATCCGGGATTCCATCTTCTGCTCCAGCTCCTCATCCAGCTCCTCTGTCTCGTCGTCCAAAGGCTCTTCCCGGGTCAGCTCCAAATCCCCCTCTTCCAGTTCGGGAACATCGACAGCCTCCTTTTCTATGGATACTTCCAGATAAATCCGGTTCTGCCCGTCTGCCACCGCATTGACCACGGAAACATCATAGGCATCCTGAAACTGTTTTCTGATAAAGCTTTCGATGTCTCCATGGAACTTCATGGCGCCGTCGCCGCGGTACAGATACCCATGGCCATTGTCATAGACAAAAATATCTCCTCCCGGGTCACACATCTGAACAAAAAAGGACTCCTCCCCGTCTGCCTGCCCCGGGGCAGTCTGCTCACTCTCATCCTCCCACTGCCGCCTGTAGGCGTTTTCATGGAACACCTGAAAGGCCCCGCTGTTATAATCATAGAAGGCAGCGCAGTGAACCATACTTCTGGGCCTTCCGCCATCCTCCACACGGGTCGCATAACCATAAATAAAGGTCTTATCGTTTCTTAATCCTGCGATCTGAAAGTCCTCTATGTCGTCCGCTTCTTCTGAATGTCCTGATTTTATCTGAAATGCCGCTTTTCCTTCCAGAGATTTAAATTTCTCCTCCATATTCTTTTTAAAATAGTCAGGAGCTTCCTTCGTCTCCTCCTCTATCCCGAGACGGTTCTCCCCGTCCACATCGGTAACCGCCTCCGCAGCCGCGGATGTCTGAATCTCTTTATAATCCACTTCCATAGAACCCACAAGAGAGCTGCAGCCTGTGAAAAACACAGTAACTGCCAGGCCCATAAGCGCTGCCGTTATTATCCTTTTCACAACCTGCACCTTCCTCTCATCTGGTTTTCGTCCGTTTCTGAATTTGGGGCTGTTGCAAAATGGAAAAATTCGTCAAACATGAAAAACTCATTTTGCGGCAGCCCCACTCAAAACCTACTTTGCTGTCCCTACTGCGCTGTTCATCCAGGACTGCATTGCGCCCATGCCAAGCTTCAGCACTACAATCAGCACGAAGATTAACACAAAGCCTATGATCGCATTCTTCAGGCTGTTCTTTGCTTTCTCTCTGTCCTGAGGCTCCTCTGCCTTGGCAAGTTTGGCTCCCAAAAGAATACAGTAGATCGCTCCCAGCGCCCCTACGATTCCCAGCGCCGGTGTCAGCGCCATGTTTAAAAGACTGATGATCGGTGCGCTTACTGTTTCAAATGGGTTGTTTGCTGCCGCTGTCAACAAAAAATACATATCCATTCCTCCTGATTTTTCTTTTTATTGCATTCGCCCTTTCCATAACAAAGAGAGCGAAAAACAAACTATAAAATTCTCATATTCCGCCGCAAGATCGCAAGTCTTATCCCGGCTATGACAAAAAGCACGATAGCGGCCAGAATCACCCGTCTGTCTATGGGGTTATAAATCTGCCGAAGCCTCAGATGATAGGTTCTTCGGTTCCCTGCCTCGTCTTCCACCGACAGTTCATAACTTCCTGGCGCTGTCAGGACATTCCCCACCGCGTATCCGTGATCTCCGTTATAATTCATGGAAATCCGGCAGCCTGGCTCTGAGGGATAAAATTCTATGGGGCCCAGAATGTCTTTTGGACCTGGTTCCTCTGAAAAAGAAAGAAACGGCGCCGTAGTATCTCTGGTAAAGCTGGTATTTGCAAAAATTCCTTCCTGGTCTTTCCACTCACAGCGAATCTCATAATATCCGTCGGACTCCAGAAAATAATACCTCTCTCCCTGAGGTTCCAACGGTTTTCCATCCCGTTTTACCTCCTTTATGACAAACCTTTCGGGAGCTGAAAATATCCCCAGGGTGTTATCTCTCTTTTTAATAATGGTAAAATAAAAATGTATCTCATACAGATTATAATCTACCGCCATGTCTCCCGGCTGCTGGTACATGATGAGCCGCAGGGCATAATTTCCCGGTTCTGTAAAATGCCAGGAGCCCGCGAATTTCTCTCCCTCGCCATTCACATTTACTAACCCCACGGTTCCTTCCGGCAGTTCCAAATCCACCGCGTTAGAAGTAATCATTCCTTTGGGAACGGAGCTTAAAAATGAATTTCCGTTGGGCAGCGTAAACTTAAATTTTCCCTGTTCCAGCTCTGTTATAAGAACGGGATCTTCCACCTTCCCTGCCGTTCCATTATCCTGAATGAGAGAATCCATATCCATCTGATTAATATACTCTTCCAGCGCCCGGTCCAGTTCGTCCTCTGTCACATCTCCTTCATAATCGGAAATGTCTGAAAAGTCCTCATCTTCAAATTCAAAATCGAAATTCTGGTCATTTTCCGTCTGGAGAGGCGCTGTTGTCTGTGACGCCAGAGAAACGGTTCTGCTCCCCAGAGAAAACAGCAGCACAAGCAGCCAGACGATCACGATAATACCTGCCTCTCTTTTTGTTTTTCCTGAACCTGAGTCATCCCTCTTGTTTTTTCTTCTGTTCCACGTTCCCGTTTTTTTCCGCTTTCCATGGCTTCTCTCTTCAAAAGTTCCTGATAGCTTATGGGAACCCTGACAGAGCCCATTATGTTTTTTTCGGCCTCTTCCTTAAAAGCCGTACCTCCGCCTCCCGCCTCCCTGGCAGCCCGCTCTTTCTTAAGCTGCCCAAGACGTATCTCCCACAGGGCTTTGTTCTTTGAGCTGTCAAAATATGCCATGGCCCTACTCCTTTTCCAGAAACTGCCGGATCAGGGTATTGATCCCGCCGATCAGCGTGGTATCGGATTTTCCGGCCACAATCACGAATTCTTCCGGATCCAGATTGCTTAGATTCTGTACCTGAAGCGCCTCGTCTTCCATAAACGTCTTTGCCTGGTCCTCATAACAGATATAAGCCCGGATGGTTCCGTTCTTCACCCCGTCTCCGCCTTCTGCCGCCGAACCATAATCCGCGATTCTGATTCCTTCCGCCTGATAAAGCTTTGTCCTTGTCTCCTCGTCCAATTCCCGGTCTACTCCCACGGAAAGCCCCTCAAGAGCTCCGATGGTAAACACATAATCCCCGGCTCTGGTCACCGCATAAAAATATCCTTTCCCATATTCCGTCGATACCAGATACTCTCCGGACAAGCTTCCCGAATGATTGATACACCCCAGGGCAATATCCGCCTCCCCGGCCGCCACGGCCGCCAGAGCCTCCGCCTTATCGCACACCTGATACTGAACGGTTACCCCCAGAGCATCTGCAATCCACTGAACCAAATCTGGTTCTATGCCCACCGGAGTATCCCCGTCAAGCTTCGTATATCTGCTTTGCGTATCCACAATGGCGGCCCGAAGATTTCCCAGCGCCTGAATCCGCTCCACTGCGCCGCTGCTCTTTTTCGCACATCCCGCCGCCAAAATCCCTGTAACCAGAACCGCGGCCACAGCCATCCATCTTCGGCTTTTCCCTGCCGTCAGCCATTTCCTTTCTCTGATCTTTCGCATTTCCCTGATTTTTAACCTTTCCTCTGTCCTCAATCTTCCCTTCATGCCCGCTCCTTTTGCCTCTGCATCACACGGTAAACAATCTCTCCATATCTTTACTGGCCGTAATATTAATCCCTGTTCTGCTGGACGGCGACGTCACCACAAAGGCCCGCCCCCTTCCGTTATTGACGATCTCCTCCTGCTCGCTCTCATTGATAGCTCCCGCCTTCTCATACAGCTTGCATAAGTCGTGCATATCATTGGGCGACAGCGGAAAGATAAAGGAATACTGACAGGCATTGATGATAGCCGTGGATTTTCTGGCCAGTTCCTCCGTCCCCACAAAATCCGCAATGTTCTGAGTAATAATAATTTGCATTCCGTTGTATTTACGGATACGCTTTGCCAGCTGGTACATAAAATCCAGCGCAATGGGAAACTTGCTGTCAATAAACACATGCGCCTCATCAATGACGACAATTACTTTCCTCTGGGCCCCATAGCGAATGTTGTAATCCCGGTTCTTGATAACTTCATTGTCAAGCCATTTCAGCACCAGAAGCATCTGGGCATTGGCGATGGTGTTATTCTTGTTGGCCAAAAGGGACTGAAAGTTAAACACAATAAAATTTTCATTGGTAGAAATAGAAGCCGGCCCGTTCCACAAAAGAGCGTTCCGCCCTCCTGTGGCAAACTTGGATATGTAGTTTAAAAGGACTCTTAAATTTTCCTTGCTGTACTCCCCTGTGGCCAGCTGATAATCATTAAGAATCTTGTCGTACAGATCATCAAAAATCGGATAGTCCTCCGGCTCCAGTTCGCCTAAATCCGTCTCGCCGTCAATCCCCTTTGCCTCATACACACGCATGGTAATATTGTTTAAATATTCCAGTGCGTCCGGTTCAATCCCGGGAAGAATCTGGCGGTAAAATTCCTCCAGAAACTGCAGGTGCGTGCTGAAACTGGTATTGACAGACTCTTCCTCGCTTTCCTCCTCGTCGGTCAGGCTCGCGATAATATGAAAGGGATTAAGCCGTCCCTGGGTAGCGCTCCCCACATCAATCACCTTGCCGTTCAGATTCTGAGCCAGGCCGAAATATTCGTTCTCCGGATCCAGAATAAAGATCTTGCTGTTGTCTGCCGCCAGGTTAGTCAGTATGGTTTTGGTCGCATAAGACTTACCGCTTCCCGACTTTCCGATGACCACCATGTTGCTGTTCACCCGGTCTTTATTGCGGACAAAGAAGTCAATGAATACAGGTTTCCCTCCGCTGTTTCCGATACAGACCCCGTTGGGATCACTTAAGGATTTATTGACAAACGGAAACGCGGCTGCCACGGAACTGGAATGGATTCCCCGGCTCACCTTTTTATAAGCGTCATATCCGGATATCTGACTGGAGGCATAGGCCTCAAACTGCTGCACATAATTGTCTGTAGACCGGAAGCTCTCCTCTGAGAGAGCCCTCTTGATCTGCTTTTTCAAGGAGAGAGCAGAAGAAGACGCTTTCTTCCTTTCCTGTTCCGGAAGCCCCATCTGCCAGGAAAGCTCATAATCATAGGCCGTCAGGAACACACTGACGTCCAGAAGCGTCTCGTTATCGCTTTGAAGCATAGCGAGAACTTCCGCCAGAGTATCCACATGGGTCTGTAATTCCATCAGCCGGCTGGTTTTTCCTGTCGAATTGGCCTGCTCCCTCAGCTCGTCAATGGCCCTGTCGATCTGACGGATTCCTTTATATCGGTCCACCATCCTCATCTTCATCACGACCCTGGTGCCGGGGCGGTTAAAAAGATTGCTTCCCCAGGCGTTTCCCACAATGGTGGGATAATCCGTGATGCGGAAATTGTGGGTAATCAAATCGTCATACTGAACCGTACGGCTGGTAAATTTGATTTCCTTTGGAAGAATCCAGTCCATATACTGATCCTTTGTAAGGTTATAGACTTCCCTCTCGTCAAAATTCAGGGTGTAGTTGTATTTGAGGAATACTACCAGTTCCTTCTCTGACAGAATATGGCACTCCATATCATCACTGTTCATGGTTCGTACCATATTTTCCGCCTGACTCATGAGCATATCTTTATCCTTGTGGAAAAAGAGCATATAATGACAGGGCACGTACACCTTATCCCGTTCATTGATATAACGGATCTGTTCCATACGGTCATAGATAATTCCCACTCTGGTAGTCAGTTCATCTTCATTTAAAAGGCCGTTGACAAAAGCTTCTTCCAGCTCTGCAATCTTTCTCTCCTCTGTCTCTATATAGGTATCATAGAGTACCGGACGGTCAACTTTCACCAGCGCTGCAGTCTCCGTACCGGAAATGGTACGCAGCACAGAGCCAAAGATCTGGTCGATCATCTGATTCTGGCGCTGCAGAGTATAAAATTTAAATTCCACATCCGGAATGCTTACGGCAACTCCATAATATTCGCCGGCATATTCAATAAAAGAGCCGTCAATTCCTGTAAACGGAGTGATATCCTTTACTTTCGGAGTTCCCTTCTTAGCCGGTTCTTTTTGGAACAGACGATACCTGGCCAGATACTTTAAGAAATTATAGAGCATCATATAAGCCTTCTCGCCTTCCACCGGCACCACGGAAGCTCCGAACAGAACGGCAATGGCCGCTCCTATGTACAGTCTGAAAGGCAGATTGGAGAATACAACAGAGATAACAATGGTAATCCCGATGATTCCCACAAACACATCGGGAACTTCCACGCCCTTGAAAAACTCCATGGCTACTTTCGTTTTCTTGGGGATGACTCTCATATTGAATTCCTCCTGGTTCTCTGTCCGCTTCCTGCCTGAATGTTTCCTGCCTGGGTATTTCCTGTCTGGCCGTTTCCTGCCTGGATGCTTCCCGTCTGTCCTCTAAACTGCACTCCCCGGACGCTGAGACTTCTATAAGTCACATCTCTTCCGGCGGAAGTGACTGTCACTTTCTGTACTGCAGGAACCGTACACCTCACCTGGTAGGGCCGGACGCGTCCCTGTACCCACGCTCTGCCGCCAGGCGCGCCGGGCCTGATGCCGCTTCCCCCAGCGCCTCCTATACCGGCGCTGCCATATTTTCCCGCACCGGCACCCGCGTTTTGGGACCCTCCGGCACCTACGCTTTCGCCACTTTTGTATCCTCCGGCGCCAATGCCGCCGCTGCTTTCGGAACCTCCCGCGCCAACGCTTCCGCTGCTTTCAGAACCTCCCGCGCCGATACTTCCGCCGCCGCTTTCCAGGTCGTCAAAAAGGCCCATGCTCTCAAAATTGGTTCTCAGCTTCACCGGATCTTCCACAGGACTTTGCGAAAATCTGGTTCCCGGAAATTCCTTGGCAAGTACAAAGTTATCCGAATCCAGCGTCATCTTAAAAGCTCCCAGGTTTTCCCTGTGATGAAGTCCCTCATGGATATTCACCTTCATCTTCCCATAATCTTCGCCGATCCGTCTGAACTGCTTTGACGTACTGTAGATACTCTTTGCCGCGCTGCCTGCGCTTCCCATTTTGTCCGTGAAACTCCCTGGACCGACCATGGCTTTGAAAGCTGTTCCCACGCGTTCTTTGCTTTCTCTCATGCTCTTTTCCACCGTGTCAAAATCCCTTCCGAGGGCGCTGGCACCCTGCTTAAAGGCGCCTATTGACCGATCAAACTTCATCTCTATCCCAGACGCCTTCTCTTTGCCCTGGGAAGCTCTCTTCATATTATGAAAGCTGTCATAAGTCCGCATCATCTGTCTGGCTGTTCCCCGCACACTTCGGTTTGGCCCTGTGAGACCCGACGAAAGCTTTCGCAGATTCGACACGGCTTCCGTTCCCGCCGCCATGGTATTGTTAATCCGCTTTCCGATTCCGGGTCCTCTGCCTAAACCCACGCCGCCGTTTTCACTGCCTCTGGAGCCCACAAATTTTCCGTCTGACCGGCCTGATAAGCCATGTCCGGCCAAACCGCCAGCCCGGCCAGCAGCTTTTGCCCCTCCACGGCCAAGTCCTGTCCGGATAGCCTGCTGTCCTTTTGTCATGGCATATCCTACGGTATGGCCAAACAGCATTCCTCCGGCTACCGCAGTCGTATTGGCCTCCGATGAACCGGCCTGATAGCTGAGCAGTGAAGTGATCATAGAACCGGATTTGTAAACTGCCCAGGCGCCTCCGGCCAGGAAAAACAGCTTCATAATATAATCCATCTCCGGACTGGTACTCGCACCGAACTTTATCCGGTTTCCCATAATCATGGGGCAGACCATTAAAAATAAGCGCATGCCTATGGCGGACCCGAAGCCGCTGAAGCATTTTCCGATAAACATCTCCCTCCACCGGCCGAATTTCTCCCCGTCGTCCAAAGGAATCATACACACAAAATAAGGGGATACCAGATACAGAAGCATCAGCTCGAAGATTCTCTGTACAAATACAATCAGGCATATTCCGATGGTAAACAATAGAAAGACTGCTGCGATAAAACCGATGAGGTAATCAAAGGACGACAACTTAAAGACTTCCGTCACCTGCTTGATATTGCCGTAATCCTTCACCGATATGCCGTTTCCCCCTGTCATGGAATAGAAAGGATACCGGACCGTATCCGCGCTGGAAGTTCCAAACTCAATATTGAGGGCAGTATCCGAGCCTACGTTAAAGCTATCATTCTTCGCCGCGTTCAGGGAGGCGATCATGAAAACAATGCGTCCTAAAGACGTGGTATTTCCAAAGTTCATGACGGTTGTGACGCCCCGAAGAATGACCGCGGACAGTTTCAGCATAAAATATACGAAAAACGGCACCGTAAAAAACTGGATAAAGGTTTTCATCATGGCGGTAAGAACCTTGGATACCGGCCTCTTGTTTTCAAAATCCAGGTCAAACGCAGACTTGGCCGTCGCGTAAATTGTAAGAATCAGCGCCAGCCCCAGGGCCCCCAGCGTGATTACCCAGAACACGGTGCTGATCGTTTTCTGCTGCATCAACACTTCCACCAGGCTTCCGCTTACCACGGTTCCGTCAGGCTGTGTATACGTCACATCCCTGAGGCCGATAAATACGTCAAAAGCTGTTTCCAGATAGTCGATGAGTTTTAAAACACCGGAAAATAAGAGATACAAATGATTGCTGTATATCTCCAGCCACAGCTTGATAAAAAAGTCCAGGGCCTCCTCCAGAACAGGAAGCAGGACAGGGGCCAGAATTTCTTCGAATATCCAGCTGAATACAGTCACCAGAAGGTTGGACACAAAACGGTATACAGGATCGATAATTCTGCTCAATACCCATTCAAATACCTTTTTGAACAGTCCCAGATATGCATATTCCAATTTACCCGCCTCCTTTGCGCCATGCTATCTTATTTTCCTGAAAATCTCTGTTTGTCGTCCCCACCGGAACTTCCCATCTCACCGGCCGCAGAAGCCATTTTCCCTAGACTTCCCAGGCCGCCAGAACCTCCCATACCGCCTCCGTCAAGGCCTTTCAGACCTCCAAGGGCGGCCGTAGAGCCGCCGCTGGCAGCCGCAGCGGCCATGTTGGCGGCTGTGGTCACAGAACCGATGATCATCCCTGACATCAAAGCGCCGGACTGCTGCTCCATGGCCGCCGCCTCCTGATTGAAGATCTGCATAATCAGACTCTGGCTCTTATAGACCGCCCATGCCCCGCCCAGAATCATGAACATTTTCAGCACGCTGTTGATCATCACCGCATTTGGGAGATTCATGCTGTACAGGCACAGATTGCTTCCTGCGATGGAGGGCACAAGAAGCATATAGTATCTCATGGAAAAGATCACTCCAAACCCGGAGAAAAATTTCGCCACAAACAGCTCCCGCCATTTGGCGAAGGTCGCCCCGTCGTCCAGGGGTATGGTAGAAACGAAAAACGGGGACACCAGATACAAAAGAAGAAGCTCAAACAGCCGCCGGATAAAGGTAATAGCCGCCCCTGCCAGAATAAAAAGCAGCAACACGCAGCTGACAAACCCTTCTATAAAATTAAAATTAGACGCGTAAAAATCTCTTTTCACCGTATTCAAATCTCTGTAATCCTTTTCCCCTTTCAGATAGGGGTTTCTTACATCATCCGTAAAAGACGGATTTCGCCCTGACCGAAAATCCTCTGCCTCCCCTGACACAGGATTTCTTCTGTCCGTGGTAGCTTTATCGGCGTCCAGGCCCGCGGACAAAAATACGATGGTTCCCATGGACGTACTCCCGCCCTGGGCCGCGTCAAAAGCGCTGACGGCCTGGTTCGTCACCAGCGTAGAGATCTGAAGCAGGGCAATGCACAAAAAAGGAATCAGCATAAATGTCACTGCCGCCTTCATACCGTCAGCCAGCACTTTACTAATCGGATTTTTATTTTCCAGCGCCATATCAGAAATGGATTTGGCCGTCTTATAGATGGTGAAGATAAAGGATATGGCCACTGCCATCACTGTAATGTAAGTAAACGCAGCCGTGACTTCCTTCATCTGAAAAAAAGCATCCAGAAGATAAGTCTGATGGCCTTCCACTTCCACAGGACTGATTCCCGCGAAGACGTTAAACATATTTTCCACAAAGTCAATCAGAGAACACATAACCGTGAAAAGAGCCAACAGCCACTCCGACCACATGGACCAGATCACCGACATGAAATACTCGATAAAAACCTCAAGGATATCTTTTAAAATGGGGGCAAACACTTCTGAAAGAATGGTATAAAAAATATTCTGAAGCGCTTCCACAAATGAAACTGCAAGATAGCTGAGCTCCAATGCTTCACCTCCTATGTTGCGTTTAACGACACGCGCCCCTGGCGCCAGCCCCCGTCAGGGCCGGTATTGCTTTGCTCATCTGTTCCGCTAAACGGCGTATGCCTCTTCACACTGCCCGGCGCCCCAGTGAGCCTTCGCTCTACCTGACTCTTACGGTCCGCTTTACATGAATCACAAACGCCGCTCCCCCCGCCATAAGCAGGATTACCAGTATAACTGCCACAATCCCGTACATATTCATCTGATATTTCAGAGAAAACTCTGTACTGGAGGCATTGCCCGCCTCGTCCACTGCTGTCAGCCTGTATACACCGGGGTTGTCGATGGCGTATCCGGCAAATCCTTCCTGAATCTCTCCGTTTTTCTCAAGAATCACTTTTTCAATATCGTCAGACATATACTGGATCTGGGCTGCCCCTCCCCTGACATTGACTGCTACCTGGGGCGGTTCGGTATCCTTTCTCAAGACTACTTCCAGAATTTCTCCCGATTCGCCGGTCATGCCAATCTGATACTGACCGTCTTCTTTCATAGGCAGATATCTGCCTTCAGGCAGCTTTTCCAGCTCCCCGTCAAAATAGACTCCGGTAAATTCCATGCCCGCAGGGGCCAGATAGTAATCTGTGGAACCAACGGCAGAAGCTATGGCAAAAGACCACTTTTGTCCGTCGATATCCAGACAATAATATCCCGGCTCTTTTAGGCTCATGCTTTCTGCGTATTCCAGAGGCTCATCATTGCGGCAGACACTTCCTTCTCCCTCCGATACCAGCAGTTCCACAACAGACGGGCCCATATATCCTTCCGGAACATTAGAGCTTAACGTTCTTCCGTTACCGAAAACCACATCATACCTTCCTCTTTGACTGTCATATGTCTGGGTCCGCTCACTGTAAGTCCCCGGTATACCCTTTTCCTTTGCTTCATCTTCTCTTCCAGCTTCACCGTCCCCCTCAACGCCCTCCTGGTTCTCTTCGCTGCCGGCTTCCTCGTCTCCAGTTATTTCCTCGTTTGCTGTTTCCCCGTCTGAAGTCTCAGAAACCTCCATACTTTCCGTTTCTGATTCCAGACTTTCCGGCACACTCTCTCCCAGGCCTGATTCTTCCTCCCCGGTTCCAAAACTTTCTCCCTTCGACCATAGGCCGCTTTCCTGCCATCCTGACGGCGCGCCAAATCCGTCATTCATAAAGCCCTCCGGAAATTCGCTGACTTCTTCCCCTTCTTCCGTCTCCTCCGGAGGTTTTTCCTGAATCCTGAAACGAAACAAAGCCCTGTATTCCTTCTGCTCTGAAAATGGAACACTTGTATCCTCCACTGCTGTGACCTTTACCACATAGGTCCCGTACTCGCTGAACGTCTGTCCCGGCACATAGTCATACTCTGCCCCGTCTTTTTCCACAGAGCAGAACACATTCCGGGGCATATCCAAAGTGACATTCTGATCTGTGATGCCGCCATTGGAAACGTTGGTGTAGAAAAAGAACAGACCGTTGATGGATTCCTCATAAATCTTATACTCTTCATGGTACTGCTCCGCCAAAACGACCTGAGCGACTGCAGGTCCGGCCGTGACCTCCTGTTCCTCTGCAGCGCTGGGGACTGCCCCTGGACCAATATCGCTTTCTGTGGATTTTGGACCGCTATAATCACTGCCGTCTCCATTACTGTCCCGAAAATATGGCGTTTCTGACACATAAACTACTCCCTGGCTGGTTGTGGTCCCTGCAAAAAGCCCTGTGACTGTCAAAAGAGCGAAAGCAAACACTTTGCCTTTGTATCGTTTCTTCATTTTTATGCCTCCTGCATCTCTTCGGCCGTGTATCTGCGGCCGCTGCCCTTTTGTACGATCGGCGCGGGAAACGCACAGACTCGCCTGAACCGTTACGCCTCTTCTTCCTGTTCGTTAAGAGATGCCATAATATAGTTGCGTTCATCCAGATCGTAGTAGACTTCATCCCCAAAAAACGCATTCATCCTCACCTCGGATAAATCCATGGTCCCCATCTGATACAGAGGGCATTTGTAGCTGGGAGTGAACTTGGTTCTTAAAGGATAATTGCCAAAAGTTACAATAATGGCATTACCCGTATCTGTCTTGTTGTTCAGCTTCTGAAGCTCTGACGGATAGATAAGAGGACGGGTCTGTAACTGGCTGGAAACATTGATATTACCCTGTTTATCTCCCATGGCGGAGGAGATGCTTGACGTGGACACCGTCATATTGCCGCACAGTTTGGAAAATTCCTCACAAGTCTCAATATCATTGGAACCGATAAACATTTTCATACCGCAGTTGCTCTTTATGATGTTGGACACCTTATCTCCGTATACGTTGTCCAGCTGAGCATAGGACTGAACCACCATATTGAACCAGATCTTTCTGGAACGCCCTACAGTGATCATCTTGTCAAATTTATCGATTTTGGGCATATTGCCGAACTCATCAAGAATAAAATACACATTTCTCGGAAGGCTTAAATCCTCTCTTGAAGATGCCACCTTGATCAGCGCTTTATAAATACACAGGATAAACACGGCCGCCAGAGCATGTCTGGTATCCTTCTCATCAGGTATTTTAAGAAACAGGGCCGTAGGTTCCATGGCGAACTGGATAGGATCAATATCTGTAGCCGAAGTCAAAGAACAGAGACCTTCGTCATTGAACATGGACAATTTATCAAAAGCAATGGACATGTAACTGGCCATGGTGCTCTCCGCCGCAGACAACACCTGCTTTGAAAGTCCCACTGCTTTGGATACGGGGGAGCGCCCTTTAAAAAATTCTCTTAAGGCTTCATAGTCATTGTCCGAATTACCAATAGCTTTATTGATATTGTAAAAGCAGAACCGTTCTTTGGTCATTTCAAGCTCTGGATACTCGCTGTCCTCCATCATCGCCAGACATACCGCCATAATTAACGACCTTGCGCCCTTCTCCCAAACCGGATCGTCCTGAGATTCCACAGGGCAGATGACACTGATTAAATCGTTCAGATCTTCGTATACCTCATCAAATATTTTCTGCCGGGATATCTTAATGTGGGATAAAAGCTCCCGCCGCACGGCCCAGGCCTTTCCCTCATACTCATACCACTCGTCCTCATACTGATCCGGCTTGTTGACAAGCTCCAGGCCACTTTCAGAGGCTGAGTCCGACCGCATGAAGATCCCCTCTCCTGTCTTTAAATAGAGCTGATATCGGTCATACAGATCTGACAGAGGATTCCACCTGAATGAGCTGTAGGGATCTCTCAGATCCAGAACCATAACCTTATATCCCCGCTCTTTTAACAGCCCGCTGTGAAGCTGGAACAGCTCTCCTTTGGGGTCTGTGCATATCATAGAAGACCCTGCCCCTGACCGGGCCAGAATCTGAATCATGGGGTTGATAAAGGTTGTGGTCTTGCCGCTTCCCGTTGCACCGATCACCAGCCCATGCATGGGGGAGGCGAGGTTTACATCCAGTTCTTTCCTCTTTTTATTAAAACAGGCATAAACAGGGATTCCATCCTTAGAGCTCTCTGAAAGTTTCGTGAATTTATAAGGTTCAAAATTACTGTCACGTTCTTTTTCCGTCATGAAACGGGAATTTTCCAGATTGCTTTCAAAGTTCTCCGCTTTGGATTTCATAAGCTTTCTGGCATTTTTAGCAGAAGGCTTTGCAAACAGCATAAATATCAGAATGAAAAGAGCGCTTATGGCCGCCCCGTACAGATAGGTGTCGCCCCGAAACAGCAGGCTGTAATCAAGGATTGGACCCTGATACATGCCAAAGAGGGAGGGCAGAAGTCTCAGTATCAGAACATTGGCGCCAAATCCCAATAATACGGTTCCCAGAAGGAATCCCAAGACACCCGGAACTATTTTTTTCATCCTTATTTCCTCCCTGTAAAATGGTTCCGCATAGGCGGCCTCGCTATATCTGCCGGATCGGCCAAATGTATGTATCCTTTAAAAGCCAACAGCGCTGAGAATAAGGCTACTCCCCCTATAAGGGCGATACGAAAATTGCTTCCAAAGATAATTGATTTCCATACAGAATTCCCGTTTATAAGGCTTATGGGAACCACGCTTAAATTAAATCCGATATGGAGCGCTATGGAATATATCGTGTCGTCCTCCCGTATGGATACCCATGCCAGCAATATCCCCATAAGGAAAGCATAGGCAATCCACAGAGGCGATACATGGCAAAGAGCAAATAACACTGCCGACAGAGCTATGGCCTGCTCTTTTTTAAACCAGCTTAAAAGCCGTCCAAGCATATAGCCCCGAAACACGATTTCCTCTGCTGCGGGCGCCACCAATACGGTGCAAAACATAGCCAGGCCCAAGTCCGTCCCGCTTTTTAAAATATCCGAAGAACTGCTGTATGAGTTCTTAAGAGTCCCGAAGAAAGGCGCAATGGTAATCACTGCCGAAAAAAAAACCGCAAATCCCAGTCCCATAACTATTAACAGAATCGTGCGCTTTCCATCAGGCAGTTTCAATTCCAGACCTGCCTCCTGGCACAGAGAGCTTCCGTCTTTCCGGCTTTTCTTATAAAGCAGGAAAATGGTCAGCAAAATGCCCAGGGCGTAATAAAAATTACCGCTGTCCATTATGACCGCTTCTGCGCTTCTTCCTCCAAAAAGAGCCATTCCCACGCTCATCAAAAGAGGAGGCAGAAATAGATACAGCAAAGCCGGTTTCACAGATTTCACCAGTACCTGTGTTCCTTTCCATAATTTCTGCTCAAAAGACATATCGTCAACTTTCAATGGTAAGAACTCCCGCAAAACCTGTCACCTCAAAAATCTCTAAAATGCATGGCTTTACATGGATAAGAATCATGGAACCTCCGGTTTTGTTGATTTTTTTCTGGGCGGAGACAAAGGCTCTTAAGCCTACGGAAGATATGTATGTAGTCTCATCCATATCTATTATCAGCTCTGTCTCCCCTGCTGCCAGCGCTTCTTTTAACCTGGCATCCAGTTTCGGAGCTGTCACTCCATCAATCTTTTTCTCTGTTCTGATTTCCGTCATCTTTCTTCTCCCTTTCTCTCTGATTCTCCACCCCAGACTGTTAAAAACAGGCTTTCATGTATCCGGCATCGAAATTATGCAGCTATTCACTCCCTCACAGCTGCGGGCAAAAATCCATTGAAAATTACCTGCGGCTGTCCTAATCGTCCGCGGCGCCTGTTTAAAGCAGACCTACGGAACCGTTACGAATTTTCAAAGTAATAACGGAATGCCTCTATGGCACGTTCCTGTTCTTCTTTTTCTTCTATGGGAAGAAGTCTCACCTCATCTTCCTCTCCTTCTGAAAGTTCCATAATATGAATGTCACCTTCCTGTGTCTCCAGAGCAATGTATTCTTTCTCGCCTTCCAGGAACACTCCTGCTACTGCATACTCCGCCTGCGTTCCATTTTCCAAAGTGACTGTCATTGTCACAGGGGCTTCTTCGTCCTCTCCCTGCTCCTCCCCTTCCTCCCAGCCATTTCCAAATACCTCTTCTTCCAGAGCCTCCGTGTCATAGGAATATTTCATAAGTATCTCCCTTCCGGCCCGTCACACAGCATGGAACCTTTTTTTAATGGCGGTCAAGTTACGTCCCTTCTCATAGCAGTGGCTGGCTTCATCCATAAATTGTTTCACCATATATACTCCCAGGCCCCCCACAGGGCGTTCCTCAATAGGAAGAGTCAGATCCGGGTCTTTCCTGGCAAATGGATCATAGGGAGCTCCCTCGTCCAAAAACCGGATCTCGACCTCTTTTATCCCCTTTCCTGTTTCCCGGACATCCCATTCCATCCATACCATACCTTCTCCTTTTTTATAGGCATAGGAGGCAATATTGGTAAAAATCTCTTCAACAGATATTTCTATAAGGCGTCTGTCTTCTTCTCCACAGCCGGCTTCTTTTAAAAACCGTCCTGTCAGGGACATTACTCTGGATAGATGTTCCATGGAGGCCGGTATTTTCGCTGACCGCATAGCATTCCCTCCCCGCTTTTCGCTTTATAATACCGGCTACATTTTTCTCTTACAACCTATTTCGCATCAACTGCTTCTTTCTCGCATGAATTGTATTTCAATAAATGTATAAGTTTGATACAATGTAAAAATAAAGTTAATTTTTGCATAAAGAGGAAGTCTGGCTCGCTGGAGCCTCGCACCGAAACTATGACTGCGGCAACAGACATTTCCTTTACCAATGGCATTGTGCTGTACATCCGCATTTTTACTTTTACGGGAGTATTGATGAATTTGGCATTAGTCGATGATTTACAATCTGATTTAGAATATTTACAGAAATTGCTTTCAGAATACTGTTCTTTTGTCCACGAAAAATCACGCTTTTCTCTCTATTACAGTGGGGAAGAATTCCTTTCTGTTTTCTGTCCGGAGAAATTCGATGCCGTGTTTTTGGATAATCTCATGGATGGAATCAACGGTATGGAGACAGCGCGCCGTCTCCGGGCCATCGACCCCTCCATCCCTATTATTTTTATCACTGCGGAGGAAAGCTTTGCTCTGGAAGGATATACGGTGCAGGCTATGGACTACATCTTAAAGCCTGTTTCAAAAAACCGCCTTGCTTCTGTCATGAATCGTCTTCTTAACCAAAAGAATTCCCGGCATACCATAGAAATCAAGGAAAACCGTATGACCCGCTATCTGAATCTGGACGATGTCCTGTACGTGCGTTCCGTAGGACATTTTCTAGAAATCCAGACTACTACCGATGTTTTGAAACCCTACATGACTCTGGAATATTTTCTATCCCTTTTACAGCAGCTGGGAGAATACGGGGAATCCTCCTTAGGACTCCGGTTCCAGAACTGCTGCCGGGGTTATGTGGTATGTTTCGATTACGTAAGCGCTTTCACCTCTCTGAACTTTGTGATGTCTGACGGAAGCAATGTTCCCATCAGCCGTCCCAAATACAAAGAGATGAGGGAAGCCTATGCCAGCTATTTGTTTATTAAGACAAGGAATCATGTTGATTAGAGTGTGTTTAAAAAATTGCTTTCTGTCAATGGTTTTTCTGTCTGTCCAGTTCTCACTGTCCCCCTATCCGCGCAGCACCGGCGGCGATATTCGCACCCTAGAGCGTGTCTGAAAATTATCAGTTTCTTGTCAATATGCCGAAAACTGACAAAAATAGTG
>CAJUDN010000020.1:0-3525 GCA_910585355.1 uncultured Lachnospiraceae bacterium
CATAAAAAATTAAGCGGCATGAACTGTGCTTTTAGTAAAGATTATAAATGTATAAATGAACGGGCTACGAATTGACCCGCCACGAATTGGAAGAAACGGATGAAATCCGGACAAATTTTAAGAATTCCGCCGCCGCAGGAGAAAGCTTTTTTTCACGTCTGGCGGCCACCCCGATGGGAAGATCGGGGGAAGGGGAAAGTGGAACAGATACCACGGAATCATGACGAAACAGGTTGAAGTTCTCCTCCGCAAACAGACTGATTCCCTCGTGGAACGCCACCGCGCTTAAGATGGATTCCATGCGGGCGGTGCGGATAATCTGCGGGCGGATTCCGGCGTCCTGAAAAGTAGAAAGGCAGAGCCTGTATATGGAAGTATAGGGGTGCATGAGGATAAAAGGCTCCTTGGAAAGCTCTTCCATGGAGAGGGAAGCTCTTTCAGCCAGTGCGTGGTCCTCGGGAAGAACGGCCACGAGCCTGTCATTGGCTAGGGGATAAAAGGAGAGGCGGGATTTATCCAGAAAAAGATCTCTGGCGATGATAAGATCGAACTGTCCCTGCAAGAGCCCGGACATTAATTCCTGCTCCTCTTTCTCCTCGATGATGAGTCGGACCTCCTCGTGCAAGGAAGAAAAGTCTTTTAATATTTTGGTGAGCCCGTACTGGGACAGGACAGGAAGCGTTCCAAGGCGGAGGGACTTGCGGGAGGAGGCCTTAAATTCTTGCATGCGGCTTAATGTCTGGCGGTATTGGGCGCAAAGGGCCTGGGCTTCTTCGTAGAGGGTCCTGCCAGCGGCGGTCAGAGAGGCTGAGCGTTTAGAACGGTCAAATAGGGGCAGCCCCAGCTCCTGTTCCAGCTTCCTGATGTGCTTGGACAGTGTGGACTGGGTAATATGTAGAGATTCGGCCGCGTCAAAAAAAGTATCATAGCGGACGGCGGCCAGGAACGATTCCAGCTGTTCGAAGGTCATAAAAAACTCCTTTCCTGGAAATATGGCAGAGGTTAATACATTCGTTACTGTTCACGGGAGGGGGCATCTTCTTGCCCGCATTCAGCGGACAAGAAGCATCGGGCGTTCACCCGATGTGGAAAAACGGGTAAAATCAGTCTTACAAGTAAGCTTGACGCCTGTTTTTATCCGTTTTTCCCCGCCCCGTGAATTGTAACATACATTCCAATTTGGAATGTATTATACCATATTTTGAATTGATTGGCCACTAAGGAATCTGTAAAATAAAAGAAAAGGTAATAACTCAGCCTTACTCGGAATCTTCATAAGGCAGAGTCCGGATACAGGGAACAGGAGGAAAAAATGGAAGGAACAAAAAGAACAGAAAGAGCAGGAAAGGATGCAGGAGATGCGAAAGATGTAAAAGATATAAAAAATGTCAGGGACTTAAGAAGCGCGCTGGAACTTTTAAAGACAATTCCGGGAGAACTGGTGGAGACCGATGTGGAAGTGGACCCTCAGGCAGAGCTTTCCGGCGTCTACCGCCATGTGGGGGCCGGCGGAACCGTGATGCGTCCCACAAAGGTGAACGGCCCGGCCATGATATTTCATAAGATTAAGGGATTTGAGGACGCGAGGGTGGCTATCGGTATTGTGGGCAGCAGAAAGAGGGTGGCGGCCATGTTTGGCTGTGGAATCCACGAGCTGGGAAAGCTTTTGTGTGAATGTGCAAAAAATCCCGTTGAACCTGTGGTGTCAGAGGAAGAGGCGCCGGTTCAGCAGGTGGTTCATCTGGCCTCCGAACCGGATTTTGATCTTCACAGACTGGTACCGGCTCCAACTAACACACCGGTGGATGCAGGGCCATACATTACTCTGGGAATGTGCTATGCCACCCATCCCGATACCGGGCGGTCCGACGTGACGATTCATCGCATGTGCATTCAGGGAAAGGACGAGCTGTCCATTTTCCTTCAGCCGGGTTCCCGCCATATCGGGGCCATGGCGGAGCGGGCCGAGGAGCTGGGAATCCCTCTGCCGATTTCCGTGAGTATCGGCGTGGATCCGGCAATTGAAATTACATCCTGCTTTGAACCTCCGACCACGCCGTTGGGCTTCAATGAGCTTTCCGTCGCAGGCGCTCTGAGGAAAGAGCCTGTGAAGCTTCATAAATGTGTTTCCATCAATGAAAACTGCATTGCAAATGCAGAGTACGTGATTGAGGGGGAAATTCAGCCGGGCGTACGGGTGGTGGAGGACCAGAATTCTCATACCGGATATGCCATGCCGGAGTTCCCGGGATATAACGGAGCGGCCTCCCATGAATGCTGGCTGATTAAGGTAAAAGCGGTAACACACCGGATCCACCCCATCATGCAGACCTGCATTGGTCCAAGTGAAGAGCATGTTAATATGGCGGGAATCCCCACGGAGGCCAGTATCTATGGAATGATCGAAAAGGCCCTTCCCGGCAAAGTCGTCAATGTGTACGCGCATCCGGCAGGAGGCGGAAAATATATGGCGGTGCTCCAGTGCAAAAAGACGGTTCATACGGATGAGGGAAAGCAGAGGCAGGCGGCCCTTCTGGCATTCTCCGCTTTTCCGGAGCTTAAGCATGTGATTCTGGTGGATGAGGATGTGGATATTTTTGATACCAATGACGTCTTATGGGCCATGAATACCAGATTCCAGGGCGACAGAGATATTATTACCATTCCCGGAGTGCGCTGCCATCCGCTGGATCCCAGCTCAAGTCCCGATTACAGTACAAATATTTTGGATAAAGGAATTTCCTGCAAGACCATTTTTGACTGTACGGTTCCCTTTGCCCTCCGGGAACGGTTTCAAAGGGCAAAGTTCATGGAAGTGGATCCGAAAAAATGGCTGCCGGATATGGAGTAAAAAATATGAAGAAAAGAATCGTTGTGGGGGCCACCGGAGCAAGCGGGATTCCTCTTCTGGTGAAGTGTCTGGAGCTTATCCGGGAAGCGGACGGATTTGAATCCTGGCTGATTTTAAGTGACAGCGCCCTGCTGACCATGAGGCAGGAGACAAATTTAACGAAAGAGGAGATGGAGCAGATGGCGGATCATACCCTTTCACCGGAAGAAACCGGGGCAGGCCCCGCCAGCGGGTCCTTTCAGACTGCCGGGATGCTGATTGTGCCCTGCAGCATGAAGACCGTTGCGGGGATTCATGCGGGGTATGGGGAAAATCTGATTTTGCGCGCGGCGGACGTGACCATAAAGGAACAGCGTCCCCTTGTGCTGGCGGCCAGGGAGACGCCCCTAAGCCCGATTCATCTTCGCAATCTTATGGAGCTCTCCATGATTCCCGGAGTGCGGATTGTTCCGCCTATACTGACCTTTTACCACAGGCCGGAGTCTATAGATGAGATGGTGTATCATGTGGCGGCGAAGCTGGTGGAACCGTTTGGAATCGAAGCAAAGGAGTATCGGAGATGGAGTGGGATTTAAGGGTGAAAAAGGAGCTGTCTTTTTCCTGGCTGGAAATACAGGGAGGATTTCTTGGAGAGGAGATCGGAAGAGCACACGTCTGAACTCCAGTCACCTGAA
>CAJUDN010000020.1:3535-41928 GCA_910585355.1 uncultured Lachnospiraceae bacterium
CGGTGCAGGCGGTCCCCAGGCCCTCCCTGACAGGAGACGGGTCAAAAGGCGCCACGTCCTCCGTCTTAAATCTTACAGGCCATAAGGATGAAGCCATCTGCCGGATGCTGGCGGAGGAATTTTGCAAAAGGCTGGGAGTTGTGGTGGTATGTACCGGGGGATTCCATGTGGATGGGATTACCGGGGAACAGATTAGGGAAGTGATGAGGGCGGCGGAAGAACTGTGCGCCGGAGCGCCTCTTTTTTATGCACAGGCCCACACAGGGGAGTATGCCGCCAAAGGGGATATGTAGCCAAAGGGGGAGCCGAAGGGGATATGCTGCCAAAGCGGCGTGCGGGCCGCGCCGTGAGCGGGGAAAAGGCTTCCCCTACTTGATTGATGAAAGATATGGAGCGGTCAGATGAATAAAAAGATATATGCGGTTGTGGGCGGGTTTGCCATGAAGCTTGACGCAAAGAAAGGAATTTATGTGTTCTCTTATGAGCCGGAGGCCGGGAGGCTGGACCTGATAGGAAATTTCCGCCCGGAAATTAACGTGGGGCAGGGAATCTATGATAAAAAAAGAGATATCTGTTATATTGTCGATGAGAGAAAGGAGCGGCCGGGAGAGCGCGGCGGGGGAGGCCGGATTCTGTGCTTTAGACTTCAACGGGAAACGGGGGAGCCAGAGTGGGTGAATGAGAAAGACACCCTTGCCACTTCTCCCTGCTACGTGAGCCTGGACTGCCGCAGCGACTATCTTCTGGTCTCCCATCATGGTGCCGGAAATGTGGTGACCAGAACCATAAAGAGGGAAGACGGAACCTTTGGCATGCAGACCTGTGCTGATGACGATACGGTGGCACTGTTTCAAATCAATCTGGATGGCAGCATCGGGGAGCTGTGCGATGTGTCCTGGCATGAGGTTGAAAGAGAGGAAGGGAAAATTGTAAAGCTTCCCCACATCCATTGCTGTGAACAGTCGCCGGATGGGGAACTATATCTGCTTTGCGATAAAGGGGCAGATAAGATCCACAGCTACCGGCTGGACAGAGAGAATGGGAAACTTATCCCTTTGAGGCATATCTTTGTGGAGGACGGCGTCCATCCGAGATACGGACGTTTCCACCCGCGGCTTCCGCTGTTTTATCAGAACTGTGAAAACCATGCGTTTCTTTTTGTATGGAGGTATGAGAAAGAGACGGGAGAAATCCGGAAATTCCAGAAAATTTCTCTTCTGGCAGATGAAAACCATGCGGCGGCCTGGACGGCGGAAGGCGCTTCGGATCTTATCCTGGACGGGGATGCAGGATATCTGTATGCGTCCGTCAGGGGGCTTGACGTACTTTCCGTCTTTTTCGTAAATCATGACGGCTCCCTTAAGCTGATTCAGAATATCGGGTGCGGAGGGAATAATCCCAGGGGCCTCTGTATGTCGCCGGATGAAAGGTTTCTGTTCGTCATGAACCGTGATTCCGATAAAATCGTGAGATTTAAGAGAAAAGAGGACGGAACCCTGACAGAGGACGGAACGGCCGCAGAATGCAGGCTTCCGGGGAATATGATGTTCGTGGAATAAAAAGACCTCCGGGAGAACTTGAATAACAAAAGTTATCTCTTTACTCTGCGAATTTATGTGTCTTTTTTTAACAACGTAAAAACAATGGTCGATAAGATGGATGTGCAGAACTTGAATATCATCAGGAAGTGGAGTTTGAGCATACTAAAGACAGGGATCATTCGTGCGTTTGTCGTGCAATTTGTCGAGAAGCGGTTGATTTTATCATTTATATCGCATATAATGAAAAAAAGGGCATGCCAATGATAGAGAAAAATTTAGCACAGACAGTTGATGCAGCAAATAACGCTGGTTCTGCAAACGATACGGATGTAACATATTTACTTTTGGGTAAGCAGATATTATCATGGATTTTATAATAAGTAACTTGGATATATAATGATGAATAATGAGAAAGGGGGGCCAGAAATACGGAGGGCTCCTTTTTACTGTATGTAACGATGATAGAATTGAAATAATAGAGAAAATTCGGTAAAATAGCAACTGACAATGTTAGCCATAGGAGGAATTATGAGAGGAAAAGGACTGACTATGGATGCGATCGTCAATGCCGCCGCCGCTCTGGTGGTGGAAAAGGGATATAACAAATTTTCCGTCAGAGAGCTGGCCCAGAAGCTGGGATGCAAGGCAGCTTCTCTCTATAATCATATCGACAGCTTCGATGATGTAAACCGGGAGGTGGGAAAGCTGGCTGCAAAGCGGATGAATGACGAGCTGGAGGCGGCCTCCATGGGAAAGGAAAGCGATAAAGCCCTGGAAGCCCTGGCTCATGAATACCGTCACTTTGCGAAAAACAATTATGAACTGTATCAGGCCATCATGGGGCTTCCCTCTCTGGATCAGAATGACAGCCTGCGGGTGGGGAGGGAGAGCCTGCTTGTCATGAGAAAGGTGGTTCACCAGTATAAAATTTCGGAGGAGGATGCCGTCAACTTTTCCAGGTGCTTAAGAGGCGCTCTCCACGGCTTTGTTTCTTATGAGATAGCCGGGTATTATACCAGAAAGAACGTTCCTGTGGAGGGAAGCTTCCAATTTTTAATTCAGGGGTATATCGACTGGATACATCGGCTGGAGCGTGCAGATGATGGGAATGAATTTTTGCTGTTCTCAAAGCAGGAATATTGAAGGAGTATCTGGAAAGCAGAGAAAAGGAGGTTGTGACAATTATAATGAGTTTGTTTGATGAAGAGCAGATTATGAAATCTTTTGTCTGAAACGAAAAGTATGATTTGGCTAAAGAGAAGGCCGCTCTTATGCTGCGAAAAGGAAAAATTACAGCAGAGGAAATCAGAGAATATTTTCCAGAATTGCTTGAAAGCGACATACAGGAGCTGGAAGCGGAATTTGTACCATTGGTCTTAGAAAAACAGTATAAATGCGTCTTTTTAGGCGTTATCGGTTTTAAGGTGTTGCCTTCGGGCAGCGCCTTTTGTTTTTCCAATCTGGCAGTCAAAGAGGTAAGGAGGTGTAAACAAGCTTGACCGCATGGGGCTGTTCGTTCGTAATGGCTGGTTGGACGAGCGAAACCGGGTATTTGTCTATTTCATCCTGGAGGATGCTTTGGAGTAGCTGTGCTGCGGTCATACAAAGGTGGTTTTGCACAATCATGACAAATATGGAGAAAAGATATTGACAAACTAACGATGTTAGCTTACAATAAAACTAACATCGTTAGTATTTTGGATTATAAGCGGAAAGGAGTGTTTTAAATGGCAGAAGGACCTTTAAGCGGAGTAAAGGTAGTGGAATACTGCGACTTTATTTCAGGACCTTATTGTACGAAGCTGCTTGCCGATCTGGGCGCGGAAGTAATTAAAATTGAGAGACCGGAAGGTGACTCGGCAAGAAAGAGAGGCCCGTTCTTACATGATAACCCGAATCCGGAGCTGTCCGGACTGTTTCTTTACCATAACACGAATAAGAAGGGCGTGACTTTAAATCTGGAATCGCCCGCAGGCCGCAGGATTTTTAAGAAGCTGGCAGCGGAGGCTGATATTTTAGTGGAAGATACGGCGCCGGGGACCATGGAGGAACTGGGCCTTACTTACGAAGAATTAAAAAAGGATAACAAAAATCTGATTATGCTTTCCCTGACCCCCTTTGGACAGACAGGACCCTATAGGGATTACAAGGCGTATTATCTGAATATTTACCATGCCAGCGGGGCCGGCTATGTGCTTCCGGCGGCATCCCCCAACGCGGACAGGGAGCCCATCAAGGGCGGCGGCTATGTGGGAGAAAGCGACGTGGGAGTTTATGCGGCTGTGAGCCTCATGGGGGCTCTTTATTGGAGAAACGCGGGGGGAACCGGCCAGTACATTGACGTTTCCAAGCAGGAAGCCATGATGTGCCTGGAAAGAATGAACATTGTCCGTTACTATATGATCGGCTCCAGCCCGTCCCGCGTGGGCGTGAACCGTGTCCGGGATACGCTGTTACAGTGTAAAGACGGCGGGTATATCATCGTGGTCCTCTATCCCCAGAAGCAGTGGGAGGGTATCGTAAGAGCCCTTGGAAATCCCGACTGGGCCAATTACGCCCCCTTCCTTGAGCAGAAGGAGAGGGATAAGCATTTTGAGGAAGTGAAGGCACACCTTCGCGAGGAGGCCATGAAATACAATACGGAAGAGCTGTTCTTTAAAATTCAGGCCGAGGGAACGGCGTGCGCCCCCGTCTGTTCCGCAGAGCAGGTATATAATTCCCCTCAGACAAAGGCCAGAGAGTTCTTTACAGAAATTGATCATCCGGCGGCAGGAAAGCTAATGTATCCGGGGCTTCCCTATAAGCTTTCCACCATGACGCCTTCCAAAAACCATGGCGCGCCCCTGTTAGGACAGCACAACGAAGAGATTTACACAGAACGCCTTGGATATGCAAAAGAAGATCTGGTACGGTTAAAAGAAGCCGGAATAATTTAGGAGAGGAGGGGAAACGATGTTTCAGGATGCTTTAAAGGGAATCAGAATCGCAGACTTCAGCTGGGTATGGGCGGGCCCCTATGCCACTTCTCTTCTTTCTTACATGGGAGCGGAGGTCATTAAGATTGAGAGCCGGGGCCGTGTGGACCAGACGAGAAAGGGCTCCATCATGAACGGGGACAATTTCAACGGCTACGATTCCTCCCCCACATTCAATAATGCCAATTTAAACAAGCAGAGCATTTCCATCGACATTACAAAGCCGGAGGGCGCAGAAATTGCCAGAAAGCTGGTCTCACAATGTGATATTGTGGTGGCCAACATGCGTCCGGGAAAAATGGCAAAGCTGGGACTTGGCTATGAGGACTTTAAAAAGGTAAAAGAGGACATCATTGTTCTGGAATCCTCGGGATTCGGAGCAACGGGCCCCTATAAGGGATTTGCGGGATTTGCACCGATTTTTGCTTCTTTCGGCGGTTTGGCCTATCTGACCGGATACGAGGACGGCGCCCCCAATGTGATGAGCGGCGTCCAGGATATGCGGGCGGCCACCACATCGGCCTTTGTACTGATTGCGGCATTGATTCACCGGCAGAAGACGGGAGAGGGGCAGTACATAGATCTTTCTTCCTCCGAGTGCTTAAGCACCCTGGTGGGGCCGGAATTAATGGAGTATTCCATGAACCGGCGTTCCCCGTTCCGCCACGGAAACGAGGATGCCATCATGGCCCCTCATAACTGCTACCGGACAAAGGGAGAAGATAAGTGGATCAGCATTGCCGTGGCGGACGATACGGAGTGGGAAGCGCTCCGGAATGCAATGGGAGATCCGGAATGGGCCAGGGATGAAAAATACGGAAATGTATTTGAACGCTGGCAGAACCGGAAGGAGTTAGACATTCGAATGTCCGAGTGGACAAAAGGTTTCACCGCGTATGAGCTTATGGAAAAGCTTCAGAAAGCAGGAGTGGCGGCGATGCCGTCCTTTGATGCGGAGGAAATCCTGACGGATGCCCACACGAAGGCCAGAGAGCTGTTTACAACCGTGGAACATCCGGCTCTGGGAGAACAGCATGTAATGAATCCGGCCTGGAAATTTTCCGAAACCCCGGCCAGAATAAGGAAACCGGGACCGCTTCTTGGGGAAGATAACCTGGATGTGTGTGCAAAACTTCTCGGAATGACGGAAGAAGAGGTGAGAAGGCTGGAGAAAGCGCAGATTTTATGGTAAGTTCCGGTGCGGCGGCAGCGGCATATGCGGTGTGAATGGCACAGACGGTTTACAATGGGTTTCTGTCCGCAACGGTGAGAGCGCAGAAACATTTTTTAGGAGTACCGGAACGAATTTCAGATACGAAGAAAGAGTGGCGGCTGCTTCACAGGTCCACGCTGCACAGAACTGTACAAGTACGGAATATTTGCAGAGAAAGAATGGCAACTGCTCCGCAGGTCCGTGCTGCACAGAACTGCGAAAGTACGGAACATTTGCAAAAAAATGAAAGGAGATTTTATATATGGCAGGAATTTATGATGAGAGAAATGACTGGGATAATCTCTCAGATGAAGACTGGAATAAAAAACTGGATGAAAAGGTTGCGGAGTTTAACGATGGCCGCGGGGAGGTTGTCATTCCGCCGCCGTCCTTTGCGGTCATGGATGATGAGTATGTAAGAGGCATTAATTATAAGTATGTAACCGAAGATTTGATCCGTCATTTTGCCGACGCGTGCGGGGATCCCAACCCCTTCTGGAGAGATCCCACCTATATTCAGAGCACCCGCTGGGGCGGATTTATTGCACCGCCGTTATTTGAGACCTGCATTGCCTTTGGTTCCTCCTTTGGCGGACGCCTCAGGGTTCCCGGAATTGCCAGACTGGCCGGCGGCAGCAAGCACATTTATAAACGGCCCATCCGTCCCGGCGACAGCTTTACCATTTACGACAAGTACGAGGGCTTTGTGGAGAAGGAAGTGACAAACAAGCCGTACCGTATGTTTATCGAGAGCGCCCCACGCTACTACATCAACCAGCGGGATGAGGTGGCCGCCATTGAGGTTCACAGGAACATTTACATGGCCACGCCTCCGGGAAAGCGCGGAAAGAAAAAGGAAGCCAGGATGTATCAGGATAAGGTGAGAAAACCTTACACCGATGAGCAGATCGAAATGATTCACGCAGCCTACGACGACCAGCTGGCCGGAAAGAACCGCCGCGGTGCGAAGATCCGTTATTGGGAGGACGTAAACGTGGGAGATGAGATTCCCACTGTTATCAAAGGGCCGGTTGACGTATCCGACGCCTGCGCCCGCACCATGGTAAGCTGCTACCCTTACGCGTATGCCATCAAGTGGGCCGTTATGAGAAATCATTTACAGGCCCATCCGAGGGATCCGGAGACGAATGAATACATCCTTCGCCGTGACTGGCATTACACCGACCATGCGGCCCATCTGTTCGGCTACCCTTATGCCAACTCTGCAGGCGCGCAGAACGAGATGATGCTGGTCCATGGAATCACCGACTGGATGGGAGACGACGGTTTCGTAAAATCCGCTGATTCGCAGGACAGAAGAATGGTATTCTTCGGCGACATGACTTATGTAAAGGGGAAAGTTGCAAAGAAGTACATTGACGAGGACGGAGACCATGTGGTTCTTGTGAACGTCTGGGGTGAGAACCAGGACGGAGTGCTGCATACAAAGACGGATTACGTGGTTAAACTGGTGTCCAGGGAAGCTTACGACAAACGACTTTAATTGCGGAGGGAATCCAATGTTTAAGGATGCATTAAAGGGAATCCGGGTTGCGGATTTTAGCTGGATCTGGGCGGGACCCTATGCGGCCTCCCTTCTGGGATACATGGGGGCGGAGGTTATAAAGATCGAAAGCCGGGCCCGGATTGACCAGACCCGGAAAGGGACCATCATGGACACCGACAATTTTGACGGGCTCAATTACTCTCCCACCTTTAATAATGCAAACCTGAATAAAAAGGGAGTTTCCATTGATATTTCAAAGCCTGAGGGAGCGGCTCTTGCCAGGCGGCTCGTGGCGGAGTGCGATATTGTCGTATCCAACATGCGTCCCGGAAAAATGGAAAAGCTGGGACTGGGATATGACGACTTAAAGATGGTGAAGGAAGATATCATCATGATTGAGTCCTCCGGCTTTGGGGCCACAGGCCCTTATAAGGGCTTTGCGGGCTTCGCCCCGATTTTTGCCTCCTTTGGAGGCCTGGCCTATGTGACCGGGTACGGGGACGGCGAGCCCAACGTGATGAGCGGAGTCCAGGATTTAAGAGCGGGAACGCTTTCGGCATTCATTGTGCTGGCGGCTCTTTTGCACCGGCAGAAGACGGGGGAGGGGCAGTACATAGATCTTTCCTCATCCGAATGCTTAAGCACCCTGATCGGCTCGGAGCTTATGGAGTTTACCATGAACGGACGAAGTCCGTACAGAAACGGAAATGAAGACGTCATTATGGCACCCCATGGCTGCTACCGCTGTAAGGGAGACGACAAGTGGATCAGCATTGCGGTGGGAGACGACAGAGAATGGAAGGCTCTCTGTGAGGTCATGGGAGAACCGGAATGGTGCAGGAAAAAGGAGTATGCGGATATGCCTGGGCGGTGGAAAAACAGGAAGGAGCTGGATTCGCGGCTGGAAGAGTGGACCGCAGGGCATACCCATTACGAGCTGATGGAGCGGCTTCAGGAGGCAGGGGTTGCGGCGATGCCGTCCTTTGACGCGGAGGAAATCTTAAGGGACCCTCACACGAAGGCAAGAGGCCTGTTTACAGCCGTCCATCATCCGAAAATCGGCGATCAGGTAGTCATGAATCCGGCCTGGAAGTTTTCGGAAACTCCGGCCCGTATTACGAAGGCAGGGCCTCTTATGGGGGAAAGCAACGAAGAAATTTTTGGCTCTCTTCTTGGATTGAAACAAGTAGAAACAGAACTGTTGAAAGAAAAAAAGGTTATCTATTAAACAGAGGGAGAAAATCCACCATTTTTGCGGTAAAAGACAGGGTTCTTATCCATAATCCCATGGCGGCGGTTTATATAATTGGCTCCTGTTATCAATACTTAAAAAAACCGTTGGAGAAAGTGGACTTTAGTTTAGGAAACCCCAAATAAGGAGGAAGCAGTATGTTTACAGATTATGACATAATGATCATTGGTTCCGGATGCGCGGGACTGGCGGCGGGCATTTATGCCGCCCGCGGCGGATATGAGACCTGCATTCTGGAGAGGGAGGCCATGGGCGGCGAGATGATGAGCCGCCAGTTGATCGAAAACTATCCGGGATTTGCAGAGGGCATTATGGGACCGGACCTGGCAAGCCAGATGTTAGAGCAGGCGTCCAACGCAGGCGCTGAGTGCGAGACCGGAGAGGTCACATACATTCAGGATAAGGGAAGCTATAAGATCATTAAAACCACAAACGGTTCCTATACATGTAAGGGCGTAATCCTGGCTTCCGGTTCCCATCCGAGACTTTTAAATGTGCCGGGCGAGAAGGAGCTGTCAGCGAAGGGCGTATTTTACTGTGCAACCTGCGACGGCGCGCAGTGCGCCGGAAAACCGGTGGTTGTGGCGGGAGCCGGGGATTCCGGAATCACGGAGGCCCTTTTATTAGAGAAGCTTGGCTGCAAAGTGACTGTGGTGGAGTTCATGGAGACGCCGAAGGCCTCTAAAGTTATGCTGGACAGAGCCGAAGAAAATCCCAACATTGAATTAATCTGCAATACAAAGATTACCGGAATTCAGGGAGAAGACTGGGTGACAGGCGTGGAAGTCGAAGACAGGGAAAGCGGAGAGAAGAGAGTTCTCGCGGTGGAAGGCATTTACATAAGAATCGGGCTGCTTCCCAACACTTCTTACGCAGAGGGCTGCGTGGAGCTGGCTCCCAGCGGACATGTGGTGGTGGACGGAAATATGAAAACATCGGCGGAGGGCATATATGCCGCAGGCGACATCCGCGAAAATTCTCCGGCCCAGATGGCGACGGCCGTGGGAGACGGCGTTGTGGCCTATATGAACCTGAACCGTTATTTAAATACGCTAGAGCGTGTCTGAAAATTAAAAAAGCACCCTCGCCGAAACGGAAAGGTATTTAAATGGGGTGATATCAGAATCGTGGATGTTTGATGGTAGCTGTGAGGATATGGAATGATTAGTAATAGCGACGAAAGGAGATAAGACATGAGCAGCGAGAATCAGTATGACGTTGTGTGGCCCGTGACTCCGAGTACCGTGCAGGGAGCCAAGCTTGCGAAAAGGCTGGATACCCTGGAGGGAAAAGTGGTTGCCGAGCTCTGGGACTGGGTCTTTAAAGGAGACATCATGTTCGAGGCTTTCGAGGCGGAGCTTAAAAAGAGGTATCCGGGAATCAAGCTCATAAGCTGGAGAGAATTCGGCGAGATTCACGGAGCCAATGAAAGAGAGGTACTTGCTGAACTTCCGAAGAAATTCAGGGAATTCGGCGTGGATGCGGTAATCTGCGGCGTTGGCTGCTGAGGGAGCTGTATCGCCGCCGTGACGCGTGCAAGTATCGTAGTAGAAAAACTTGGTATCCCCACCGTAACGCTCTGCTGCGACGGATTTAAGACGGCAGGAAGCTTTACCGCAAAGGGCGAGGGCTACCCGAATCTTCCGTTCGCAACTCATCCCGGACATGTAAATACAACTCCCAATGAGCAGGTATATAAAAACGCCGTGGATGTTATGCTGGACATGGTAATCAAAGGCCTGACCATACAGCCAAAGGATGCGAAACCGAAGAAAGAACCAAAGCCGAGAGATATCATTTTCTCCGGCAGTTATGAAGAAGTGAACGAGTATTTTCTCGAGAAGGAATGGAGCGAGGGACTTCCCATCGTGCCGCCGACTCTGGAAAAGGTGGATGCGTTTATGAAATTTACCGACCGGAAACCGGATGAGGTCCTTGGTATCGTAAAGCCGGAGAACCGGAAAGCCACCGTATGGAGCGTCGCTGTCAATGGGGTGATGAGCGGCTGCCGTCCGGAGTACATGCCGATTCTCGTGGCGATTACGGAAGCCATGTGCGATCCCTATTTCGCTCAGGAAAACCTGGGTCACACACCGGCCACCGA
Source organism: uncultured Lachnospiraceae bacterium (assembly GCA_910585355.1). GTDB lineage: Bacteria > Bacillota > Clostridia > Lachnospirales > Lachnospiraceae > CANRXD01. Next base: position 14,128 of record CAJUDN010000020.1, read on the forward strand.
ATGTATCATAATCCTCAGCGGAAGTCTTGTCAAGCAATTAGAGTTTAACTGTACTCAGGGCGCGCTGCGTCCGGGCTTCCAGGCCAACACCAGTATCGGACGTTTCTGGAGAATGTATCTGAGAAATGTCTGCGGCTTCCTGCCTCATAAGACGGACAAGGGCTGTTACGGCGACAATTTCCGTATCGTGCTGGCGGAAAATGACGAATATCTGGAAGAGATCGGATGGCAGCCGTACCGCGTTGACAGAGGCTTTGCGAAGGAAGATAATGTGATTACCGTTATGACTCTGACGGAGAGAACGCAGGCGATTGAGTGCGGCTGGCCGACGGCGGAAGGGATTCTTACGGCGATCGAAAAGCGTATGGCGGATAACCATATGTTTATTCAATTTTTCTTCCGGGGACAGCATATGATGCCTCTGGTGATTTTAACTCCCACCATTATTGACTCCCTGATTCGGGAGGGCTATACAAAGGAAACGGTGAAGGAGCACTTCTTTAAGGGAGCCAAATTCCGCCTGTGGAATTTAAGCAACCGCCTGGCGGAGCGGTTTGTGACCGGCCTGGAGCAGGGCAACTGGCCTCAGTTTATCGGCACGAAGGAAGAGTACGGCGACTTTAAAGTAAATACAGACGGCAAACTGGAATTTTATGATGAAAACGGAAATCTCACCGATATGGGTGAAAACCGGTTCATTCAGATGATGGCCGATCCCAATGATTTCCAGCTGATTGTCAGCGGAGATCCGGCCCGTGACCATGCGATTATCGGTGCACAGAATGGTTTCATGGGATGGCCCACCAGTAAAAAGGTGGAGCTTCCGGAAAACTGGGAGGAACTTTTAAAGAACGTCAGAAAATAATGGATTGCAGGAGGGGATTATGAACGAAACTACTATTTTACTGCTTTGTTTAGCAGCGATTGTTATTTCCATCGCCATCTGCTTTAAGACCGGAATCAATATGGGTCTTATCGCAATGACATTTGCGTTTTTAATTGGCTGTCTGTTCATGGGAGAAAAGGCGGCGTCTATTTTCGGCTTCTGGCCGGACAGTCTGATCTTCTTTCTTCTGGCATCCGCCATGTTCTATGGCTTTGCAAGAGAGAACGGGACGCTGACGTTATTCGGCACCAAGCTTCTTTATAAATTCAGAAAAAGCATTGAGGCCCTGCCCTTTGTATTTGCCTTTATTGCCTTTGTCCTTGGCCTTCTGGGCGCCGGCCCGGGAACCATTGTGCTTTTAGCGCCTCTTGGCTTCTCTGTGTGCGCGCAGACAGGAATTGACCCGCTTCTTATGGTATTTGCCATTGATACTGGGTACAACTGCGGAACCCAGAACCCGTGGACAGGCACAGGCGTCGTTCTTTACGGGCTGGTGGAGGAGAGCGGCGTGGCTGCTGATCTTGCCATCCATACGTATATGTTAAGCTACGCGACGTTCTTAATTAATAAGGTATTATTCCTGGTTCTCTTCTATGTGGGATTCAAATTCCTGAAAGGAAAGAAGAATGCCGGAACCCAGAAAGTACAGAATCTGGATATCCTTGAAAAAGAACCAGAGCAATTTTCCAAGATACAGAAGAAGACCATGATCTTAATTCTTGTTTCCTTCTGTCTGTTAGTAATCCCGAATATTATCAATACCCTGGTAAAGATTAAAGATCCGGCGTTCAAGAACCTGGTCGCTCTCTGCAAACCCCAGGCAGTGCTCATTATCTTTGCCCTGATTGCCAGCTTCATGAATCTGGCAAATCCCAAAAAGGTGATGCAGAAGATGCCCATGGGTACGGTATTTACCATCGCCGGCGTGTGTTTCCTTATGGAACTTGCCAAAAAGGCGGGGCTTCTGGAGGCTGTTGTAGCTGTGTTTGAAGGCGGAAATATCCCCGGATTTTTAATTACCCCGGTATTTTGCTTCATTGCCGCATTCCTAAGCATTTTTGCCAGCGGCACAAGCGTGGTTCTTCCGCTTTTGTTCCCCATGGTTCCCGCGCTGGCGGCGGCAACAGGAATCAATACGGTGGCCCTCTACGCAGCGGCCCAGATCGGAGCCCTTGCCACCCCGATTTCGCCGTTTTCCACCGCCGGAGCCCAGTTTGTCGGACTGGCTCCCGATGATAAGTTAAGCGATACCCTGGTAAAACAGCAGTTCCTTCTTGCCATTGTGATGATGGCGGCCACCACCGTTGCGGCGTTGTTCGGATTGTGCGGTATTTTTAAAATTTAACCCTAAAGAATCGCCGGGGCTGTCGCAAAATGAGCTTTTGTTTTGATGAAATTTTCCATTTTGCGACGGCCCCGGGTATTTAAATCCCGGCAGCTTTGCCGGGGACAGGAGAAATGCCATGAATGCTGTGATTGAAGCCATATTAAAGCGCCGAAGTGTCAGAGCCTATCAGAAGAAGCAGATTACAGAAAAAGAGCTGGATGTGCTCCTTACCTGCGCCCTGTATGCGCCTACCGGAGGGAATTTACAGAACAGCCGGTTCCTTGTGATCCAGAATCCACTTCTTCTGGAGGAGTTAAACGGTGTCATCCGCCGCGAGCTGGCCTCCAGAGAGCCTGTGGAAGGTGAAATGATGGCGAAGGGAATCCGAAGGGCCCTCCAGGACGGATACCATTTTATTTTTCATGCTCCCACACTCATAAGCGCAGTCGCCCCGAGAGACCATGAAAACAGCATGGCCAACTGCTGTACGGGCCTTGAAAATATCCAGCTGGCGGCCGTATCCCTGGGACTTGGGGCATGCTGGAGCAACCAGCCTCACTGGTTGACGGATGTGCCGGCCGTAAGAGAAATTTTCGGACGGCTGGGTTTAAAAGAAGAGGAAGACATCTTCGGAAGCGTTTCCGTGGGGTATCCGGCCTTTCTGGCCAGGCAGGCCCCGGCCAGAAAAGAAGGACGGATTTTCCTGGATCGGGAGCTTTCGTAAGCTTTTATGCCAGCTCACATATCATACGGGCCGCGAGGGTACGGGGAAGGATCACAGGTTTTTTGGTAAGGGCCTGTATTCGTTCCTTCATTTCCACAGTATAGCCGATGCAGTCAAGCAAAATAAGATCGGTTTCTGCGGGAATGGCTTCAGCAGCCTTAAGGACCTCGTCAGGACCGTCGTAAGGAGAGACGGCGATCATATGGACCTGTCCGGCATGGGGAGCCCATTTTTTCATTCCCTGGTCCATCTGTTCTCTGGCGGGAGTAAGGACCGTAAAGAAACGGCTTCCAACGGCGGGAATCAGGCCGGAAAGAAGTTTGCTGGGAAAGATAAGGGGAACACGGGATTTAAAATTATCCGGAAATTCTCCCGTACATAAAAAGAGAATCAGCGACACGCCTTTTGCCTCCAGCTCATCAATACAGGTTTGAAGCCGCGGCAGAACATAGGACTCCCCAAAGGTCACAGAGGTTGCGTCGGCCAGTCTGGATACGAGGACATGATCGCCGGGCAGGGGACGGAAAGCGGCAATTTCTTCTTTTGTAAGACCGTCAAGACCGCCCATTTGGATAATTTCAATGGATTCTCCTAAAATCGGTTCCATTTCAGGGATAAGATCGGTTCGCGGTGTCTGTCCCACCGTGATTGCGCCAATTTTTTTCATAGACACTCCTTTACTCGAACGAGATGATCGTTTGTGGATTTTTGCCCGTAACTGTGAGGGTACGGAACGGTTATGTTATTTGTATTTTAACACAGGTCCGGCATGATTTTCAAGATTATTGAAAAGAGGTAGAAACAATGTATAAGCCAAACAGAAAAATTCCCTGCGTCTACATGCGCGGCGGCACAAGCAAAGCGGTTTTCTTTCATGATAAGGATCTTCCGAAGGATGCAAAAGAGCGTGATAAAGTGATTTTAAGCGCGTTCGGAAGTCCCGACAGGCGCCAGATCGACGGCATGGGCGGAGCAAATACTTCTACCAGCAAGGTGGCAGTGATTAAAAAGAGTGAACGGCCGGGCATCGACGTGGATTATGATTTCGGCCAGGTGGATGTCAATGCCCCGATTGTGGGAAAGACGATGAACTGTGGAAATATTTCTTCCGCCGTTGGTCCCTTTGCCATTGACGAAGGCCTTGTCGAGGCGACTGAGCCTATGACGGAGGTACATATTTTTAACACCAACACACAGAAGGAAATCATCGCGCAGGTTCCCGTAAAGGACGGGCGTGCCGTCACCGAGGGCGACTTTGCCATTGACGGCGTTCCGGGAACAGCGGCAAAGGTGACTTTAAAATTCGTCGCTCCCCAGGGAGCGGCTTCGGGAAAGCTGCTTCCCACAGGCCATGCAAAGGATACCATTGAAATCGAGGGAAAGACGTATGAATACAGCTTCGTGGATGCGGCCAATCCGGTCATCTTCGTGCATCCGGAGGACTTTGGCGTAAAGGGAACAGAGATTCCGTCGGAGTTTAACGCGCTTGCGAATTGTAAGGAAATCTGCCGGATTCTGGAAATCATCCGCGGAACCGGGGCCGTTACTTTAGGCTTTGCCAAGGACTTGGAGGACGCCAGAGTCAACAGCCAGACCCTTCCCAAAATTGCCTTTGCCACAAAGCCGGTGGATTATACGGCGGGAAGCGGAAAGGAAATCAAGGCAGGCGATGTAAACATTGTGGGAAGATTGTTTTCCGTGGGCATGAAGATGATTGACGCCTATATGGGGACAGGAGCCATCTGTACCATTACGGCCGCCAATACACCTGGCACTATTGTAAACGAAATTGCCAGAGAATCCCTGGGTACTGATAGAATCGAACACCTCTACATCGGCCATCCCTGGGGGATTATGGATGCTCACGCGGACTTAAAGGTTTATGAGGATGGACATCACGAGGTTTTAAGCGGCAATCTGGACAGAACCGCCAGGCGTATCATGGAAGGATTTGTTTACGTGCGGGATTGATATGCGGGATTCTGTGCGGCATGAAACGGATATGGCGCAAAACGGATGAGGCATGAGATGGATACGGCGTGAAAAGGACATGGTATGAAAGAGATGCGTCATGAAAGGGACATGGTATGAAACGGATGCGGTATGAAAAGGACATGGCGTGAAACAGATGCGGCATGGAGCGGATAGCGCATGAAAAAGGTCGGGAGACAGGAGGAAAACGGATGCTGACGGAACGATTTGCCGATTTTATTTATAATACAAATTTTGAGGATTTGCCGGAGGACATTGTTTCCCTGGCAAAAGAGCGGATTTTAGATTCTGTGGGAGCTATCCTGGCAGGGGCCGGAAACTGGGCGTACAGGGATAAATTCCTGGCGGCCTGCAAAGAGCAGGGACTGGGCGACTGCAGCGCTTTCACCACGGGGGATTTAAAATTCCCGGCGGCCCGGGCGGCCATGATCGACGCCACCTTCGGGCATGCGGTGGAGTTAGACGACGGCCACAAATTTGCCGGAGCCCACGCGGGAACCGCCGTGGTTCCCGTGGCCCTTACCCTGGCCCGCCAGAACGGACTTTCCGGGCGGGATGTGATTGTCTCTGTCGTACTTGGATATGACATTGTATACAGGATTGCGGCCGCCATGGCGCCCCACCAGATTGATAAGGGGTTTCACCCCACCAGCAACGACGACACACTGGGAGCGGCCGCCACGGCCGGGAAGCTCCTCGGCCTCACCAAGGAGCAGCTTGCGAACGCCTTAGGCATGGCGGGGCTTTATGCGTCCGGGCTTATGGAAGCCACGGTCACAGGACAGCTTTCCAAATGCGTTATGGTGGGAAATTCTGCCGCCAGCGGCATGGCTGCTGTTTATTACGCAAAGGAGGGCATGGAAGGAACCACCAGCGTCTTTGAAGGAAAGGACGGCTTTTTCGCGGCAAAATCAAAGGATGTGAACGTGGATGCCGTCCTGGAGGGGCTCGGAGAGAAATTCGTGATTACCAATACATACAGCAAGATGTATCCCACCTGTCGCCATGCACAGCCCGCCATCGAAGGCGCGCTGAATCTGATGGAGGAGTATGGGTTTGCCCCCAAGGAGGTGGACCATGTGTGGGTGGGAACCCACGAGGTGGCGTATACGCTGACCGGAAAAATAAAGAGACCGAAGGATTCCGGCGAGGCCAAGTTCAGCTCCGCCTATGGAATTGCCATTGCCCTTTATGAGAAAGGCTTCGGTGTCTGCCATCTGAACCCGGAATACACAGAAAATCCCAGATATCTGGAGCTGGCGGCCCGCGTTACCGTGGAGCAGGACCCGGATGTCCAGGCCGTTTATCCCACAAAGCGGGGCGCAAAGGTAAAGATCTTTTTAAAGGATGGAAGAGAGCTGTCCACGGAGGTCTATGATTTAAAGGGCTCCCCTAATAATCCGGTGGGATTTGAGGAGATTAAAAGCAAGTTCACAGCCAATGTGAAAAACCTGATGACAGAGGAAGACTTAAATACTCTGATCGACATGATTATGAGCCTGGAGACCATGAATTCGGTGGAGCCGGTCATGGAGATTCTGACAAAACCAATGGTATAAGTATGGATGGGGAGGAAGAATATGGGAAAGACAGCGATTGTAAAAATTATGGAGCGGGCCGCCGGGCGCAGCGTCTCGGTGGGTGAGAGAGTCTGGTGCAGCGTGAATCTGGCTTCCGCCCGCGACTTTGGAGGGGCCAACTGTGTGCTCCAGTTTGAAAAGGAGATGGGAAAAGACGCAAAGGTCTGGGACCCTGATAAAATTGCGTATACCTTTGATTTACAGGCGCCGTCCCATTCAGAGAAGGTATCCAACAACCAGAAAATTATCCGTGAGTTCGCCAAAAGACAGGGCATCCGCCATGTGTTTGACATTAACCACGGCATCGGCCAGCACGTGATGCTGGAAGCGGGCCTCATAAAGCCGGGCGATGTGGTTCTGGGCACGGACAGCCATATGAATCTTCTGGGAGCCGTGGGGGCCTTTGCCACAGGAAACGGAAACTCTGACATTGCGGCGGCCTACATTAACGGCACCTGCTGGTTCCGTGTGCCGGAGACCATGAAAATCGAAGTGACGGGAACCTTTAAAAAGGGGGTCTGCATGCGGGATCTTCTGACAAGAATCGTCGGGGATCTGGGGGCCGGAGGCATGGACTTTCTGGCGGTGGAATTTACGGGAGAAACCATTGAGAGAGCCACCCTGGCGGAGCGCATTACCCTCTGTTCCATGGTGACAGAAATGAGCGGAAAGGTGCCTCTTATCATGCCGAACGGGGAAGTGCTGGAATGGCTCTGCGGGCGCGCCGGAGAAGAAGTGAGGGAACGGGTAAGGATGTTGTCGGCAGATGCAAACGCTCCATACTGCCGGGTGCTCCATTATGATGTGAGTGACTTGGAGCCCCTCGCATCCTGTCCCGATGCGCCCGACAATGTGAAACCAGTTTCTGAGCTTGCGGGGACCAGGGTGGACCAGATTCATATCGGCTCCTGCTCCAACGGAAGATACGAAGACTTTAAAGCGGCTTATGAGGTCCTCATGGCGGGGGGAGGAAAAATTGATCCGTCCATCCGCGCCATTATCACGCCCAGCACCGCCGAGGTACAGCTTAAGCTGGCCCGCGAGGGTATTCTGGCCGCGTTCCTGGAGGCCGGAATTGTCTGCACGAATCCCACCTGTTCCCTCTGTACCGCAGAACATTACGGAGCGCTGCCCTCAGGCGACATCGGCTGCTCCACCACCAACAGGAACTTTATCGGTAAGGTCGGGAAAGGGAGCCATACCTACTTAATGAGTCCCATGTCGGCTATGGCCACGGCAGTCCGCGGCTGCATTACGGATCCCAGAGAGATACTTTAATGGAGAGGCCGCCTGCGGGCGGTGATTGGAGGAAGCAATGAGCGTTTTAAAAGGAAGAGCGTGGGTGTTCTCCGACGACGTGGACACCGATCTGATTTATCACAATAAATATCTGGCGGAGACGGACCCCGAAAACATGCCCCAGTATTCTTTTGAGTATTATCCGGGAAAGGAGAATTTTGCCAGGGAAGTGAACCCGGGGGATTTTGTGGTGGCCGGAAAAAATTTTGGCTGCGGATCCAGCCGGGAGCATGCCGTATATTGCCTTCAGTATGCCGGGATTCCCTGTATTCTTGCAGAGACATGTTCGAGAATCTATTACCGGAATGCCGTTAACAACGGCTATCCGGTGCTGTTCACCAGGGGACTTTCCGAGGCCATTAAAAACGGCGTTATAAAGGACGGGGATATGCTGGAAGTGGATATGGACAAAGGCAGCATAAGAAATCTGGATAACGGCAGCGAGTTTCACGGCGACGCGGTCAGCGACTTAGAAAAGGATATTATGAAAGCCGGAGGGCTGTTCCCGTATTTAAAAGCACAAAAAAGAGAATTTGCAAAACAACCGCCGCAAGAAAGAGGTTTGAAATAAGACCTGAAATGAGTGCTAAAATAAAGCCTAGAATGAGGCCTGAAATAAGGGCTAAAGTGAGGGCTGAAATAAGTGCTGATATAAGAGCTAAAATAAGGCCTAAAATGAGGCTCGAAATAAGGCCTAAAATGAAGCCTGAAATGAGGCCCGAAATAAGGCCTGAAATGAAAAATGAAAAAGGACATGAGAGTCTGCGAGAGGACTCGGAAAGGAGGAGGGAGGATGAAAGACAAACATGTGACGTTGCCAGCCCATGCCTGCAATTCCCATTTACATATCATTGACCCGGCATTCCCAAACGACGGCAAAGCCCAGGCTCAGAGAGGAACCGTGGAGGAATATAAAAAGCTAGCCAGGGGAGCTGGATTGGAGCGGGCTGTTTTCGTCCAGGCAAAGCCCTTTGGCGTGGACAATGCCTGTCTGGTGGACGCCATTGAAAAATTCGGACCGGACCGGGCCAGAGGAATCGCTGTGGTAACGGGAGATGTAAGCGATAAACAACTGGAATATCTTCATGCACATGGGGTCCGGGGCTTACGGTTCAGCGTGTGGAATCCGGCCAACGCGGTGGTTTCCATGGACATGTGCAAAGGTCTGGCGGACCGGACAAAGGACATGGGCTGGAACATCCAGCTCCATATGAGCTCCGCCCAGCTTCTGGAATACGCAAAGATCATAGAGAGCCTGGAGAATAAAGTGGTCATTGACCATATGGGACGGCTGAAACCGGAGCTTGGAACTTCGGATCCGGCCTTTTCCTGGATATGCCGGAGGCTGGATAAGGGAAATACATGGGTAAAGCTGTCTGGTCCCTATTTGAATACAAAAGAAGGAGAGCCCTGGGAGGACGCGGCCAGGGTGGCGCGCGCGTTTTCCGGGTATGCGCCCGAGCGGATGCTGTGGGGCAGCGACTTCCCTCATGTTACGGAAAAAATAAAGCCGGATGAGGGGAAGCTTTTTAAGACCATTGACCAGTGGTTTCTGACAGACCGGGCAAAAGAACTTGCCCTAGTGGAAAATCCGGCCCAGGTCTATGGATTTTAAACGGAATGGCCGGCCGGAAAGGACGGCAGAGAGGGGATACGATCATGGAAATTAAAAAACCGGCGGTGGCCGGGACCTTGGAATCCAGCGACTGTCAGATTACCATCCGTCCCAATCCGGGCAATGGAATCGACATTGATCTGGAAAGCGATGTGAAAATGATGTTTGGCGAGTCCATTCTGGAGACGGTAAAAAAGACTCTGGAAGAATTCGGCGTCACGGACGCGGAGGTGGCGATCCGCGATAAGGGGGCCTTGGACTGTGTGATTAAATCCAGAATGCAGTGCGTCATCTGCCGTGGGGCCGAGGAACACTATGACTGGTCAAAGGAGGATGAAAAAGAATGGCAGAAAAAACAATCCGTCTGAAACGCACCAGCCTTTACGCCAGCGGCTCCAGCCCGGTCAACATGATTCAGGCGGTATTTTATAATGAAGACATGCTGATCTATGATCTAGAAGACTCAGTTCCGGCGTCGGAAAAGGATGCGGCGCGATTTTTAGTATACAACATGGTGAAAAACCACCGTCCAAAGGACAAGTATGTGTGCATCCGCGTCAACGGTATCTATTCGGAATATCTGGAGGAGGATCTGCAGGCTGCAGTCCGGGCCAACCCCGACGCCATCCGTATTCCCAAGGTGGAATATGCCAGAGAGGTAAAAAATATTTCAGAGCGCATTAGGGCAATCGAGGAAAAAATCGGCCTGGAAGCGGGAAAGATCGAGCTGATCTGCAATATTGAATCCTATATGGGCGTGATAAACGCCATGGAGATCGCCCATTCTGATCCTCGTGTGACAGCCATGGCCGTAAGCGCGGAGGATCTGACCGCCAGTTTAAAGGCCCAGAGGACAAAGAAGGGTCTGGAGGTGTTTTACGCAAGGAACGCGGTACTCATGGCCTGCCGCGCGGCGGGAATAGACGCTCTGGATATTGTATTCAGCGATATCAACGACAAAGAGGGGCTTATGGAAGATACGGCGCTTGCAAAGAATCTGGGATTTGACGGAAAAACCTGTATTCATCCAAGACAGATTGATACGGTAAATTCCTACTTCACTCCAAGCACGAAAGAAATTAAATATGCCCTCCGCGTTCTGGCGGCTGTGGAAGAGGGAAAGAAGAACCACAAGGGAGCCGTTACCTTAGACGGAGGTATGATCGACAAGCCCATGGAGCTTCGGGCCCTGACTACCCTCGCGCAGGCCGAGGCGGCAGGCATCCATGTGAAAGGGACGGTGATTTAAGATGAAAAATTCAGTGGGACGGGAAATCCCGGAAAAAATCGGGAATTATGTGGTTAAGCCCTATACAGGCGCTTATACGGAGGCGCCGTCCGGCGGGCCCGTGCATACCTTAAGGACAGCCGGAAAGCATGTTTCCGGAGACTGCAAAATGCTCCCTTCCATCGAGGAAGCAGTAAAGGCCGCAGGCCTTAAGGACGGCATGACCATTTCTTTCCATCACAGCTTCCGCGAGGGGGATGAGATCGTCGGCCAGGTGCTGACCGCCATCCGCCATCTGGGAATCAGGCGTCTCCGGTTTGCACCCAGCGCCGTCGTGAACATTAAAAATCCGTCCATCGTGGACTTTGTAAAGGACGGGACCATCGACAGAATCGAGGCCAGCGGAATCCGCGGCGAGCTTGGGGACGCGGTACTGGAAGGCCTTATGGAGGAGCCTGTGATTCTCCGCACTCATGGGTCCAGGCCCAGGGCCATAGAGGCAGGAGAACTTATGATTGATGTGGCCTTTATCGGGGCCTCCGCCGCCGATGAATACGGAAATGCCACCGGCCAGATTGGTCCCAACGCCTGCGGCTCTCTGGGATATTCCTTCGTGGACGCCGGGAATGCGGCGAAGGTCATTGTGATTACGGATTATCTTGTGGATTACCCCTGTAATCCGGTCAGTATTTCCCAGCAGTATGTGGATTATGTGGTGAAAGTGGACCGGATCGGCGATCCGGACAAGATTGGAAAGGGCGCGGCAAGAATGACCAAAAACCCCAGGGACTTAATGATCGCCGAACGGGCGGCCGATGTGATGGCGGCCTCCAGACTGTTTAAGGACAATTTTTCTTTCCAGACCGGGGCCGGGGCCATCAGCATTGCCTGCACCAACTATCTGGCGGACCGGATGGAAGCGCGGGGCGTAAAGGCAAGCTTCGCCCTTGGCGGTATTACGGCAGCCATTGTGGATATGTATAAAAAAGGCCTGGTGCGCGTCCTGGAGTGCAGCCAGTGCTTTGACGCCGTTGCGGCCAGAGCCATTGCGGAAGAACCGGGAATCGTAGAAATCGACAACGCGGTGTATTCCAACCCCTTTTCCAAGGGCTCCATGCTGGATAAGTTAAATTTCGGAGTGCTGGCGGCTCTGGAAGTGGACACGGACTTTAACGTAAATATCCTGACGGGCTCTTCCGGTGAGATGATGGGAGGCCTTGGAGGGGGCCCGGATGTGGCGGCCGGTTCGGATATTTCCATTGTCTGTCTGCCTGTGGTCCGCGGAAGAACGCCGTCCGTCACAAAGCGGGTATTTACCTGCTGTACGCCGGGAGAGACTGTGGCGGCGGTCGTGACGGAGGCGGGAGTCGCTTTAAATCCGGCCCATAAAAATTACAGAGAACTGAAAGAAGATTTGGAGAAGGCCGATATGAAGTTAGTGACCATCCAGTATCTTCAGGAGCTGGCAGAGTCTTTAACGGGAGTTCCTGCTCCCATTGAGACCACGGACCGGGTGGTCTGCGTTGTGGAATACCGGGACGGCACGGTCATTGACGTGATCCGGGAAATAAAAAAATAATTAGTTCTTTATACGCCTGAGTAGGCGGCGAAGCCCGCGTCAATTGGCAGAGCCACGCCGGTGATTGCGCCGGCGGCCGTATCGTCGCATAAGAAGAATACGGCGCCGAGAAGTTCTTCTCCGTCCACGAAACGGTGCATCGGGGTGCCGTTTAAGATCTTCTCGGACCGGGCGGTCGGCGTACCGTCTGGATGGAACAGAAGAGACCGGTTCTGATTGGAAATCAGAAATCCCGGCGCAATGGCGTTGCAGCGGATTCCTGTGCCCGCGAAGTGAGTCGCAAGCCATTGCGTAAAGTTGGAGACGGCGGCCTTTGCCGCGGAGTACGCCGGAATTTTGGTCAGAGGAATGTACGCGTTCATGGAGGAGATGTTCAGAATATTTCCAGATTTTCTTTTCACCATGTCCCTGGAAAAGATCTGGGTCGGGATCAGGGTTCCCTGGAAATTCAGTTTGAACACAAAATCCACGCCGTCTGCGTCCAGGTCAAAGAACGTTTTCTGGCCCTCTTTTGCCTCGTGATGATATTCGTTGTCTGTGGTTGCCCTCGGATTATTTCCACCGGCTCCGTTGATTAAGATATCGCAGGGGCCCAGATCCTTAAGAATCTGTGCATGCACCGCCTCCAGGGCCTCCGGGTCCAGAACATTGGCCTTGTAGCCTTCGCAGAGATAGCCTTCGGCCCTGCATTCGTCCACCGTCTTTTTTACGGCGTCCTCATTTAAGTCGAGAGCGGCGACCTTAGCGCCCGCCTGTGCGAAGGCTTTTGCCATGGTGCCGCAGAGAACTCCGCCCGCGCCTGTGATCACGACGACTTTTCCTGTAAAATCAATATTTAACGGTAATTTTATCATGAATTTCTCCTTTCTACTGACCGAATAGATGATGGGATTGAATTTTTAAACACGCGTTACCACTACAGCGCACATTTCGAAATTAGCCTATGTGAAACTGTGGCATTCGGCTGTAATTACTGCTACTGCACGTCAAACCGGAAGAACGCGTTTGTGTTGTTAAAGCAGATATCTTCCACGAGCTTTGTAAGATGTTTTCTGTCGTCCGGATACTGTCCGCTTTCCACCCATTCGCCGATCAGCTCGCAGAGGATACGGCGGAAGTATTCATGCCTTGTATAGCTTAAGAAAGAGCGGGAGTCTGTCAGCATGCCTACAAAGCATCCCAGCATTCCGTTGTTCGCGAGTTCCGTCAGCTGGTTTCGCATCCCGGAGCGGGTATCATTGAACCACCAGCTGCTGCCGTGCTGGATGCGTCCTGCCACACTCCCGCCCTGGAAGCATCCGGCAATGGAGACAAGGGCCGTATTGTCGTTGGGATTCAGGGAATATAAGATCATTTTCGGAAGGCCGCCGTTTTCCATAAACGCGTTCAGGAGAGAGGCCATGTGTTCCACGCCTGACCGGCTGTTGACCGCGTCAAAGCCGGTGTCGGCGCCCAGCTTTCTGAACATGATCTTATTATTGTTGCGGAGGCATCCGAAATGGATCTGCATGACCCAGTCTTTTTTCGCGTATGTTTTCGCACACGCCATGGTCACCATGGTCTTAAAAACATCCGCGTCCTTCGTCTGGGGACGAATTCCCTGCATCGCGTCCGCAAAGGCCCGGTCCGCAGCACGGCCGTCCGGCGCTTCAAACATGCAGGAATCCAGCCCGTGGTCGGCGCAGAGGCAGCCGTGCGCGGCAAAGAAATCAATCCGGTCACTCAGTGCGCGGATGACGTCGTCGGTGCTTTTTATCTCATATCCGACGGTGCGGGAGAGCTTTCCCATATACTCTACAAAGCCTTCCTTCTCAATGTTAACGGCCTTGTCCGGACGGAACGCCGGAAGAACCTTTATATCCATGGCGGGATCTTTTGCGATGACCGTATGCCAGTGGAGGTCGTCGGAGGGGTCGTCTGTGGTGCATACGGCTTTCACGTTGTACATGTGCATCATATCCCGGACAGAAAGGCCGGAGAGGATTTCTCCGCACGCATCGTAGACTGCGTCCGCGTTTTCCTCTGTCAGCGGTTCATGGATGCCAAAATATCGTTTAAGCTCAAGATGGCTCCAATGATACAGGGGATTTCCGATGAGCCGCGGCATAATGGATGCGAAGGCGCGGAATTTTTCTCTTGGATCCGCGTTTCCAGTTATCTTTTCCTCCGAAATGCCGCCGAAACGCATCTGCCGCCATTTATAGTGGTCTCCCCCAAGCCATACTTCCGAAATGTTGCTAAATTTGCGGTTCTCTGCAATCTCCTGCGGATTTACATGGCAGTGATAATCAATCACAGGCATTTTCTCTGCCACGTCATGGTACAGCCATTTTGCCGTCGGCGTGGATAACAGGAAATCCTGATTCATAAATGTTTCCATAGACGCCTCCTTTTTATTCTATTTTGCCTTCGGTTTTATCGAGCATGTCCCAGCAGCCCCAGAGATACATAATCCCCAGAGCCCGGTCATAGAGGCCGTAGCCCGGCCGGCACTGCTCGCCCCAGAGATGACGGCCATGGTCCGGCCGCATATATCCGGTGTAGCCGCAGTCATGGTAGGCCTTCATGATATCAAGGATTCCGGTATCTCCGTCGCAGTCGCGGTGGGAGGCCTCCGTGAAATCTCCATTGGGATAATGACGGACATTACGGACATGGGCGAAGGCAATCCGGTCACAGTAGGTACGGACAATGTTGGCCACGTTGTTTTCCGGATTGGCTCCGAGAGATCCCGAGCACAGGCAGAGACAATTATGCGGGTCATCTACCATATGAAGGCAACGGCCGATGGAGTCTTTGTCACACAGAAGGCGGGGCAGCCCGAAAATATCCCACGGCGGGTCATCCTGGTGGATTGCCATTTTGATTCCGGTTTCATGACAGACCGGCATAATCGCCTTAAGGAAATATTTAAGATTCTCCCAGAGTTTTTCCTTAGTTACCGGACGGTATGCCTCAAAAAGTTCGTCCAGCTTCGCCATTCTCTCAGGCTCCCAGCCCGGAAAGGTCATCCCGTGAAGATGATTGAGAATGTAGTCGGCCATCTCCCTGTAATCCTCATGAATTCGGTTTTTTTCGTAGAACAGGGCGGTGGAGCCGTCCTCCAGCGGATGGAACAGATCCGTTCTTGTCCAGTCAAAGACCGGCATGAAATTGTAGGTTACGACTTTGACGCCGAACTTCGCCAGATTGCGAAGCGTGGTCTTATAGTTTTCAATATACCTGTCGCGGGTGGGGAGACCGATTTTGATGTCGTCATGGACATTGACGCTTTCCACCACATCCATGTGGAAGCCGGCGCCCTTAATACGGCGTCTGACGGCTTCTATTTCCTCCGTTTCCCATACCTCACCTGCCTGTTTGTCGTGGAGCGCCCAGACGAGTCCGGTGACTCCGGGAATCTGCCGGATCATCTCCGGCGTGATGCTGTCGTTGCCGTCGCCGTACCAGCGAAATGTCATCTGCATAAAGTTACCTCCTGGTTTTATATTGAGTACTCTCTGAAACTTTCTTATTATCTGCCTGTTTTCCCGATTGCACAGGTCAGAAAGCCTCGGCGCAGCCCCGCTGCACCTCCCTCATTCAGACCTGATTTCCCAAAAACGGTGACACATATCTAACGGAAAGTGATTTTCAGGCACGCTTTAGAGCGTTTATAATAAGCCGGCAGCCATAGGCAGACCTGTGCTTAAGAACGGAACATATGTGACGAAAAGCAGCCCAATCAGAATGGCAATATAATACCATATCATATAGGGAATGGTCTTTGCAAGAGTCGTGCCGCCGACTTTGATCGCCACAAACAGCGTATTGCCGACCGGGGGCGTAATGTTCCCGATACACAGATTATAAACGAGAATCAGTCCAAAGTGTACCGGATGCATGCCGAAAGTTTTCACAACCGGAAGGAACAGCGGCGTAAAGATCAAAATTGCGGGGGTTACGTCCATAAAGGTTCCTGCGATCAGAAGAATCACATTCATAATCAAAAGGATCACCACGTAATTGTCGGTCAGTCCCAAAAGAGCCTCGGAAACAGCCTGTGGAATCTGTAAAAATGCCATAACCCAGCCGAGAATGTTGGAAGCGCCGATTAAGAATACGACCATACCGCTCATTTTCGCGCTTTCCACCACAATCTTCCAGAAGGATTTCAGTGTAATATTGCGGTACAGGACGCCGAGAACCAGGGCATAGACGACGGCGACCGCGGATCCTTCCGTGGCGGTGAAAATGCCGGAGACGATCCCTCCGATCACAATTACAATCAGGGACAGAGCAGGGATGGCGCGTATGGTCGCGGTTCCGAGATTTTTCCAGTCAAATCTGCCTTCGGCTCCCCGGTATCCTCTGCGTTTTGCAAGGATCACCCCGACGACAATACAGCAGAGGGCCCAGAGAAATCCCGGAATATAACCGCCAAGGAACAGGGCGGCTACCGACGTGCCGCCGGATGCGAGAGAGTACGTAATCAGAGCGTTTGACGGAGGAATTAAGAGGCCGGAGGGGGCCGACGCTCCGTTTGTAGCCGCGCAGAGGGCCGGATCATAGCCCTGTTCCTCTTCTCCCTCCCTGACCATGCTTCCCACAGCGGCCGCGGCGGCGGAAGCGGAGCCGGAGATGGCTCCGAACAGGGCGTTTGCGCCGGCATTTGTAACCAGCAGAGCGCCCGGAAGCTTGCCAAGGATCGCCATAACAAAATCAACCAGGCGTTTTGCAATACCGCCCTGATTCATCAGATTGCCTGCCAGAATAAAAAACGGGATGGCAGTCAGACTGAACTTGCTCATGCCTACGAAGGTCCTCTGAGCCGCCGTTACCACAGATACGTCAAGCGGTACGGTCTGTAAAATCACCACAAGGGCAGAGATGCCGATAGAATAGACAATCGGTACCCCAAGCGCAAGAAGCGCCAGCAGCACGATTAGAATAATAACCAGCGACTGTATTGCCATTTATGCCGCCTCCTTTTCTCTTGCCTGACCATGGAGGATATCCGCAACATTAAGCAGTGTATAGATCATGTTGAGAATTCCGCAGAGCGGCAGTACGATATAGAAAATACCGATGGGCACGCCAAGAGAAGACGTCATCTGCCCCATGGCTAACGTTGTAATCCGGACTCCGCCGAAGGTGAGGATAATGGCCGAGAACAGAAAGGCGATGATCTCTCCGAAACAGTTTAAAAGCTTCTGCATGCCTGGGCTGCATTTTTCTACGAGAATCGGAATGTTCATGTGTCCGCGCTCACAGGTAATGAGGGAAGCACCCATCAGGCTCATCCATGCGAACAGATAACCGACAAGCTCCTCTGACCAGGTGGACGGATTTTTAAGCGCATATCTTGTGAGAACCTGCCAGCAGGTCAGAATGACCATGGCAAGGAAGCTTAAGCCCGCCAGCATGTTTAATGTCCGGGTAATTCCATTACGAAATGTGTTCATATACATACCTCCTGGTTTCTACTCTGTTTCCGGGGAATACTTTGTGTTGCATTCCTGGATCCGCTCATAGATGGGCCGCAGATTCGGATACTGCGAAAGCACCTTTTCATGCATGGGTTCACATATTTCCTGGAACGGCTTCGGGTCCGGATAAAGGAACTGTACGCCCTGTACGTTCTGAGCTTTTTCCTTCGCGGCATCAACCGCCTTTCCCCATTCCTCCCGTTCCACCAGATTGACAAGTTGAAAACCTTCCTCGAAGATTGCCCGTTCATCTTCGGAAAGCTCGTCCAGAAAAGCACAGTTTCCGATGAGAATATCTGGAATCATCTGATGCATATCGTAGGAATAGAACCGGCAGACATCGCCGTGTCCATTGGAAGTTAAAGCCATTTCGTTGTTTTCCGCTCCGTCGATTACCTTGGACTGCAGTGCGGTGTACACGTCTCCGAAACCCATCGGCGTCGCGGAACCGCCGAGACGGTCCATCATTTCCACGTTGGTCGGAGACTGCTGTACGCGAATCTTTAAGCCTTTTAGATCGGACGGTGTGTTAATTGGCGTGGATACCGTATAGAAATTACGGGTTCCCGCGTCAATCCATGTAACCGCTTCAAAACCGGCTTTGGAGGTGGATTCAAAAATAGGATCCACAATTTTTGAATCGTCCATTGCCGCGTGATATGCATTCTGAGAAGCAAATAGATACGGCAGATTGAACAGCGTATAGTTTTCCGAAAAAGTTTCCAGGATCGAGTTGCTCGCCACACAGAAGTCGATAGCGCCTGTCTGCGTCAGTTGAACCATGTCTGTTTGAGAACCAAGCAGCTCGCTGGGATATACTTCCACATTGTACCTGTCTCCGAGCCTGTCTTCGATATATTCTTCGAAAGCGAGCAGGGCAATATGGGTGGGGTGGTCGGTTGCCTGGTTATGGCCGATTCGGATGATCCGGCGGGAATCCCGTCCGGCTGCGCTGCATCCGGAGGCTGCTGCCGAAAGCATTCCTATACTGAGTATCACAGCAAGCGCTCTGCAAAAACGTTTCATATCTTTCCTCCTTGTTAAAAAAACGAAACCCAATTCCATTGCCGCAGTCGATTTTCAATGTTTTTTCTGTAACTGTTAGGGCATTGAACAGTGGCATTGGACAGTTACAGTTTAAGCATAATAGGAATACCAACAGGCTGTGCGGCAGTTCCGGTATTAAATATGGTAAACCTTGCCATATAGGAGCCGCTGGCAGTTGAATTTCATTAACATTCATTTTATGAAAAAATTTTTTTTCTATCCGGAAATGTGAATTATATTATTGAAAGCAGGGCCTGTTACCTGCGGCTAGAAGATATTCTGACTGGAAGTTCGGATATTTACTGGCTGGATGTCACCCGGGAAGGGTTATTATTCACAGGTATCCTGTGAACGTAACTGCATATGCCCCTTTAAGATTGCCTGCGGCAATGGGGCATATGCTTTGGCCTAATTATAGTACTGGCTCCCATTCAATTATCGGAGTGATTGAACGGAGAGCGAACAGTAACCAGAAAAGCAGCTCTGGCATCTACAACTTGAATGACCTTCTGTGCGTGTGTTATAATGTACCCAGCAGCAACCAAAAAAATCATACTTTACAGAGGAAATTGTGTTATGAAAGTAACGATAGCAGAACTGGAAGCTTATTTACTTGATCATTACAGTAATGGCGGGAACGATCAAAGCTTATTTATGAAACTCGTAGAAGAGATCGGTGAGGTGGCCGAAGTTCTAAATAAAAAAGCAGGAAGGAAAAAGTCAGATTCTGAAGAAAAATTACAGATTGAACTGGGCGTCGAACTGGCGGATGTGATCCATTACGCGGTTGCCATTGCTGCGCTGAATGGCCTTGATATGAATGAAATTATAATAGAAAAAGATAAAGCAGCTTCTGTAAAATACAATCATAGAACAAATTTGAAACAATTTATCATGGATAAGAGGAACGAGAAGTCAGATTGCTGAACTGTTGCTTACATTACAATAAACGCACGTTTGGCTCTTGAATCCGGTTGCCCAATGCACTATATTAAACATAGAAAAAGGGAAAGCCATAGAAGCGGCTCTACCCCTCACAATGAACAAACTAAATGGATTTTACAATCCGACAGCCGTCATTATTGCAATAGTGGCGGCTGTTTCCTTTCTTTCGTCTGGAGGACTGTTTGAAACTACAATATTCTGTTTTCCTCCCTGTCAGTAACCGCCTCCTGACACAAAATCCATCGGCTCCTCACCCCGCATATACGTATGGGTGTATATCTCTGCGTGTTCGGTTCCTGCTGTATCTCTGCTTCAAAATCCAGCTGCATATTAAATAATACTTTTTTCTAGTATTATTTTTATTATATATCTGTTTTAATATTCATATGTAAAAAATGTGCGCTTTTACGCACGAAATGTGTTTTATTCCATGGGAAAGACCTAAACATAACAAGATCTTTCCCATGAAATGAAAAATGGTATGTCATTGATATTTAGTATTTTTAATATACATTAGAATTGATACTAAATGAATGATATCCGTTGTTTTCTTTTTACAGCTGCTCTATATCAGGTTCTGGCAGCGCCGTCTACAGAAAGGATAGCTCCGCTCACATAGGAAGCCATGTCGCTGGCCAGGAAAAGGAACGCGTTGGCCACATCCTCGGGCATTCCTACCCTTCCTAAGGGGATGGTCTGAATCAATGGTTTAATGACAGCGTCGGGAAGGACTTTTACCATATCAGTTTCTGTGACTCCCGGAGCCACGGCGTTGACGCGGATATGGTCTTTGCCAAGCTCCCGGGCCAGGGATTTGGTAATGCCGTTTACGGCGAACTTACTGGCCGGATATCCCACGCCGGAGGGCTGGCCATAGATGGAGACCATGGAGCTGGTGTTCAAAATTACGCCGCCGCCCTGTTCTTTCATGATTTTTGCAGCTTCCTGAGAGGCATAAAGAACCGAGAGAACGTTGAGATTCATGATTTTTTCAAACTCCTCCGGCTTGTAGTCATAAAGCGGAGAGCTCTGGGAAATTCCTGCATTGTTTACAAGAATATCCAAAGAACCATAAGATTTCACGATCTTTGAAAATGCGGAGGCGATTTCTCCGGGATTGTTTAAATCCGGGGCCATGCCATCCACATCCCAGGAAGGATTTTCCGCCTTCAAGGATTCCACCGCCTTTTGGGCCGTCTCTTTTCTGGAACCGAACAGAACTACTTTTGCGCCGTTCTCCAGATATTTTTTTACAATGGCGAGGCCAATGCCGCGGGTTCCTCCGGTAACAACAGCTACTTTGTCTTTTAGTAACATATAATACCTCCTTTTTATTTACGTCCGGGTCCTGCAGGACAGGTCCCGGATTCGCTTTCTGTGTTACGCCCGAAAGGGTTTTTTATGGACGCACACGATTCGCTAAAGAATTTGTCCGGCCTTTGGACGGACGCGAAACGGCGCGGGTATAATGTCTGACGACATTATACCATGTCCGCAAACGGCCATGGTGCCTCCGGCGGATTCCAGTGCCTGACTTTCTGCGGTAAACGCAGAAATCAAATGCACAAGTATAATGTCTGACGACATTATACCATATTTTTCTCGATTAACCGAGCTTTTGAGTGATATTATATGGAAATTTTAGAAATTTACCCATGGACCGTTTGGGAATTTCTTTCATATACTGATTACACGAAAAAAGAAAAAGGAGAAGAGCATTGGCAGCAATGAGAAAAGTAATCATAGATGCAGGGCACGGCGGAGAGGAGCCAGGGGCCATATATAATGGGAGGCAGGAGAAAAATGATACGCTTCAGCTGGCTTTCGACGTGGGAAACGCCCTGGAGCGGCGTGGAATCCAGGTGGCCTATACCAGAGTGAACGATGTGTATGACAGTCCCTATGAAAAGGCCATGATGGGGAATCAGTCTGGTGCGGACTTGTTCCTTTCTCTCCATCGGAATGCTATGCCGGTGCCGGGGACAGCCTCCGGTGTTGAGAGTCTGGTGTATTCCGACGGGGGAACAGCGGCGCTGTTCGGAAAAAATATTGATGAGGCTCTGGCATCAGTGGGCTGGACCGACCTGGGAGTGAAAGAACGGCCGGGGCTGGTGGTGTTAAGGCGGACGAGAATGCCGGCGGTTTTAGTGGAAGCCGGGTTCATTGATAACGAGAAGGATAATGCATTTTTTGACGCCAATACGGCGGCTACGGCGGACGCCATAGCCGATGGGATTGTAAAGACCTTTGAGGAACTGGAAAGAAGAATGCCTGTGTCCGGGGAGGAGCCAGGCTTTTATCTGGTGCAGACAGGAATTTACCGTCTGCGTTCCAATGCCGAGCGGGAGCTCTCAGAACTCAGAGCCCAGGGCTTCCCGGCATTTCTGACTGCCCGGGATAATCTTTATTATGTCCGGGCGGGAGCGTATCGGGAGCTTGACAATGCGGCTGCCATGGAACGTCGTCTGAGAAATCTGGGATATAACACAATTATTGTGAAAAGCGGCCAATAAAGGGCCAACAAAGGTATAAAAAGGACTTAAGTTTTTCGGAAAAATATGGTATGATGGAACTGTACCCATAGGGGGCATTTCGCAATACATGCCCTTCGGGCGGGAGTCCGGCTTTTGCCGGACGGCAGAGCATAAGATTTCAGTACAGAAGCGAAAGAAGGGGGCGTTTTTATGGCAGGAGAAAATATGGTTATTACCATCGGCCGCCAGTATGGAAGCGGAGGAGCAGAAGTCGGAAAAAAGTTGGGGAAGCGGCTTGGCCTGAATGTCTATGACAAGGAGATTTTAAAAATGACCTCCGATGAAAGCGGCATCCGGGAAAGCTATTTCCATCTGGCTGATGAGAGAGCAGGAAACAGGCTGCTCTACAAAATTGTCCAGTCCATGATTCCAGAAAATACGTCTCCGTCTCTGGGAGCCGATCTGGTTTCCGCTGATAATCTGTTCCGGTTTCAGTCTGCGGTGATCCGGAAGCTGGCCCAGGAGGAGTCCTGTATTTTTGTAGGGCGCTGCGCGGATCATATTCTGGCCGGAATGGAAAAGCTTGTGCGGGTGTTCGTCTATGCGGATATGGATGCCAGGGTGAAGAGGATCAGGGAAAAGGGATATTATGAAGATTCGGAGGTAACCAAAAACATCCGCCGTATGGATAAGGAACGTCGCGACTACCATAGGTATTATACAGGAAAAGACTGGGAATGCTTTGATAATTATGACTTGATTCTGAATTCTGCCAGAATCGGAACTGACGGATGCGTGGACTGCATTCTGGAGTACATGAAAATCCGCGGCTGCTACTCGCTCCATTAATCAGCAGGGAGACATGAGGAATGACAGCGAATCGGGCCGATCGTTGCCGCAGGCGATTTATGGGCATATGCTGTTATGTTCACAGACAAAAGAGTAACAGTTGCGGGAATGAAAGGGACATGATAAAATAAAGGCGGCTGCCATATGGCGGGCCGCCTTTTGATATTACAGGAAACTATTAATATGTTAGAGTGTGTCTGAAAATTCATTCCCGTCATCTGCACGCCCCACTTTGCGGATGCACAGCGGAAACGAATATCGGGCGCTATTTCTTTCAGGATTCGTGTAAGCCTGTACTGGTATAACCCAATTTAAATACCTTTCTGCTTCAGCGAGGATGTTTTTTCGAGAGTGAAAAGAAAAAGCGGAGGCGCTATGGGGCTCATTGTGCATTTTTCCTCTGTGCTATCGGGAAAGCAGACCAGCGAAGCGCAAGGTTATTTAAATCGCGTTATGCTGGGTCATATGGCATAGGAAAAATTATATGGGAGAAGGAAAGCCGTATGGCGGAAGGAGAACCTTATGGAACACAAAAAAATACGCGCTGTGATTTTCGACATGGACGGCGTGATCGTAGACAGTGAAATTGTATATATGGATTATCTTTTGGAGTTTGCCAGAATAAAGAACCCAAAAGTGACAATGGAGGAGTTAAACCCCATGGTGGGCTTAAGCAGGAAGGACAGCTGGACCATCATGGAGAAGGCCATAAATAATGGGGAGAACTGGGAAGAGCTGCGGGACCAGTTTTCCGCTCTGGATATTTACAGCCAGGTTGATTATAAAAAAATTTTCCGGCCGGAAGCCCTTGATACGGCAAAGGAATTAAAAAGGCGGGGCTATGAAGTGGCCCTGGCATCTTCCACGGGCCCAAAGCTGATCGCAAAAATTATGGAAGAAACAGGAATGCGTCCGGTGTTTGATCTGATCGTCAGCGGAAAGCAGTTTGCACAGAGTAAACCAAACCCGGAAATTTACCATTACACGGCTAAAACCTTAGGCCTTTCGGAGGAGGAGTGCTTCGTCGTTGAGGACTCCACCGTTGGAATTGCTGCGGCAAAGCGGGCCAATATGACCGTGGCCGCCTTAAGAGACGGGAGATTCGGTTTTGACCAGAGCCAGGCGGACTACCATATTAACCGGATTGATGAAATTTTAAATTACCTGTAAGGAAGGAGACGGGAATGGAAAAACAGGATTCTGTGGTGCTCTGCGGCGCCAGCTCCTATGAACAGAAATATTACTTCAATCAGCAGTTTAAAGCTCTTCCGGACCACATAAAGAAGGAGCTTCAGGTCATGTGCGTCCTGTTTACGGAGGATATCGGTGGAGTTTTAACTTTGGAATTTGCCCCGAACGGAACTCTGGAATTTCGGGTGCAGGCGGATGATAACGATTATTTCTTTGACGAAATTGGAAGCGAGCTGAAAATTCGCCGGTACCAGAGGGAAAAAAGGGAGCTTCTGGAGTCTTTGGAGTTATATTACCGGGTGATATTCCTTGGAGAGGAAGTGAGGGAATCAGATGAGAAAGAGGAAATATAGTAAAATATGTATGGGCGTTTTCCTTGCGGCGGCGTTTAGTTCCATGACAACAGTAAAAGTGCCTGCTGCAAATTATGGACCAGGAGGAAATGAGCTCAACATTCAATTTGATTATGATACTCAGGTCAATAATCCTGCCTATGACACGGGATGGAACGGCGGGACAGGCCCCGGGAATACGGGAAGCAATCCTTTAGGCGACAGGGAAAAACTCGAGGAAAATATTTTTTCCGGCGGCCCCAATTCCGAGGCGGCCAAAAAATATATGGAGGAAGAGGAGAACGCCTTCTACATTCACAGCACATACCGGGGAGGCGTCTGGCAGAAACAGGAAAACGGCGCCTGGAAGCTTTTTAAGACAGACGGACAGCCGGTTTCCAGCGAATGGGCCTATGTGGATGGAAAAACGTATCTGATTGACATGTACGGCATTATGCAGACCGGATTCCAAAAGGTCAACGGCTGCTGGTATTATTTCAACAGTACGGGAGCCATGCAGACCGGATGGCTTTTAAAGGAAGGAAAGTACTATTTCCTGAACAGCGACGGCTCCATGGCCTACGGCTGGGTCAATTCCGCTGGAAAGTGGTACTATCTGGACAATAATACGGGAGTCATGCTGACGAATACGTATACTCCTGACGGACGATATGTAAGCGCGGAGGGGGAGTTGGTTCCATGACGCTAAAAATCGGCGGTGTGACCTTAAAAAACAACGTGGTTCTGGCTCCCATGGCAGGGGTCACAGATCTTCCGTACCGGGTACTGTGCAGCGAACAGGGAGCCGGGCTTGTGTGTATGGAGATGGTCAGCGCCAAAGCAGTTCTTTATAAGAATAAGAATACAAAGGAGCTTTTAAGGGTGGATCCAAGAGAACACCCGGTATCGCTCCAGCTGTTTGGCTCCGACCCGCAGATTCTGTCGTCCATTGCCGGGGAGCTGGAGGAGGGGCCATTTGATATTTTTGACCTTAACATGGGCTGCCCGGTGCCGAAAATCGTAAAGAACCAGGAGGGCTCGGCCCTGATGAAAAATCCGAAGCTGGCGGAGGAAATTTTAACGGCCATGGTGAAAACCATAAAAAAGCCTGTGACTGTGAAAATCCGCAAAGGCTTTGATGATTCTCAGGTCAACGCGGTGGAGATTGCGAAAATTGCGGAGGCCTGCGGCGTTTCGGCCGTCACCGTTCACGGAAGGACCAGGGAACAGTATTATTCCGGAAAGGCTGACTGGGATATTATCCGTCAGGTAAAGGAGGAGGTGCGTATTCCTGTAATCGGAAACGGCGATGTGTTTTCACCGGAGGATGCCATGGCTCTTATAAAGGAGACCGGATGCGACGGAATCATGGTGGCCAGGGGAGCCAAGGGAAATCCATGGATTTTCAGGGAGATTACAGAGTATCTGAGAACTGGAAAAAAGCCGGAACGGCCGTCGAAGAAAGAGGTAAAGGAGATGATTCTTTGCCATGGACAGATGATGATGGAATTTAAGGGGGAAACGGCGGGAATGCGGGAGATGAGAAAGCACGTGGCCTGGTATACAGCCGGATATCCCAATTCCGCAGCCCTTAGAAATGATATCAACACCGTGTCCACCATGAAGGAGCTGGCTGCATTAATTGAAGAGAGACTATAAAAGAGCCCTGGCGCAAAAATGCAGCACCCATGAGGAAGTAATTTCATTCTTGTAAATCGGCATAGTCAAAAGTTTGAGAGGCATATTCGTTGTCGCCCCTGCTAGAGCGTGTCTGAAAATTCATTCCCGTCATCAGCACGCCCCGCTTTGCGGTATATTTGGCCCAAATTCACTTAACGTAGCCCACTATGCCGCGTTCATTTGCTATAATCAGCGGCAGTTAATGTTATCTCGCCCAGATGCAGTTCCTAAGACCATAAAGTACATAGCCACTTCCCAGCAGGCCAAATCTGAATGTTCTCCGACGGGGTCGGATTTATCATTTCTATCGAGAATAATCTATAAATATAGCAAGGGAGGAGCTTTTCCCACCCTTGCTCTTTTCTGTTTTGCGTACTATAATTATTTGTAGCGGCATTGTCACAGGTAAAATAGAGTTGGACCATATTTCCACGGTTAGCTTTTTGCCAGATGGAGTAACAACTCTTGTATTTGTGCAATTGGATTTCTTTGAGGTGGTTGATATTAAAAACATTCACAAAATTATCTTTCAGGCGGGGAGCAAGGAGGAACTGCTCCCCGGCTTTGTTCCCGATTTCCCCTACATTGCCTCTCGGGTGGAAATGGACGATTACCTGGATCGCTCCGCTCCCTGGCACTGGCACGGCGCGGTGGAACTGTCCTACACTCAAAAAGGCTGTTTGCGCTACCACACCCCCGGCGGTATGGCCCTTTTGCCCGAAGGTTCCGCGATACTGGTAAACGCCAATGTCCTCCACATGACCACAGCGGAACCGGGCACCGTTCAGTTGCTGCATATTTTTGAGCCGTCCCTGCTGGGCAGGATGGAAAGCCGAATTGGGGAGCGGTACCTCACCCCGCTTGCCGCGGCAGGCCAAGTGGAGATGCTTCCCCTTCTCCCCTCAGACCCGGCCCATACGGCGGTTTTGGAGCGGATCAAGGAGGCCTTTCGCCTCTCCCCTGATGAATTTGGTTACGAGGTGAGGCTCCGAAACACCCTGGCGGAAATTTGGCTGGTCCTTTTTGAGCTGGCCCGCCCCCTCTTGAGCGCCCCTGCCCGCCGGAGGGAAAGCAGCGAAAAAATCAAGGAAATGATGATCTATATCCATGAGCACTATTCGGAAAAAATCACTGTATCTGATTTGGCTGGAGCCGCATTTTTGAGTGAGCGGGAATGCTTCCGGGCCTTTCGGGAGTGCCTTCACACCACCCCGGTGGAGTATATGAAAAGCTACCGGCTCCAGCAAGCGTGCCGCCTTCTTTTGGAAATCAAAGCGCCGGTCACCGAAGTGGGTCAGCTCTGCGGCCTGGGCAGCAGCAGTTATTTTGGTAAAACCTTTCGAGACGCTATGGGATGTACGCCGTCGGAGTATCGCAGGAAATGGCAGGATATTGATAATTGAGGGCGGGAACAGGATATTCCTTTCATTGGCCTCGCGCTAAAATGACACTTGAGGGGCAATTCATCAACATCATTTTTGCGGAGGTATACGGTATGGATGTTAAAATTATGAACATGAAAAAATTTCTCCTAGAGTGTGTCTGAAAATTCATTCCCGTCATCTGCACGCCCCACTTTGCGGTA
>CAJUDN010000021.1:119-38656 GCA_910585355.1 uncultured Lachnospiraceae bacterium
GCGGTGAACGCAGAAACCGGTATGCACAGGTATAATGTCTAACGACATTATACCATGTCCTCCAGACATGATATCCCTCCGGGCGGATGTGCACGGCTTTCTGCGGTGAACGCAGAAACCGGTATGCACAGGTATAATGTCTAACGACATTATACCACAACAAAGTCATTTGTCAAATCCTTGTCAAACATTTTCGTGGCATTTTTTCACAGTCCGTGATATACTGGTCAGGACGGACCGAAGCGCTGAGCTTTTACAGCAAACCACAAAAAACCAGGCCCCCCGGCCGGAACAGGAGGCAATATGATACTATCCTGCAGTAATATCTGCAAATCCTTTGGAAGCGACGATATCATCAAAAACGCTTCCTTTCATATAGAAGAACATGAGAAAGCCGCCATTGTAGGTATCAACGGAGCCGGAAAATCCACGCTCCTTAAAATTATTGTGGGCGAGCTTCCCGCGGACTCCGGTGAGGTTGTAATCTCCAAAGGAAAGACCTTCGGCTACCTGGCCCAGAATCAGGACCTTTTAAGCCACCGCACCATCTATGAGGAAATGGCAGAAGTCAAACGCCCTGTTATTGAAATGGAAGAAAAATTAAGAGAACTGGAGATTTCTATGAAACTGGCCGAAGGCGGTGAGCTGGAAGAGATGATGTCGTCATACAGCCGTCTGAGCCACCAGTTTGAGCTTTTAAACGGCTACGCCTGGAAAAGTGAAATTATCGGCGTTTTAAAGGGTTTGGGCTTTACGGAAGAGGAATTTACAAAGCAGATTTCCACCTTATCCGGCGGGCAGAAAACACGCGTTTCCCTGGGAAAGCTGCTCCTTACAAGACCTGACATCATTCTTCTGGACGAACCCACCAACCATCTGGACATGTCCTCCATCGCCTGGCTGGAAACGTATTTGCTAAATTATAAGGGGGCTGTCATTATCGTGGCCCATGACCGGTATTTCCTGGATAAAATTGTCACCAAAGTAGTGGAATTAGACAATGGAAAGGCTGCGGTCTACCTTGGAAATTATACAGCATACAGCGAAAAACGGACCCAGATGCGGGCGATCCAGATGAAAGCCTATTTAAACCAGCAGCAGGAAATCAAACACCAGGAGGAGGTCATTGAAAAGCTGCGCTCCTTTAACCGGGAAAAGTCCATAAAGAGGGCGGAAAGCCGGGAAAAAATGTTAAATAAAATTGAAATTCTGGAAAAGCCCACAGAGGTGGATGATGCCATGGACATCCGTCTGGAGCCAAATATTTTAAGCGGAACCGACGTCCTGACAGTACGGGATTTGGGAAAATCCTTTGGTTCTCTCCATCTGTTTTCCCATGTGGACTTTGATGTAAAGCGGGGAGAACGGGTGGCCATCATCGGCGACAACGGAACCGGAAAAACCACGATACTTAAAATCATCAACGGCCTGGTAGAGCCGGATACCGGAGAAATCATTCTGGGCTCCCGGGTACACATTGGATATTATGACCAGGACCACCAGGTGCTTCATATGGAAAAAACCCTTTTCGAGGAAATCTCCGACGCCTATCCGGGGATGACAAACACACAGATTCGGAACACCCTGGCCGCCTTCCTTTTCACCGGCGATGATGTATTTAAGCGAATCGGCGACTTAAGCGGCGGCGAGCGGGGACGCGTTTCCCTGGCGAAACTCATGCTGTCTGAAGCCAATTTCCTGATTCTGGACGAGCCCACCAACCACCTGGACATTACTTCCAAGGAAATTCTAGAAAATGCCTTAAGCCACTATGGCGGCACCATCCTCTATGTGTCACATGACCGGTACTTCATCAACCGGACCGCCACAAGAATCCTGGATTTGACCAGCAATCAGCTTTTAAATTACATCGGCAACTATGACTATTATCTGGAAAAGCACGACGACATGATGAACGCCCATGTCCATTCCCGGACCGTTCCAGACATTTTCACCGAGTCAAAACCCTCAGAGGAAAAACTGGACTGGAAAGCTCAGAAAGAGGAACAGGCCCGTATCCGAAAACGCCAGAACGATTTAAAGAAGGTGGAGGAGGAAATCCACTCGCTGGAAACCAGAAACGGTGAAATTGACGTTCTTCTCTGTGAAGAAGAGATTTTTACTGATGTGGCGAAACTTATGGAACTGAATCAGGAAAAAGAGGCGATTGCCGGGAAGCTGGAATCGCTCTATGAAAAATGGGAGGAACTGGCTGAATAATCCGGCCTGTTTCTCCCTGCAAATTAAAGCCCCCTCTCCTTTAACCCTTTGACCACTTCTATGTAAAACTCCAGCACATCAAACCCTCTGTAGTCCTCCCTTGTTAAATCAATCATGTCACCGTGGGAAATCCCGCGAAGATACGTGTTTCTTATGGTTCCTTTAAAGTTGGTCCAGCGGGCCGACTCCTCTGTAACCAGACCGTCATTTTCTGCATCTAAAGCTTTTAATATCCAGTAGGGAATGCAGAGAAGCTT
Source organism: uncultured Lachnospiraceae bacterium (assembly GCA_910585355.1). Taxonomy (GTDB): domain Bacteria; phylum Bacillota; class Clostridia; order Lachnospirales; family Lachnospiraceae; genus CANRXD01. The sequence continues at coordinate 2,597 of CAJUDN010000021.1, forward strand.
ACTGCTGAATCCATGCTTCATAAGGCTGGCATAGCTTTGGTACCAGACTCCCGGCATATCCGGATATCTCTCATTAAAATCCCTGGCATAAGCGCAGGAAAGCTGTCTGCTTGCCACATAGGCATTGGGGGTTTTGTCTCCCAGCCTTTTGAAATACACATCAATCAAACGGCATATATTCCGGTAAATTCCATCCGGCAGTTTCATTAAAGCATCCACCAGCATAGAGCCCCTGTGAGGGGTATTGATGGTGGTCAGCGAGGCAACATACGGGGCCATGTGAAGTCCGCTTATGAGATATCTGGAGTCCAGGCCGCCTTTGGAATGGGCGATAAGGTTCACTCGCTTTGCGCCTGTTTCCTTCAGGACTTCAAAGATTTTATTCCTTAAGATCTGTCCGTTTTCCTCAACTGTCCCCCAGGCTTCCTGATGGCCGTAATAGACTCTGGCTCCGTTTCTTTTCAGCACCCTGGGGATCCGCCCCCAGTAATTAAAATAGTGAAAATCCCGGAATCCCACTCCATGGACCAAAAGAAGCGGATACCTTGTATTGCAGATTCCCTGCTCCACGCGCACATTGTCCAGGCTGATTTTATAAAGAGTATGGTCTATCTCCTGTCTTGCCAGTCCTCTCACATAAATGGCGAGCCCGTAATTCAGTATCGGGACCCACAGAAACATCCATGCCAGAAAACGTTTCACAATCCGCAATCTCCGGCACAGGATGCACAGCCAGCCAAGGAGCAGAAGAAACAATAAATAAACCAGAAAACAGACAATCCAGACCGCAATTCCCGCCGGACGGATTCCATACTGGATCGCCTGATAAAGCCCAATCACGTTTAAAACCGGCATTCCCCACAAGGTGAGCGTCAGAAAGCAGGTCAATCGTTTCAGAATACCCACATGGATCTTTTCGGCTGCTGTAAGCATTGTATCAAACCTGACCGTCATGGAATTATTCCCTCCCTTTTTTGCAGGCCTCTCTCCCGGTCCTGATTTATCATGCATATTCTTTCATCGGCAAGACGGATTTTCGACAGCCCGGCTGCGGCAGTGGCATCTTTTGTGTGCCTTCACACATGAAACTATGAGAAACCCGCAGACACCAAAATTTTCCGGCGGCTACGGGCATTTCACACATATTCAGATATCTTCCACGACGGCTGCAGCCTTATCCAAAAAACCGGATTCCACATACTCCACAACGCCTTCATCCACAGCTTTTGCGATTTCCGGACGAATGGGAATCCTGGCCAGCACAGGAATGTCGTACTCCTTCGCCACTTCTTTTACTTTGCTTTCACCAAACAGGGAAATTTTCTTTCCGCAGTCCGGGCACTCCAGATAGCTCATGTTTTCCACCAGACCAAGAATCGGAATATCCATCTTCTTTGCCATATTGACAGCTTTTCCGACAATCATGGAAACCAGTTCCTGTGGAGAGGTTACAATAATAATTCCGTTTACTGGAAGGGACTGGAACACTGTAAGGGGTACATCTCCGGTTCCCGGAGGCATGTCCACAAACATATAATCAATATTCTCCCAAAGAGTCTCACCCCAAAACTGCTTCACGGCGCCTGCAATCACCGGGCCTCTCCAGATCACCGGATCTGTTTCATGCTCCAGTACCATATTGGAAGATATTATTTCAATCCCCGTGGCAGTGACCGCCGGCATTAAAAGCGTTCCCTCGGGACTCACCCCTGCCATTCCATGAATTCCGAATGCCCTGGGAATGGATGGCCCTGTAATATCCGCATCCAGGATTCCCACCCGATAATTTTTTGCCCGCATCCGGCAGGCCAGCAGCGAAGTCACCAGAGATTTACCAACGCCGCCCTTTCCGCTGACAACTCCAATTACTTTTTTTACGGAACTTCCTTCACTTAATTTTTCCAGGAAACTGGATTTATCCATCTTTCTACTGTCACAGTTTGCGGAACAGCTGCCACAGTCATGAGTACAGTTTTCCGGTTCACTCATAATTCATTCCCTCCTACTCTTTAAGTCCTGTGGAGATCAGATTACACACTGCCTCCAGAGCCTCTTCCTCATCGTCGCCTGTACACTGCACTTCAATCTCAGACCCGCATTTGATGCCGGAAGCCATGACATTGAGTACGCTTTTGGCATTGATTTCGTTATCCTGAAACAAAATGGAAATTTTTGACTTAAACTTCATGGACGTCTGGCATAACAATCCCGCCGGGCGAAGATGCAGACCGGACGGATTTACCACTTGTATTTTTCTTGACTTCATTAGACCACACTCCCTTCCCTTTTAGCATTCTATAATAGATCTCCATCAATGTCAAGGCAGCTGTTTTGCTTAGAAAAGACACAGCCGCAGTAATTCTGGCGGTAAAGCTTATGTTCCCGTGACAACTCTGTAGAGCGCTTATACCCGTTTCTCTTTTTAAAGTCAGAATTCAGCCAGGAAACCCCATACTCCTCCTTTGCCGCTCCGCCGATGGCATTAAGACGGTCTGCGTCCTTTTGCGGACTGATGGTGAGGGTGGTGGTAAAAAAATCATATCCGCCCTCCTTTGCAAGCCGCGCCGCCTCGTAAAGCCGCAGTCTGAAACATTCCGTACAGCGTTTTCCTCCCTCCGGTTCCTTCTCCAGCCCCTTCACCGCCTCATAAAATACCTCGGGATGGTATTCTCCTTTTAAAAGGTGAATTTTATGCCTTTTTTCGTCTCCCTTAAATTCTTCATTCATTTCTTCTATCAGCCGTTCCTGTTCCCTGACTCTGGCTTCATACTCGGAAGCCGGGCTGATATTGGGATTGTAATAAAAAACCGTAACGGCAAAATACCGGGACAGATATTCCAGCACGTAACTGCTGCACGGCGCACAGCAGCTATGGAGAAAAAGCGTTGGAACGCGCTTCTCCCGCTCCAGCCGGTCAATGATTTTATCCAGTTCTTTCTGGTAATTTCTCTTATTCAACAAATTTTCCTCCGCACTTATGTAAAAAGCCGCAAATCCGGCTTCCATTTGGCGGACCCTGCAGGTCCAGAAAAAAGACAGCCGGATTTTCTCCCGCTGTCCTCTCCTATTTCAATTTACAGGAAATCACGAATCCGCTTGCTGCGAACAGGATTTCTGAGCTTTCTAAGGGCCTTCGCTTCAATCTGACGGATCCGCTCCCTTGTTACGTTGAACTCCTTGCCAACCTCTTCCAGGGTTCTTGGATGACCGTCCTCCAGACCAAACCGTAAAACGATCACCTGCCGTTCTCTTTCCTTTAAATCGCCCAAAAGCGCGTCAATGTGCTCCCGGAGCATTACCGATTCCACATTTCCCTCGGGAGTCACAGCATTGCTGTCCGCGACAAAGTCGCCCAGATTGGAGTCATCCTCTTCACCAATGGGAGTTTCCAGAGATGCAGGTTCTCTTGCGATCTGCATAATCTCCATCACTTTGTCCTCAGACATTTCCAGAGCATCGGCAAGCTCTGCCACAGACGGCTCATACCCCAGCTCCAAAGTGAGCTTTCTCTGCATTTTGGACATTTTATTGATGGTCTCCACCATATGCACCGGTACACGGATGGTTCTTGCCTGATCTGCCAATGCTCTCGTCACAGACTGTCTGATCCACCAGGTAGCATATGTACTCAGCTTATAACCTTTAGTATAATCAAATTTTTCAACGCCCTTAATGAGACCCAGATTTCCCTCCTGAACCAGATCCAGAAAGCTCATTCCGCGTCCCGTATAGCGTTTTGCGATGCTGACGACCAGCCTGAGATTGGCTTCAATAAGACGTTCCTTGGCATACTCGTCCCCTTCCGCCTTTCTTTTCGCAAGCCGCAGCTCTTCCTCGGCAGATAAAAGCGGTACGGTACCGATTTCTTTTAAGTACATACGCACCGGATCCTCTGTTCCGATTCCTTCCAGCAGGTCGATGGCATCCAAATCAATGTCATCTTCCATCTTGCCGTCCGCGAAATCGTCGTCCACATCGTCCATCAGCAGAGGATCATCATCCACAAGCAATGTGTCATCGATTATCGGAATCACATCAATATTATTGTGTTCCAGATAACTGTAAATTTCATCCATCTGCTCCGGGCCCAGATTGTCTCCGACGAAAAAGTCATTGATTTCTGTCACATCCAACGCATTCTGCTTTGACTTTCCCAGTTCGACAAGTTTTTTAAGCTTCTCTAAAAATACTTCTTTTTCCACGGATAACGCCCTTTCAAGTGAAAGCTGTCATGTGAATGCTGCTTAAACCGCTCCACGATGATTCATTATATACTATCCCACTACATTTTTCAACAATTTTATTCGCTTTTTTCAACCCTTCCGGCGGCTTCAGGGTAACAGTTTCGTTACAGCTTCATACCGCAGTTTAAGCAGACGGCTCCATGGATATTTTCCACCGTTACCTGTTTTTTGAGCCCCCCATATTCTCCGTCCAGCACCCACGGAATTTCCTCATCGGAAATCACTGTAAGCCTGGATGTGCGGAAGCGGAACACATATTCATTTTCCTCTTCTTTCAAGAACATATAGGAAACAATATTTGACAAATCTGCCGGCGTTTTCGGTGTCCGGATAAACAAGGCTTCGAAAAGCCCGTCGTCAAAGTACACGTCTCTGGGAATCAGCCCCTTAAATCCACCCACGCTGGTGGTATTCGTCACCATGCCGAAGATAAACCCCCCTTCAATCGTTCCCTCTTCCCATTCCACCTTCATGTTTTTTGCTTTTAAAGAAGCTAAGTGCTTCACTGATTCCAGAATGTAAGCCTGATGTCCCAAAATGTTTTTCTTATCCTGAGGCGTCATATAGGATACCTCTGTAAAAGCGCCGAAGGCTGCAATATATACAAAATACTGATCTTCTCCGAATTTTCCGATGTCCACTCTGCTTTGGATGTCGCCGCAGGCGATTTTTGCCGCTTTCTCAAGATCATTTGGAAGCTTAAGACTTCTGGCGTAGTCGTTGGTAGAGCCAGAGGGAAGATATCCAAGAACCGGGCGTTTTTTTAACTTCATCAGTCCGGAAACCACATTGTTTAAGGTTCCGTCTCCACCGCTACACACAAAGAGATCCGTGTCTTTTCCATATTCTTCTGCAATCTGTCTGGCATCCTCTGCATTCTGGGTCACATACACCGATGGAAAGTACCCGCATTTACAAAAACAGTCCAAAATCCCCATGAGCTGACTTTTTATCTGCTCCCGTCCTGATCTGGGATTTATTAAAAAAACCATGCTTTTCATGTTTTTTTTCCTCCGTAACGATGATCCAGATATTTTTTATAGACAGTAAAGGCACTGGGAATCGCATACGTTTTTTTGATCGTCTCCCACTCTGCAAAAAGGAAATCCCCTTCCGGAACCTCTCCTAAGGAGAGAAAATACCCGTCCATGTGCCACTCTGTATGGCTGAAAACGTGTTTTGCTCCGGGAAGCTCCTCCACAGAGCGCATGCCGGGAAACATGTCCCGCACCCGGGGCAGACCGGGCCTTCCGGGAATATTGATAAACTCATACATGGAAGCCAGAAGTCCGTCCTGGCTCCGCTTTCTAATGGCTATTTTATCCTTATATTCTAATAATAATACAGTTTTTTCCTCAATTTTCCTCTTCTTTTTGGACGTTTTCACAGGAAGCTCTGAAATAATTCCAAGGCTTCTTGCCGTGCAGACCGTATAAAAGGGACATTGTTCGCAAAGCGGAGTTCCATTGGGAATACACACCACGGCTCCCACTTCGATGAGAGCCTGGTTAAAGTCCCCGGGGCAGGTTTTCTCTCCTCTTTCTTTCAGGATATCTTCCACCAGACATTTCATTTTTTTCCTGGTGGACTGCTTCAGAATGTCATCATGACTTCCAAGCACCCGCGAAAGAACCCTAAGCACATTGCCATCCACGGCCGCGGTCGGAAGGTCATAAGCAATGGAAGCGATCGCACCCGCCGTATAGCTCCCGATTCCCGGAAGCTTTATAATCTTTTCGTAGGAATCCGGGAACTTCCCTCCGGAAGTTTCCATCATCGCCTGTGCCGCCTTTTTTAAATTTCGGGCTCTGTTGTAATACCCAAGTCCCTCCCAGTGTTTTAACAGCTCCTCCTCTTTGACCTCCGCCAGAAGCCGGATATTTGGAAAACGTTCCATAAAACGAAAGTAATAGGGTTTTACCGCCTCCACTCTGGTCTGCTGGAGCATAATCTCGGAAATCCAGATCCGGTATGCATCCCGGCTTCCTCTCCAGGGAAGATCCCGCTTATTTTCTCTGTACCAGGAAAGAAGGGGCCCCAGGGCAAAAAGAAGACGTTCTTTATCCGAAAGCTCCTTTCCTTCCGCAAAAAGCGTCTGAAGTCCTTCATATGGAGACGGTTTAAACATAGCCGTACACTCCCCGCACAGAAACCTCGCCGGAAATCACTTCCGTTCTGGTTCCGTCCGGAAGACATACGATCAGTCCGCCGGATTTATTGATTCCCTCGGAGATTCCTCTGAATTCGCCCGACGGTTTCAATACACACACCTGGTTCCCAAGATTCACAAGTTTCTTATTGTATTCCTCCATAAGTCCCGACATATCCTCTGTTTTTACAAAAATCTCATAGTACTCCTCAAAAGCCTTCATGGTTTCTGCAATGATACGGCTTCTTTGAAATCTCCTTCCCGTCTCCAGATTAAGAGATGTGGCAGCGGCGGCAATTTCCGGAGGAAACTCCGTCTGATTCACATTGATTCCGGTCCCGATGACCACATGCTGGATTTCCATCAGCTCTGTACTCATCTCCGTGAGAATTCCGCAGATTTTCTTTTTATTGAGAACCAGGTCATTGGGCCACTTAATCTGACTTTTAATTCCGGTGGCCTCCCTGATTCCCTTCTCGGCAGCCAGAGCCATCACTAACGTCAGCATGGAAGCTGAAAGGGAACTGATCTGAGGTCTTAAAAGGATACTCATCCAGATTCCGACTCCGGAGGGCGACTCCCAGCCTCTTCCTCTCCGCCCCTTTCCTCCGTCCTGCCGTTCCGCAACTACCAGAGTTCCATGGGGAGCCCCGGCCTCCGCCTGCTTTCTGGCCTGGATATTTGTGGAATCAGTCCTGTCAAAACAGACCACATTGGCGCCCGCCCATCTGGTCTCAATGGAACTTTTCAGTTCCTCCCTGGAAAGCACATCGGAAACGCTCTTTAAGGCATATCCCTTGTTTCTGACGGCTTCAATTTCATATCCATCTTCCTTCAACTGATTAATCACCTTCCACACAGCAGTCCGTGAAACTCCGAATTTCTCACATAACTCCTGTCCGGAAAGATATCCGTTTGTTTCCTTCAGTAATCTGAGGATTTCTCCCTTCATCTTTCCCTCCGCTAAAGTTTCCCGCACTGCGGCGGGACTTTTTTATCTCCACCATATGCTGACCGCACTGACAGCCGCAAGCGCCAGCAGGACGATTCCAAATACCATCTGCAAAATGGCTGCCGCCTCTTTTTTATGGTTTCTCACGCTGTGTTTCAGTCTGTACTTTCCGGTAACCAGATTAAGAACGGCCGCCAGAAAGAATATTACCGGAAAGAAAAACATATATTCTTCCGGGTTAACAAAGGAGATTGCCGCCATAACCACCACTGCAATTCCTATGACAATATGCAGCGTATCTAACGCCATAGATTCTCCTCTGACCTTGCGTCTTCTTTCATTTCCAGACATCCGATACTTCTCCTAACTTGCTGTTTTCTTAGAGCGCGTTTGAAAGTTGCTTTCCATCAGATGTGCGTCACAGAATGCAAGGCTGCGCCAGTACCTTGTGAACCTTCTCCATGATTTCCTCCACTGTATAGATATGGAAAACCTCCAGTTCCATCTTTCTTGCACAGATTTCCAGAACAGCGCCATAAAAATCCCTGTAATTCCATTGGGCCGGAAGCCTCATTTTCTTTGCCAGCGCCGGAAAAATTCCTTCCGTGTATGCCCGGTAGCCCAAAAGCTCTTTGGGCTCTCCTCCGGGAATCAGATAGCGGGCGAAAAGCGAAAGCTCCGACATCATTTTATCAAAATAGTATGCCTCTGACCGGGGCATATGAAAATAATATCTCCTTCCCACAAGGTCATATAAAAGTCTTTTGGCATCATAATATCCCAGAAGCATATTCCGTTTTGCCCTGGCACTGTCGAATTCCAGTATCCCTCCCAGGTTCTTTCTGGGGGCAATCCTGTGAATTGTCACATCCAAAGGAGGCGTAAACCTTTTTTCTTTGTCAACACCGATCCCGTAAATCCGTATTACTATGATATCCTTATAACCCCGTTCCGTCAGCACATTTACGGGAACATTGTTGACGCTGCCGCCGTCCATATAAGTTTTTCCGCCCAGCTTTTCATTTTTAAAACCCGGAAAATAAGCGCTGGCCAGGAGCATATCCTTCATGGTCCCCTCCGGCGCCGTCTTCACATCAAAGTTGATCTCTTTACGGTCCGTGAGGGAAAAAGCGGTGGCATAAAAATCGCAGGAAGATTTCCGAATTTTTTCTTCGTCAATGGTGTCTGCAATCAGTTGTTTTAAAGGCCCGATATCAAGCCCGCGCCCGGCCACCACTTTTTTCACCTCCGCGGCAAGCTCCGCAAGATCAAAGGATCTTATTTCCAGCTTTCTTAAGCGCTCCATCAGATCATCTTCCACATGGAAGACCCTGGAGTAAGCCATAGCGCTCCAGATTTCTTCGGCCTTTTTAAGGTCATCCATGCAGATCAGCGCTCCATTCAGAGCTCCAACTGAGGTTCCGGCAACTCCCCGGATCTTCACGCCGGCTTCCCTGAGAGCTTTCCATGCGCCTATCTGGTAAGCTCCCCGGGCGCCGCCGCCCTCCAGGACAATTCCATACTCCCTGCTTAAATCAACGGCTGCTTTCATTGGAAGCAATCTCAGCGATACTCTTTGTGAGACCTGCCATGGACTGAATTTCTGACGGAATGATAATCTTTGTGGCTCTTCCGTCCGCGGCCTTCGCAAAAGCCTCCAGGCTCTTTAAAGTCAGCACCGCCTGGTCAGCCCCGGCTTCTTTAATCATGCGGATTCCATCTGCATTGGCCTGCTGGATCTTAAGGATGGCCTCCGCCTGACCTTCGGCCTCACGGATTCTCTTTTCTTTTTCAGCCTCAGCATGGAGAATCGCCGCCTGTTTGTCAGCCTCCGCGTCCAGAATGGCGGACTGCTTTTTACCCTCCGCCACAAGGATTGTGGATTTTTTCTCACCCTCCGCCCGAAGGATGGACTCACGACGTTCCCGCTCCGCCTTCATCTGTTTTTCCATTGCATCCTGAATGGCGGACGGCGGAATGATATTTTTAAGCTCCACGCGGTTTACCTTGATGCCCCAGGGATCTGTAGCCACATCCAGAGCAGACCGCATTTTTGTGTTGATGGTTTCCCTGGATGTTAAGGTCTGGTCAAGCTCCAGGTCGCCGATGATATTTCTTAAGGTGGTGGCCGTTAAGTTTTCTATGGCCATGATGGGATTTTCCACGCCATACGCGTAAAGCTTCGGGTCCGTGATCTGGAAAAAAACCACCGTGTCAATTTTCATGGTAACATTATCCTTTGTGATTACCGGCTGCGGCGCGAAGTCCACCACCTGTTCCTTTAAAATCACACGTTTGGCCACACGGTCAATAAAGGGCATTTTAAAATGCACTCCCACAGACCAGGTGTCCAGATACGCTCCCAGACGCTCCACAACCACTGCCTGAGCCTGAGGCACAATGCGGATGCAGGACACCAGCACTAAAAGAATTACAAGTACCAGCAAAACAAAGCTAAAAAAACCTATTCCCATTTTATTTCTCCTTTAAAAAACGGTCCACAATCAGTTTCACTCCGCGGATTTCCTTTACAATCACAGTTTCTCCCTCCGGAATTTCCATCTCATCCTCCACTGCCCTGGCCGTCCATTCCTGACCGTTTAAAACAGCCGCGCCAGAAGACAGATTATTGTTGATTTTCACAGTCACTCTGGCTTTTCTGCCGATGAGACTGTCAGTATTTGTCTTCACCGTCCCCTTATTAATAAACTTTGCGGCAAAGGGTCTTGTGAAAAACAAAAGCATAAAAGAGGCTGCCAGAAATGTAACAAGCTGCACCCGAACGGAAAAACCGACCAGAGCGGTAAAAAATGCAATCAGTGCACCCCCGGCAAACCAGATGGTAGTAAGCGCCATGGTATTTATTTCAATCCCGACAAAAATCACAAAAGCCACAAGCCAGCCTATCATTTCCACTGCCCCATCTCCTTTTCTTTATCTCCTTTATCTTTATCTGCTTTCCCTTATCCGTCCTTCCATCATCTGCCTTTCCTTTACCTGCCTTTCCTTTACCTGCCTTTCCTTTACCTGCCTTTCCTTTACCTGATTTCTCCTATAGCGGCTTCTCTTTCGTTGGTCTCTCCTTTATTGGTCTCTCCTTTATCGGTCCCCCCTTTATAAGTCTCCCCGTCACCGGCTTCTCCTCTGCCTCGCAGCCTCAAACATCAGGATAGACGCCGCCACCGCGGCATTTAAGGATTCCATCCTCCCTGCCATGGGAATTTTCACCCATGCATCAGCCAGAAGAGAAAGTCCTTCGCTTAAGCCGTTCCCCTCATTTCCTATGAGAAAACCCGTGTTACCAGTATAATCCTCTTCCTCGTAATTATTCCTTCCGGCAAGGTGGGCCGCGAACAGGCGAATCCCCTTTTCCTTAAGCATCTTCGCTGTTTTCAGCATATCATCAACATATAGAAAAGGGACCCGGAACACAGACCCCATGGTGGAACGAATAACCTTGGGATTGTAAATATCCACCGTATCTCTGCTCATAATAACACCTGTAATTCCGGCGCCCTCTCCGGCCCGCACAATGGTCCCCAGATTCCCCGGATCCTGTATGTTTTCAAGAATCATCAGATGGGCGGCTCTTCTGTCCTTTAAAAGGTCAGAAAGTCCATATTCGTACTGCCTCACAAGAGCCAGAACTCCCTGGGGCGTCCGGGTATCGGACATGGCCCCAAACACAGAATCCGTTACGGCTTCATAAGCCGGAAATTCGCCGAGAAACGCCTGATTATCCGCGTTTTTAAGAAAACTTTCCGAGACATAAAGGCGGACGGTACGGTCTTTTGGAAGCTCCATGGCCATCCTGACTCCCTCCGTCACAAAAAGTCCCTGCTCGTTTCTGGCCTTTGCCCTTTTCTTTAATTCTATGACCGCTTTCACCTGTTCGTTCTTTGTGCTGCTAATCATCCAGGCCTCCTGGATTTAAGGCCTTTAATTCCTCCATCCAGATACGCCCTGCAGCATCCGACGGCATCCTGAGATCGCCTCTGGGAGACACTGCCACCGAGCCGACTTTCGGTCCGTCTGGAAGACAGGAACGTTTAAACTGCTGGGAGAAGAACCTCCGGTAAAAGGTGTTTAACCATTTATAAATCACTCTGTCCTCATAAACGCCCAAAAAAGCGATCTTCGCCAGACGGTAAATCTTTGCAGGACCGTATCCGAACCGCAAAATATAGTACATGAAGAAATCGTGCAGCTCATAGGGGCCTACAAGATCCTCTGTTTTCTGAGAAATCACACCGTCGGTGGGCGGAAGAAGCTCCGGACTCACCGGTGTATCCAGAATATCGTAAAGCACCTTCTTTAACTCTTCATCCTGACAGGTATCGGCATAATACCGAACCAGATGGCGCACCAGGGTTTTGGGAACCGACGCGTTGACGCCGTACATGGACATATGATCCCCGTTGTAGGTAGCCCATCCCAGTGCAAGCTCCGACATATCCCCCGTACCTACCACCAAACCTCCGTTTTGATTGGCCAGATCCATTAACACCTGAGTTCTTTCTCTTGCCTGGGAGTTTTCATAGGTCACGTCGTGAACCTCCATGCTGTGGCCCAAATCCCTGAAATGAACAGCCACCGCCTCCTTTATATTGACCTCCTTCAGCTCTGCGCCCAGCCTGTGGGTCAGGGTGCAGGCATTGTTGTAGGTGCGGTCTGTAGTGCCAAAACAGGGCATGGTGACAGACAGAATATTCTCTCTCGGAATCTTTTCCATGTCGAAAGCCCTGGCCGTCACAAGGAGGGCCAGTGTGGAATCCAGACCGCCGGAAATTCCCACCACCGCATGCGTACACCCGGTATGAGCCAGACGCTTTTTTAAGCCCATAGCCTGAATGGTCAAAATTTCCTCACAGCGGGCATCTCTTGCCTTCGCGTCGGAGGGAACAAAAGGAGCCGGGTCAATATATCGCTCTAACTTCAGTTCCTCCCGATGGATATGAATGGGAACACGGACATACCTGCTTCCCGGGGCCTCTGTCCGAAAGGTGTTCATTTTCCGCCTCTCATTTCGTATTCTCTGAAGATCCAGATCGCCATAGATTACGGAATTCTCAAACCGCCTGGAACTCGCCAGAACCGTACCGTTTTCCGCGATCATATTATGACCGCCAAATACCAGATCCTGGGTGGATTCTCCCTCTCCTGCATTGGCATAAACATAACCGCAGATGAGCCTTGCGGACTGGCCGGAAATCAGGCTGTTTCTGTAAAGATGTTTTCCTGTTGTTTCATCGCTGGCGGAGCAGTTAATGATTACCGTTGCCCCGGCCTTCGCGTGGGAGATGCTGGGAGGATCCATGACCCACACGTCCTCACAGATTTCACCCGCTACAATAAGCTCCGGTATTTCCCCGCATTCAAAAAGAATGTTGCTTCCAAAGGGAACCTCTCTGTTTCCCCACAAAACGGTCTCCGGTACCGCCGGGCCGGGGTTAAAATGACGCAGCTCATAAAATTCCGCATAGTTCGGAATATTCATCTTTGTGATGAAGGCCAGAACCTGCCCGTTCTGAATAGCGGCCGCCACATTGTAAAGCTTTCCTCCCTTTTCGAAAGGAAGTCCCACAAACGCCAGCATATCCATTCCCCCGGCAGCCTCTTCCAGCCTCTTTAACTCATTCCTGGCGCTTTCAAGCAGCGTATCCTGGAGGAATAAGTCTCCGCAGGTATAGCCGGTGAGGCAGAGCTCCGGAAACACCATGATCTTTGCTCCCTTCTTCTCTCCCTCCTCCATCAGCTTTATAATCTCATTTCCATTGTACACAGGATCCGCCACTTTGATTTTTGGTGTGGCGGCTGCGACACGGAGAAAGCCGTCTTTCATTTCTTCACTCCTTTATCATCATTTTAAATTTCATTGTAACAGTTCAGACAGCTCCTGAACTGTTACATTTCATTTCCATAGTTCCCCTCCATTATACACTTTTTTACAGAAAAAGGGAAGTTTGGAATTGAGTGTATCTACATATTATGTTAGACTGATGATTAAACTATGAGAACTGCGCTTTGCGGGTTTCCCAAGTTATCGCGGCAGCCGCCAAGGTCTCGTGCAAGCACGGACTTTAGCTCGTTGCTCGTGTAAATTAAAAGTAACAGTTCAGATAACCCCTGAATCATTGCTTCTAAAATCCAAATGGAGAATAAAACCATGAATGAAATCTTTACGCGTACCATTCAGCTTCTGGGAGAAGACGGATTTTCAAAACTGTCCCGCGCCTCTGTGGCTGTTTTCGGTCTGGGGGGCGTCGGCGGCCACTGTGCGGAAGCCCTGGCGAGAGCCGGAATCGGGAGTCTTTTCCTCACGGACGCCGATACAGTGGCCCCTTCCAACATAAACCGCCAGAGCATCGCCTTTCTAAGCACTGTAGGCCGGAAAAAAACTGAGGTTATGAAGCAGAAACTTTCTGATATCAACCCGGACTGCGCCGTTACCGTCTGCGACTCCTTTGTGCTGCCCGAAAACGCAGAACATGTATTTTCTTCTTTTCCATATGCACCGGATTACATCGTTGATGCCGTCGACACTGTAAGTGCGAAAATTGCCCTGGCATCCTATGCCGCATCCCGCAATATTCCCATAATCGCTTCCATGGGAACCGGAAACAAGCTTCATCCGGAGGCCTTTAAAATCGCAGATATCTATGACACAAATGTCTGCCCACTCTGCCGCGTCATGCGGAGGGAATTAAAGAAGCGGGATATCCCCGCCCTGAAGGTCCTGTACTCGGAAGAACTGCCCCGCATGCCCCAGACAGCTGGGGAGGAAAAAAGCTCCGGCCGCCCCGCTCCCGCAAGTATCTCCTTTGTGCCGTCTGTGGCCGGCCTTCTCATTGCCGGAGAAGTAATCCGCTCTCTCTCCGGTATTTCCTGAACCGACGGTATACGCCCTAAGCAGGGCAATTCCTGCAGAGCGAAAGCGAGAGGCTGTATTCCCCCCAAGAATACAGCCCCTCTTCACGCTCAAAATACTTTACACTATACAGTTCGCCGAAACGATCCCCCTCTGATGCTGTTCACAGGCGTCCTGTGAGCGTAACAGCACATACCCATTTCAGACTGCCTGCAAAAATGGGGCATATGCTCTGACTCCAGAACAATAACCTTTACTATCAATGCTTATGTAATATAACACAATTTGACAATTCCGTCAACGAATTTTATAGTAAAATTTGCACAAAACACATGGCTGTTCATAGCAGTTCCCGCCGGCCTGCGCCTCCGCTACGCCGGACGCACGAAAACATAGCCGCCGCAGAGTGCATGGCCTGCCGTAAGGCAATTCTAAATGCATTTTTCCCAATAACGCAATACGAATAAATTTTTGCGGTTCGGGGTATCCTTTCCAGCAAACGGAAATGCCTGCACATGCAGGCAGATTGAATTTTCATTGGGAAAGGACAGTGTCATGAAACTTTCATCAGACTTTCGAGCCAATATTTTACATTTCCACAAAATTCTGGATGTTGATACCAATTTTGACATCGTATACCATACCTTAGAAATCGGCGGGAAGCAGGCCGTCATTTACTTTGTGGACGGTTTCACTAAGGACGAGGTGCTTCTGCGTTTAATGCAGGCATTCGCCTCCATAAAGCCGGAGGACATGCCCCAAACCGCCCATGATTTCTCTAAAAAGTATGTAAGTTACGGAGAAACCGGACTGGAGGACGAGGACTCTGCCATCCTAATCCAGCTTTTTTCCGGCCTCTCCTGCATGTTCATCGACGGATACGACAAATGCATTACCATAGACTGCCGCACCTATCCGGCCAGGGGCGTCACGGAACCAGAAAAGGACAAAGTGCTCCGCGGCTCCCGGGACGGCTTTGTGGAAACCCTGATCTTTAATACGGCTTTAATCCGAAGGAGAATCCGCGATGTGAATTTCTCCGTGGAGATCATGCAGGCCGGCGAAAGCTCCCACACGGATATCGCCATCTGCTACATGAAAAAGCGGGTGGACGAAAACCTTCTTGCCACCATCAAAAAGCGCATTGAGAATCTCCATGTGGATGCCCTGACAATGAACCAGGAAAGCCTGGCGGAATGTCTCTTCCCCCATAAGTGGTTCAATCCCTTTCCTAAGTTCCGTTTTTCTGAGCGGCCCGATACGGCGGCCGCATCCATTTTGGAAGGCAATATTATCATTCTCGTGGACAATTCCCCCTCCTGCATGATTCTGCCCTCCTCTGTCTTTGACATTATTGAAGAGGCTGACGACTATTATTTCCCGCCAGTCACCGGAACCTATTTGCGGCTTTCCAGAATGACCGTTTCCTTCCTTACGCTCTTTTTAACCCCGGTCTGGCTTCTTCTCATGCAGAATCCCCAGTGGATTCCCGAATGGCTGGAATTCATCCAGATTGCTGACGAACAATTTGTCCCCCTGATCTGGCAGCTTTTAATTCTGGAATTTGCCATTGACGGACTGCGGCTCGCGGCTGTCAACACTCCAAGCATGCTGACCACGCCTTTAAGCGTCATTGCCGGTATTGTCCTGGGAGAATATTCCGTAAAATCCGGATGGTTCAACTCAGAAACCATGCTGTACATGGCTTTCGTGACCATAGCAAACTATTCCCAGGCCAGCTTTGAAATGGGTTATGCCCTTAAATTCATGCGCGTCATTCTTTTGATTTTTACATCTCTGCTGAATCTCTGGGGATTTCTTTTGGGGACGATCCTCTGCGCTCTGGCTATCATCTTCAACAAAACCATCGCCGGAAAGAGCTACATCTACCCGCTAATTCCCTTTTCGTGGTCAGAATGCAAAAAACGCTTTTTCCGCGGGCGTCTTCCCCATACAGAAAAAGCGAACTAGAGCGTGTCTGAAAATTGCTTTCCGCCAGATGTGCGTCACAGTTTGTGGGAAATTAGGTCCGAATGAGGGAGGCGTAGTGGGCTACGTTGACCGAATGAGGGCCAAATTTCCCGCAAAGTGGGGCGTGCAGATGATGGGAATGAATTTTCAGACACGCTCTGGTACTCTGTCCAGTTCTATGATATACTAAAAGAAACTTGTACATCGTTTGGCAAATAACCTGGCCAAATACGCAGAATGTTTTTCCGAGTAACTGGTTCCGTTATTTTAAGAAACGACGTACTTGTGACTGCGATGATGCAAAACAGTTACGGAAACTTAAAGTGTCCGGGGACAGTGCAGACTGTCCCCGCATCTTTCCAAAAAGGAGGCAGCTATATGTTTCTTGAACAAATTTCATGGGTACAGGCAAAAGAATATTTTGAACAGAAGGACATTGCCATCATTCCCGTCGGCAGCACGGAAAACCACGGCTCCCAGCTTGCACTGGGAACAGATTTCCTCATTCCGCGGGCCCTCTGCGAGCGAATGGACGACCGGCTGGGAATTCTCATCGCGCCCACAATCCCCTTCGGTGTCGCGGACCAACATGCCCGTTTTCCCGGAACCATCACCATCGGCTCCCAGGGTCTTTACGATCTGGTCACCCGCGTGGCAGACCAGCTGTACGGCCACGGAATCCGTAAATTCGTCTTTTTAAACGGCCACGGCGGCAATACTCCTGTTCTTCAGGATGTCTGCCTTGACCTGGATAAAAAACACGCCCTGGGCTGCCTTTTAAACTGGTGGACTCTGGCCGGAGACATAAATCCCAAATGGAAGGGCGGCCATGGCGGCGGTGAAGAGACGGCAGCCATGCTGGCAATCAATCCTTCCTTTGTACATATGGAATATTTCATGCCCTTCGTGCCCAAAGACTTAAGCGAAGACCTTACCTTTGCCGGGGCCTTCCACGTATACTCCAACGGCATTTCCGTTCCTGTTCCCCGCCGGGTGGACCATTATTCTTCATGCGGCTGGTATGGTCCTGATTCCCCGGAAACGGCTACGGCAGAATGGGGCGAGGAAATGTTAAACGCCACCGCAGATTTCTGCGTGGATTTCATCCAGAAGTTTGAAAAAGTCCGAATCGCCTGATTTAAAGTTTTAAGGACCACTGGCTCAAATCCCATACTTTAGATACCAGTCCGTCATAAAACTCCGGCTCATGGCAAATTAAAAGTACGGCGCCCTTATATTCCTTCAGGGCGCGCTTTAACTCTTCCTTGGCATCCGCGTCCAGATGGTTGGTGGGCTCGTCCAAGAGCAGGATATTTGTTTCCCTGTTGATTAACTTACAGAGTCTTACCTTAGCCTGCTCACCGCCGGAAAGGACGCGGACCTGGCTCTCAATGTTCTTTGTGGTCAGACCGCATTTGGCTAGGGCCGCCCGTACCTGATACTGGGTGTAAGAGGGAAATTCTTTCCAGATTTCTTCGATACATGTGGTGGTATTTCCCGGCGCCATCTCCTGTTCAAAATAACCGATATGCAGGTAGTCCCCCAGCTCCACCGAACCGGACAGAGGCGGGATCAATCCCATAATACTCTTTAAAAGGGTGGTTTTTCCGATTCCGTTGGCCCCTGTGACGGCAATTTTTTCCCCTCTTTCCATAGAAAAATTTAAGGGTTTGGAAAGAGCCTCTTCGTAGCCGATCACCAGATCCCTGGTCTCGAAAATCATCTTTCCGGCGGCTCTGGCATTCAGAAAATGAAATTCCGGCTTAGGTTTTTCCCTTACCAGCTCAATGACCTCCATTTTATCCAGCTTCTTCTGTCTGGACATGGCCATATTTCTGGTAGCCACCCGCGCCTTGTTTCTCGCCACAAAATCCTGAAGTTCTGCAATTTCCTGCTGCTGGCGTTTATAAGCAGCCTCCAGCTGGCTCTTTTTCATCTCATAAATCTCCAGGAATCTGTCATAATCTCCCACATAACGGTCTAACTTCTGATTCTCCATGTGGTAAATCAAATTCACCACGCTGTTTAAAAAAGGAATATCATGGGAAATCAAAATAAAGGCATTCTCATATTCCTGAAGATACCGCTTAAGCCACTCAATATGCTGCACATCCAGATAATTGGTGGGCTCATCTAAAAGAAGAATATCCGGCTTTTCAAGCAGAAGCTTTCCAAGCAGCACCTTTGTTCTCTGGCCCCCGGACAGCTCGTCCACATCCTTATCCAGGCCGATTTCATCCAGACCAAAGGCATGTCCAATCTCCTCCACTTTAGAATCAATCACATAGAAATCATGGGCCATTAACAGATCCTGGATAGTTCCAAGCTCCTCCATCATGGCGTTCATTTCGTTCTCCGGCGCCCCTCCCATCCTGTCACAGATGGCATTCATCTTCTCTTCCATTTCAAATAGAAAGCCAAAGGCGCTTTTTAACACATCCCGGATGGTCATTCCTTTCTCCAGAACCGTATGCTGGTCCAGGTATCCCACCCTGGCATTCTTTGCCCATTCCACTTTTCCCTCGTCCGGCATCAGTTTATTCGTGATGATGCTCATGAAAGTGGATTTTCCTTCGCCGTTGGCGCCGATCAGTCCGATGTGTTCCCCCTTTAAAAGACGAAATGACACATCCGTAAAAATAGCCCGGTCTCCAAACCCATGGCTTAAATGTTCAACGTTTAATATACTCAATGATAAACTCCTTTATTTGTATACAAATCCATAGTCGTTTTCATGCCGCCGCATGCCAAAAGCTCCTGAGCCAGAGAATTTAACGCGGCAGGCGGGCGGACAGACAAGAGGTTCCGTCGCTTTTTCATTGCAGCGTATCAGGCAGAACAGGCTGCCCGGCAGACGGTATCACCGCCCGGCCGTGCAGCCTGTCCCCCTGATTTCTCTTATTCGTCAATGCTGTAATTGGGAGCTTCCTTGGTGATATGGATATCATGAGGATGGCTCTCACGAAGCGCGGCGGCGGAAATCTTCACAAAATGGCTGTTTTCCTGAAGCTCTTTAATTGTCTGGGCGCCGCAGTATCCCATACCTGCCCGTAAGCCTCCTAACATCTGGAATACGGTATCTTCCACAAATCCCTTATATGCCACACGTCCCTCAACGCCTTCAGGAACCAGCTTCTTGGCATCGGTCTGGAAGTAACGGTCCTTGCTGCCGTTTTCCATGGCGGCGATGGAGCCCATGCCGCGGTATACTTTATATTTTCTTCCCTGATACAGCTCGAAATCTCCCGGACTCTCATCACATCCGGCAAACATACTTCCCATCATGCAGACGCTTCCGCCTGCTGCCAGAGCCTTTGTCACATCGCCGGAGTATTTGATGCCGCCGTCTGCAATGATCGGAACGCCATACTCTCTGGCCACTTCATAGCAGTTCATAACCGCGGTAACCTGTGGTACGCCAATTCCCGCAACCACACGGGTGGTACAGATGGAACCAGGTCCGATCCCCACCTTAACGGCATCTACACCAGCTTCAATAAGGGCCTTTGTGGCAGCTCCCGTGGCCACATTTCCTGCAATAACCTGCAGCTCGGGGAAGGCTTCTTTAATCATTTTCACGCAGCGGATTACGTTTGCAGAGTGTCCATGGGCCGAATCCAGCACGACCACGTCCACCTTCGCATTTACCAAAGCCTCCACACGGTCCAGCACGTTGGCGGTAATTCCAACGGCAGCGCCGCAGAGAAGTCTTCCATAGGTATCCTTTGCAGAGTTGGGATACTTAATCTGCTTTTCAATATCTTTAATGGTTATGAGTCCCTTTAAATTGAAATCGTCATCCACAATCGGAAGCTTTTCCACCCTCGCCCTGGCAAGAATCTTCTTTGCTTCCATCATGGTGATTCCCTCTTTTGCCGTAACCAGATTTTTGGAGGTCATGCATTCCTTAATCTTTTTGGAATAATCTTCCTCGAATTTTAGGTCACGGTTGGTGATTATTCCCACCAGCTTCCGATCTTCCGTGATCGGGACACCGGAAATACGGAATTTCGCCATCAGTTCATCGGCATCCTTTAATGTATGTTCCGGGGACAAATAAAATGGGTCTGTGATAACTCCGTTTTCTGAACGCTTAACCTTATCAACTTCTTCTGCCTGTGCTTCAATCGACATGTTTTTGTGGATAATACCGATACCGCCCTGTCTTGCCATTGCGATGGCCATACGGTGCTCCGTAACCGTATCCATTCCCGCACTCATGAAAGGAATATTCAGCTTGATTTCTTTCGTCAGGTTTGTGGAAACATCAACCTGATTGGGAATTACTTCTGAATATGCCGGCACCAGCAGCACATCATCAAATGTAATGCCTTCTCCAATGATCTTACCCATTCTAAGGTTCCCTCTCTTTCTTATGTTTGTCAATAAGCTTCGTTTACGAACTCCATTTAAGTTATTTTTAAGAGTATATCAGCTTTGCATCGTTTCTGCAACAGGAGATTTGTTTTTTTCTTAAATGTTTTTTCTTAAATGTTACTGTTCACGCGAGGCGGCATCTTCTTGCCTGTTTTTATCCGTTTTTCCCCGCCCCGTGGATGTGACCTTAAATATACCCCTGCAAAGTCTTCAAAAACCGTTCGTTATCCTCACGTCTCTTAACGCAGATTCTGTAAAATCTTCCGTTTAACCCCCTGTAATCGTCGCAACACCGGATCAGGATTTTATGTTCCAGGAAATACCGGTAAAGCTCCCGTTCTCTTCTCCTTTCAGAGTCCTTAAAAAAGAGAAAATTGGCCCGGGAATCGAAAAGGGAAAAGCCCGCCTCCAAAAGGCCCCTCTCCAGATATTCCCGCTGACTTCTTAAAAGCTCCCGGGTAGCGCAAAGGTACTGATTCCTCCAGCCCCCAAAAGCGGCGCAGCCCGCGTACTGGGCCGGAATGGACACATTCCAGGGCTGGATAGAGCTTTCCATGGATTCCATAAGTCTTCTGTTCCCAAGAAAGCCATATCCCAGCCTGAGGCCCGCCATGGCAAAAATTTTCGTCATGGCGTGAAGCACAAAAAGGCCCTCGTTGCCCTTTGCCGCCTCATCCGCCACAGACAGGGCACCACCGTTTTCCAGAAAATCCAGAAAACACTCGTCCACCACGGCAAAAATCCCGTGAGCGTCGCAAAAATCAAGAATTTCTTTCATATCCTCCCGCTCTGTCACTGTTCCCACAGGATTGGAAGGGTTGCACAGGAAAATTAACTGAGGCTCCTCCTTCTCCAGAAATTCCATGTATTCTTCCACAGGAAACCGGAATCCATCCTTCTCCTTTAAATAAAAAAAGCGGCAGTCCGTCCCCGCACATTTCAAGGCCGCCTCGTATTCTGTAAAGGACGGCGCCAGAAGAACGGCCTTTTTTGCCGCTGCCGCCCGGGCAATCCCGAAAATCAGCTCCGCCGCTCCGTTTCCGAATACGAGGCAGTCCTCCGGCACCTGATAATAATCTGCCGTAAGCGTCCTGAGCCTGCCGCATCGGCTGTCCGGGTAGCGGGCGCTTTCCAGAACACCTGCCATCGCTTCCTGCCTCACGGCTTCCGGCATCCCAAGGGGATTGATATTGATAGAAAAATCCAGTTCTACCTGCCGGTTGCGGTATACATCTCCTCCGTGCTTATACTCCATCATGTCATCTCCCCCTTCAGTGTCTGAACACATCCGCATATTACCCGGTAAACCTCGTCCGACTCCCCAGCCAGATCCTGAAGAGCCTCACCCAGCAGGTCTCTCCACAATCTGTCTTCTTTTGCCACAGGGACAATGCCACAGCCGATTTCATCGGAGATAACGGTAACAGCCGGATTTTCTTTCTTCAGCCGTTCCAAAAAGAGGCGCATGTTACTTCTGGCTTCCTCAGACTCCAAAAAAGAAAACCGCCTGATATATTCATGGAAATTTAAAATCAGCTTTCCTTTCAGGGCCGCATCAAAGGAATCCCTTCCGCCATCCGCCATGGTTTCCGCCGCTGTTTCCATCTCCCGGCCGAGAATTTTTAATGCCGCTTCTTTTTTCCCCTGGTGCGCTCCTCCTACAATCAGCCTCATATGTACTCCTTTGTCTTCCCGCCAGCCGGCCATTCTTTGTTCTCCCTCATCTTCACGACCGCCGGGCATCCTTCGTTCTTTTTCATCCTCACAACCGCTGGGCATCCTTCGTTCTTTTTCATCTTCGCAGCCGCTGAGCACCCTTCGTCCTTTTTCATCCTCACAGCCACTGGACATCCTTCGTTCTTTTTCATCTTCGCAGCCGCTGAGCATCCTTCGTTCTTCCTCATCCTCACGGCCGCAGGCGGTATTCTGCTCTCCCTTCAAACACATGGGAATGCCGTAAACCATCTCCCACGCCTCGTCCGCCATGCGGAAAAGCTCCTGGTTAAGCTTTCCGAGGAGCCGTCTGTACTCCCTGGTCTCCCTGTCATAGAGATCCATATCGCTAAAAACCTCATTCGTCACCACCACAAGGTCCTCTGCCTCGCTTCTGATTTTATAAAGCCCCCCTAAAATCCTCTCCGCGGCCTTTGGGCCGCGGACGGAAATATCCATCCCGGCACCCATGTCCTTCCGATACAGTTCGTTGGCGGCCAGGTTTGACATGCATTCCAACAGTACAGCGCTTTTTTCCGGAATCTTAAGGTTTTCCAGAGCCATCGGACATTCCCTGGTCTCAAACTTTTTTCCCTTCCTCATGGCCCTGTGCCGCCGGATCCGTTCTTTGCATTCCTCATCCCAGGCAATCATACAGGCGGCATAAATACGCTTCTTTTCCCCCATGTCCATGAGGCGCTTTTCCGCAAAAGCAGATTTCCCGCTGGCGCTGGCCCCCGTCACCAATATCATCATAAGCTTTCCTCCTTTGAAGAAAACAGCTCCGGAAGAAAGCAGGCCGCTGCCACTGTCACGCCGTCACAGGCATGTTTTTTCACCAGAAGCCTCGCTGTTTTTGAAGTCTCCAGGCAGGCAGCCATGGCCGCCCGCTCGCAGACATTTCCAACTCCTGTGGTCCTTTTTACAAATTCTGATTCTGTAAAACTCCCGTCCACGCGCTCCAGCTCCTCCTTCGAATAAGTCAGGAAGGGGATTCCAAGCTCTTTGGAAAGCTCTGTTATTCCAGTCTCGCCGCTCTTTAAATCAATGCTGG
Organism: uncultured Lachnospiraceae bacterium; assembly: GCA_910585355.1. Classification (GTDB taxonomy): domain Bacteria; phylum Bacillota; class Clostridia; order Lachnospirales; family Lachnospiraceae; genus CANRXD01. Next base: position 25,925 of record CAJUDN010000021.1, read on the forward strand.
AAAGGGCACAGACCGCCCGTATATCAATCCTGTTTTCCTCTAGCGTCTTCTGTATTTCTTCATAAAGCTTTCCCCCTTCCGTTCCTCTCCGGCATCCGATTCCCACAGCCACACATCTGGGAATCAGCCTGAGCATTCTCTTCTGGGGTGGAAGTCCTCTTTCTTTTTTCCATATGGTAATCCAGAGATTTCTCTGACCAAGGGTGTTCATAAAAAGCCCGCCGGGGACCGGACCGTCAACGGGAAAATCACAAAAAAACCCCACCGGCTCTCCGGAAAGAATATCCGCAGAAACCTCTTTTGCGAGGGTCATATTGTCAATTACCAGACCATGATCCTTTGCAAAGATATCCACCGCGAATCTGCGGTTCACATCAGTAGCTGTGGTAATTACCGCCTGGGCTTTCAGTTTTTTTGCCAAAAACTCCGCCAGACAGTTGGCCCCGCCCAGATGTCCGGAAAGAAGCGGGATCACAAACCGGGCCGCTTCATCCAGAACCACCACCGCCGGATCTGTTCTTTTATCCCGTACATGGGGGGCAATGGCCCGCACAGCGATTCCGCAGGCTCCGATAAAGCCAATGGCCTCCGAATCCGAAAACCGTTCCCCGGCCCATAAAACAAGCGTTCCCTCCTTCACCGGAGCAAAACTTATTTCATGGTCCATGGATGCCGCCTGCATGGCATACCTTCCCATGACATAGGAACACACAGAATATTCCCTGTCTTTTAGTATCTTTGCAATCCTCTTTTCCGTCTGAAATCCACGCTCCGTAAAACAAATCAATGAAATCTTCACCGTTCCGCCCCCGATGTTTTCTGATAGCAGTTCAAATACCCTCTGAGCTGTCGCATTCTCTGTTCATACACAGCAGTTCAGCCCTGCATCTATATTATATGATTTTCCTTCCTATCTTTCAATGGTCTGTTTTTACTCCACATTTCCCGGCCAGTTCCCTTTTTCTTTTCGTAATGAGACCTCCGATGCGTCCGCTCTCCTTGGCTGTAAGACATCTCCATCCGCCTGAAACCACCTTATCTGCAAGTCCCAGCTCTGTGGCAATTTCAAATTTCATTTTATCCTCAGGTTTTAAATTATTTGGATCAATGGGTTCGTCCTTTTTCTTTTTAGGCATGATTGTACTCCTTCCTTCTTTTTGTATTGGAAGTATTCCCCAAATATCCCTGATTATGCAAAAAGCCCCGGCGCCGGAATCTCCGGCAGTCGAGGCTTTCTCATTTCATAGGAAAGGAATTGTTACGTTAATGTGTAAAAACAGGATGGAAGAAGGTCTTTCCCATGAAGCAAAAAGTACTTCGTGCTTAGATCGCGCTGCGGCGGAAAGGAAGATGTCGCTGCCGCGATAACCTGAGAAATCCGCCAAGCGTCTTTCTCATAGTTTTAACGCCGCGGAATGATAATGGCGGCCGCAAGATAAGCCAGAAGGCCCGGTCCTGTGCAGACCAGGATGGCCCACAGCAGACGGATTACCGTTGAATCCACGTTTAAGTATTCGCCGATTCCCCCGCACACGCCAAGCAACATTTTATCTGTATCCGACCTGTATAACCTTTTTGTTTCCATTTTTCTCCTTTCCTACTGCATAACAGAAATGATTCCGTTTTCCGTTTCCAGTTCCATCCGCGTCATTCCGGATTTTCCGGAAATTTTCTTTTCCATTGTTCCCTCGGCTGTAAAGCCCGGAATCTCTATGAGGCCGTTTTCACATTCAATCTCATATCCGATTCCATCTACGTCCATCCCTTCCGGCAGCTCTACCGTCAGATCCCCGTTTTGACAGTCGGCTTCCACAAGCCGGGGCATTTCCTTAACGGCCGTCCAGGACATGGTGCCGCCCGCGACTGTAAGTTCCAGAGTGCTTCCCCCAATCTGGGACACCAGGACGTCTCCTCCCCTTGTCTCATATTCGGTATCGTAAGCCCTTATATTCTCTCCGCTGAAAACACCCCTGAGAACATCCACCTCCAGTTCTTCAAGCTCCCAGGATGAGGGAATAAACAGCTGATAGTCCTCTCCATCATAGGCAGTCAGAGACAGCTTCTGTTCGTTAGCGAACTCTTTATACTTTACATGATCCAGGATTCCCTTCTCACTTTTTATGGTGAGCTCCTCGATTTCATCCAGTGAAAATAAACTTACGGTTCCTCCGGCCACTTTAACCTCCAGACTGGTTACAGCTTTGTAACCGGCTTCAAAATTCCCGTCTTCTGAAGGCGAAATCCAGGAATTTTCCGTTTTCATAAATATTCCGTCTCCATCGACCAGTACCTGCCTGTCTCCGTCCTTCACCTGCACTCCATTCTGGCCGACCTCAATTTCTCCGGCCCCGGCTTTTATCTGTATGCCGTCCTTATCAACTTTAAAATAACTGTCCTCCGGATATCTTATCACAGAACTGCCAAATACAGTACCGCAAAAATGTCCGTGATGGTCAATATACCTTACGATTCTCTGCATATCTGCTCCCAGCGCGACGGAAGCGGTAACAAGTCCCACGCCTGCAAGCGCTAAAACACATCCGCCAATGAGACCATACTTTACAAACTTCTTCATGCCCTTTTGGCCCCCTTTCTGCCTGCCGTAATGGATTTGAACAACCCACAAACAGCCTTAAAACAAAGCGGAATCAGTACACCGAAGATACCGTAGATCAGTACACTCCCAAGGATTCCCATGCCAATTCCCATAACTGCAATTCCTATCAGAAATAAACCATCCATAGGCGCGGTAAATAACAGGATCCCTCCCAGTACCGTCAGCACCACTCCCACTATAAACGCCGTCGCTGTCAGAACCACAAGTAAAGCCACTGTTCCAAGAAGCAGGCTTGCAATTCCCGCCACAGCTCCCACTGCAATTCCTCCGGCTCCCAATAAAAACGGGCAGGCCGCAATAATCAAAATTCCCCAGAGAACCACCTTCAAAATCCGGTTGGTCCACGGCTTTTCTTCCACCTTGGTGTAATCTCCGTCCGCAGCCTGGCTTTCAGCGTGTATTCCTCTGTTTTCGTGAACCACTTCCTTTTCATCAGGCAGATCCAACCGTTTCGCCACCTGATAGCCGGGATCCTTAAACCGCTCGTCCTCATACCCTTTTTCTGTAAAGGAACCTCCATCCTTTAAATTACCGGTGATATCCGCCCGGATAATGGCAGCCACTCGTTCGGGACTCCCGAATTCCTCCATTACCTCATCTTCATTTTCGCTGCCGGCCTCCTCCAGATAATCTCTGTAATAGGATAAAGCCTCTTCCTTATCTTCATCGGGAATATCCTGCAAAAGATATTCCAGCTCTTTCAAAAATGTTTCCTTCTTCATACTTTTGCCTCCTGAAAAATTTGGGAAATATGTGCGGAATAGGTAAACCACTCGGATTTATAGAGAGCTAACTGGACCCTGCCGGTCTCGGTGATTCTATAATATCTCCGGTTCCTTCCGTCAATGGCCATATCATATACTTCCAGACAATTTTCTTTCTGAAGCCGCCTTAAGACCGGATACAGAGTCGACTCTGAAATATCAATGGCCTTTCTCACATCCTGCGTAATTTTATAGCCATATGTTCCATCCGCTTCCTTGGAGACGGCCGCCAGCACAATTCCGTCAAGGAGTGCAGCGCCTGTATTAAATACCATATGCAACCTCCTTTCGTCTTATACAATATTGTATGATATATAGTATTGTATGTATATTATATATCGTATAATATTATATGTCAATAGATTTTTGTGCAAAAAAAGGGTGTCGCAAAATCACTGATTAAAATGATTGAGCGGCACCTTTGTTCTAAAGCGTGTCTGAAAGTGAGGTAAGACTTGTTGTTTGCCAGTCATTGATTGTCTGTCGGTCCGGAATGACTTCTATTTACTGATATGCAGAGCGCCATTCTCGTCCGGAGTAAACACCGCGGCTTTCGTAAGCATCCGGCCGTCCTCTTTAAGGAAATAGGTTCTTCCATCCACGGTCACAAATCCTGTCTCCATAATTCCCGTCGAGGGATTTAAGTAAAACCAGTCCTCTCCATCATAAAACCATCCTTTTTTCATTTCCCCGTTTTCATAATAGCGCCAGCCGTTTTCCGTATTCTCCCAGTCATTTTTCTCCTGTTTGGTGTTCCCGTATCCGTCCTCTCCCTGGAAGATCACAATTTTGGCCGGGCACGGATTCCCATCCCCATATGTCCACAAAAGAATCGGGGTTCCCGGAGTCATATCTTCCGCTCTGACAATGTTCCTTGTCAAATACGGAAGAAGGACTGTGGAGGAATTCACTGTATAGATATTTCCGTCCGTTGTTGTAAGGGTATAGTCTCCCCCTTTCCCATCGGCAGTAACCGGATTTTGAACCAGCGACTGCACCGTCGCATAGGCCGGGAATCCTGCATCAGCCGGAACATCCGCCAAAATTACCACGCCATTGGTTATGGGCGGCAGGCTCAGGGTCATGGCCGGCCCCACATACACCCGAACTGCTTCGCCCTTTTCCAGATTTTCGCCCGGTATGGGATATCCGTTTACACTCTCCAGAATCTTTGTATCCTCAGAAATAGTAATCAGAATCTCCTCAGTTCCATCTCCCAGTCTCCTTTTCATGGTCAGCCGTCCGTTTTCCACGGAAACCACAGTTCCCTCCATCATCACAGGTCCCGGCGCATCGCCCGCCGCAAGACTCGCAAACCCAAAAGCAGCAGTCATAACCGCTGCACAGACCACAATCGCAAGCTTTGTCATTTTTTTCATTTTAACATACCTCTCTTTCCTTCTCAGGCATACGTATCCTAATGTAATAGTGCATCGTCCGGCAACCAACCGGACCGGGCACGCCGCATGTTTTTTGTCATTTTATCATACTATTCTTTAGAATCCCATGTGTTTTTGTTTACAAAACTATTACGTCTTTCTTTTCCTTTTTCCCATCTTACTTTTATGCATTAACGTAATAAGGCCTTCCTTATGCAGCGGGAAGTGCTTTCCTATGGAATAAAAGAAGGGCGCCGATTCCCCGACGCCCTTTCCAGACATATTTTATCTGACCTATTCGTTATCTTCTTCAGGAGCCTCCGCAACAGGAGCAGGAGCCGGGGCCTCCAAAGCCTTTATGCTCAAGCTGATCTTCCTGTCAGCCTCGTTGAAATCAACGATCTTAGCTGTGATTTCCTGGCCGATTGTAAGAACGTCAGCCGGTTTCGCAACATGCTCTCTGGAAATCTGGGATACATGGAGAAGTGCATCAACACCGGCCTCCAGCTCAACGAACGCGCCGAAATCCGTCATACGGGCAACCCTTCCCGTTACCACATTGCCTGCTGCGTACTTCTCAGCGGCGTTAGCCCACGGATTGGTCTCCGGGAACTTCATGGAAAGAGCGATCTTCTCGCCGTTAATATCCTTAATCAGGGCTGTTACCTTGTCGCCAACCTTGAATACCTTCTTCGGGCTCTCAACTCTACCCCAGGACATTTCGGAAATATGAAGCAGTCCGTCAGCTCCGCCCAGATCAATAAATGCTCCGAAATCCGTTACATTTTTAACGGTTCCTTCCACAGTCTGGCCAACAGCGATTCTCTCAAAGAGGGCTTTCTGCATCTCAGCCTTTCTGGAAACGATTAACTGCTTTCTGTCGCCGATGACTCTTCTTCTCTTCGGATTGAACTCCGTAATCACAAACTCGATTTCCTGATTTGCGTACTTGGACAAATCTTTCTCATATACATCAGACACAAGGCTCGCCGGAATGAAGATTCTTGCTTCGTCAACAATTACGCTTAAACCGCCGTCAAGCACCTGGGCAACCTTTGCGGTCAGAACCTCATGGTTCTCAAATGCCTCTTCCAGCCTCTTGTTCCCTCTGTCTGCCGCCAGTCTCTTATAGGAAAGAGCGACCTGGCCCTCGCCGTCGTTTACCTTAATGACTTTGGCTTCCAGCTCGTCGCCGGCCTGCACAAGGTTTCTTAAATCCACATTGGATTCGTTGGTATATTCACTGCGGGTAATAATGCCATCCGATTTATAACCGATATTTAAAACAATCTCATCTTCTTTTACGTCGATGACCTTACCAGTGACAACCTCTCCTGTACGTATTGTTTTTAATGATTCTTCTAACATTTGTTCAAAACTTAACTCTGACATTAGTATGAACCTCCTCGATAATATTATTCGGGGTTGACGCCCCTGCCGTAATACCTACGTTGCACGCAGAACTGATACATTCAGGATTTAAGTCGTCCAGGGTCTGGATGTAAAAAGTATTTTTACATTCCTTCTGGCAGATCTCGTATAGCTTCTGGGTATTGGAGCTGTGCTTCCCTCCTATTACCAGCATCACATCAACCTGCGAAGCTATCTTCTTTGCTTCTACTTGTCTTTCCTGTGTCGCATTGCAAATCGTATTTAAAACAAGTATATCATAACGCTTTTTAGAAATTTTTTCAACTAAATCTTGAAATTTATTGTAATTAAATGTCGTCTGGGCCACAATGCAGAGTCTTGTACCGGATGGAAGACCCAATTTTTCAAAATCCGACAGACTTTCGACAACTTTTGTATCTTCATTGCCCCATCCTCGGATTCCCTGAACCTCCGGGTGAGCCCTATCTCCCACAATCAGGACATGTCTTTTGTCTTTGCACTGTTCCTCAACAATCTTATGGATTTTTTTTACATACGGGCAGGTGGCATCCACGATCTCCACGCCGTTGGTATTCAAAATATCATAAATCCGTTTTCCCACCCCGTGGGAACGAATAATCACCACACCGCTTTTCAGAGCCTTTAGCTGTTCCTCATCCTCAATCACCGAAACGCCTCTGTGTTTTAAATCATTGACTACTTCCTCGTTGTGGATGATGGGTCCATATGTATAAACAGACTTTGTTGAGGTTTCAATCTGCTCATAGACCTTTTCCACAGCCCGTCTGACCCCAAAACAGAATCCGGCCGTCTTCGCAACAGTTACCTCCATTTCCGCCTCTCCTTCTATGCGCCGCGTTTTTTATCGATCATATTCAGAATGGAATCCACCACCTCTTTTAAAGTCATCTCTGAGGAATCCAGATATATCGCGTCCTCTGCCTGCTTTAAAGGAGAGTGTTCCCGGTGTATGTCCCGGTAATCCCGGTCAATAATATCCTTTTCGATCTCAGAAAGATCACAGTCCACGCCCTTTTCCACAAGCTCCTTATACCGTCTTTTAGCTCTCACAAGGGAGCTGGCCGTCAGATAAACCTTCACATCAGCATCCGGCAGCACGCAGGTCCCGATATCACGGCCATCCATAACCACATCAGCCCTTTTTGCCAGATTTTTCTGAAGCTCCACCAGCTTTTCCCGAACAGAAAGATATCCGGATGTGGCGGAAGCCATGTTTCCCACCTCTTCGGTGCGTATGAGGCCTGAAACATTTTCACCGTTTAAAAACACCTGCTGGGCGCCATCCTCATAGGAAATTGTGACCTCCACATTTTTACAGGCCCGGGAAACTGCCGCTTCATCAGATTTATCCGTTCCTTCTCTCAAAAAATAAAGAGCCATAGCCCTGTACATAGCCCCTGTATCCACATAGATGTAATTTCTTTCTGCGGCCACTGCTTTCGCCACCGTACTTTTTCCAGCTCCGGCAGGGCCGTCGATTGCCACGTTAAAAGACATGTTTTCCTCCTCTATTTTGCTTCCATTTCCATTATTTTATTCATGAGAAAAAGTGTGCGTTTTCATGCATACCCGCGCAAAATGCTTTTCGCTTCATGAAAAGGACCTTCTCCCATCTCACTTTTATGCATTAATGTAATAAGGTATCTCCCCTGAACCCCCATGCAGCCTTTGACGTTGTACCGGCCACCCTATGAAAGTCGATTGCTTCGGGCTTTGGCGGTCTACTCTCCGCTTTGGTCGACGCTAAACGAGTGCCACTGGCACTCAGGCGCCCCGCAATCGCCGCCGGTATTCGCAATCCGGCCTGTCGGCCTACTTACTCATACTAGCCTGGTTACCTGATATCCATGGTTCATTGCAAGCAAGCTTACATTCACCATGGCTGCCGTGCAACACTTTCACAGTAAATCATAATGGAACGCTTCTACCGGCCAGCATTCCCGTAGACCAGGCAATCTGGAGATTAAATCCTCCTGTCACGCCGTCCAGATCAAGCACCTCCCCGGCCCAGAAAAGCCCCGGCGCCTTTTTCGATTCCATGGTGGAGGGATTGACCTCTTTCACAGAAACACCGCCCTGGGTAATGATGGCTTCGCGAAAGCCCCGAAGTCCCGTGAGGGTCACCCGGAATGCCCTGGTGATCTCCACCAGACGTTCCCTCTCCTTTGCCGTCACTTCATGGACTTTTTTATCCGGATCAATGCCGCTGCGCTCCACCATCACGGGAATCAGTTTCGCCGGGAAAAGATGCGCCAGGGAATTTTTAAACTGCTTATTTTTTGCCTCCGCAAAATCTCTCAGGATCCTGGAATCCAGCTGTTCTTTAGAAAGGGCGGGCTTTAAATCGATATCCATAAGGAGCGGATGTTCCTTTATGGCCTTTGCGGCAAAGCTGCTGGCGCTTAAAACAACTGGGCCGCTGACTCCAAAATGGGTGAACAGCATTTCGCCAAATTCTTTCCAAAGAATTTTTTTCTCATCATATACAGTCACTTCAATATTTTTTAAAGAAAGTCCCTGAAGAGATTTCACATCGTCCTCCAGACATTCAAAAGGCGCCAGAGCCGGAGAAAGCGCCGTCACCGTATGGCCTGCCGCCCCGGCAAAGCGGTATCCGTCCCCTGTGGAGCCTGTGGACGGATAAGAGAGGCCGCCCGTGGCCACAATCACCGCATCGGCCGGGACATGCGTATTCCCTTTTTCCAGAATCACGCCGCTGCATTTTCCGTCAGAAAACAGAAGCTCCCTTACAGGCTCATTGAAATGCACGGTCACATTCCGCTCCCGAAGCCTTCGCTCCAGGGCGGAAATTACATCTGAGGATTTATCCGATACGGGAAATACCCGGTTTCCCCGTTCTGTCTTTAAAGGACAGCCGCAGGCCTCCAAAAATCCCATCATATCAAAATTAGAAAATCCGTAAATGGCGCTGTATAAGAATTTTTTATTAGTCACCATATGGGAAAACAACTCCTCTGTATCGCACGCGTTCGTCACATTACAGCGTCCTTTTCCCGTAATATATAGTTTCTTTCCAAGCTTCTCATTCTTTTCATAGAGGTCCACTTTATGGCCCGCTTCAGAAGCGCCGATGGCAGCCGCCATCCCCGCAGCCCCGCCGCCTATTACCGCTACTTTACCCATGTTTTTCCTTCGCTTTTTCCACATCCTTTATTTTCTTCTCCAAAACGTCCACAACCGTCTCCAAAACTTTTATGCGGGCGTAATATTTAGAATTGCCCTCCACCACGATCCAAGGCGCGTCCTTTGTGGAAGTGCGGTCCAGCATTTCATTGACCGCTTCCTCGTACTGATCCCATTTCTCACGATTCCGCCAGTCTTCATCTGTGATTTTCCACCGCTTCTCCGGATTTTTCATCCGGTCATTGAACCGTCTTTCCTGTTCGTCTTTATCAATATGAATCCAGAATTTTAACACCACGGCGCCGGAATGAATCAGATGCGCTTCCACGTCGTTAATCTCCCCGTAGGCCCGCCTCCACTCATCTTCCGTGCAGAAGCCCTCAATCCGCTCCACCATGACCCGTCCGTACCAGGTTCTGTCAAAAATTGCGATATGTCCGTCCTTGGGGAAGTTGTTCCAGAACCTCCACATGTAATGATGAATTTTTTCCACATCATTGGGAGACGCCGTCGGGCATACTTTATAGCCTCTCGGATCTAGATGAGAAGTCAGACGGCGGATAGCCCCGCCTTTTCCCGCGGCATCCCAGCCTTCAAAGCCTAACACCACCGGGATCCGGTAACGGTAAAGCTCACTGTGAAGGCGCTCCAGTCTTTTCTGAAGCTTGTCAAGCTTCTTTTCATATTTTTTTCTTTCCAGGGACTTTGTAAGATCTGCTTTGGAAAGAATCCCTTTTTTATACTTGTCCGGCGGAATAGGGCCTTCATAAACCTTGGGGGACCTCTCCCTTTCATGGGCCTTTAAAGCCGCCTCCATGGCATCGGCCACAGTTGTCATCACTGCCAGAGCCGCCTGATCTTTGTAGGTAGCGTCGATGATGGTCCATGGAGCGTATGGGGTATTGGTCCTCTCTATCATTTCTTTATTGATTTTCTCATATTTTTCATAATGAAGGTTCCGCTCCCACTCTTCCTTTTTTACTCTCCAGGAAGTTTCGTCAGAACCTTCCAGCTTCTCAAACCGCCTTTTCTGTTCTTTTTCAGAAATATGGAAGAAAAGTTTTATTAAAACACATCCTCCGTCCACAAGCTGCTTTTCAAAGGCCAGAATATCCGCGAAAGCGGCTTCCACCTCTTTTTCCTTCATCCTCCGGTCAAAACGGTCCATCTGCACCCGTTTATACCAGCTTGTATCAAAAATTACGATTCTGCCATTGGCCGGAGCCTTTATGGCAAACTGCCAGAGGAACGGATGCATCCGCTCCTCCTCCCCGTCCCTGTCTCCGGTATAAACATCGAAGCCCCTGGGATCCAGCGTCTGAATCAGGCGGTTGATCTGGAGGCCCTTTCCTGCCGCATCATATCCGTCAAAGACAATCAGAACAGGAACTTTTGCATCCTTAAGCTTTCTCTGGAGAAGTCCCAGGCGTATGCCCAGCTTCTCCTTTTCTTCCTTATATTCCTTCTTCAACATAAAAGGACCTCCTTTTCGGCGCCGGCTATGCGAACGCCTTGGCTACCTTCGGCATCATTTCACTGATTTTAATGTGCTGCGGGCACTCCTTCTCACAGTGGTGACAGGCACGGCAGGCATCCGCCTTAACGGAAAGCTCTGCATAAGCGGCTTTGGCCGGATTCATTCCATGGCTTGCCGTCATATTGTAAGCGGCGAAGAGCTCCGGAATATTAAGGCCGAAGGGACACGGTATGCAGTACGCGCATTTAGTGCAGTTTACAAGGGCCATCTTATCAAAGATTTCCTTTGCCTTCGCGTATACCTTCTTCTCTTCCTCCGTCACCATGCCCACATGGCTTCTGTCCGCATATTGAAGGTTTCCCTCCACCTGGTCGGGCTCCGTCATACCGCTTAAGAGCAGGCTCACCTCCGGCTGGTCCCAGATAAAATCGAGGGCATATTCCACATGGGATTTTCCTTCCGGAAACGCCTCAGCCACATGAGATGCCAAATTCGCCAGCTTTCCGCCAAGAAGCGGTTCCATAACGACAACGCCAAGACCCTTTCCTGCTGCGTATCTTAAACCCTCCGTCCCCGCCTGATACTTTGTATTGATATAATTATACTGGATCTGACAGAAATCCCATCCGTCGTAGTAATCGATGATTTCCTTAAAAACATCCAGAGAGTCGTGGAATGAAAAGCCTATGTACCGGATTTTTCCTGCGGCTCTCGCTTCCTCCAGCTTTTTTGTCAAATTAAATTTTTTTACCTTTTCCTCAAAACGCTCACGGCTCAGGGCATGGAGCAGGTAAAAATCAATGTGGTCTGTATCTAATTTTTTTAACTGCTCATCCAGATATTTATCAAAATCCTCCTCCGACTCCAGAAGCCAGACAGGAAGCTTGTCAGCCAGATACACCTTTTCACGGTATCCGTCCTTTAAGGCTTTTCCAACCACATATTCGCTTGTTCCCTGATGGTACGGATACGCCGTATCCACATAGTTGACGCCTTTATCAATGGCGCGGCGGATCATGGCAATGGCCTTTTCCTCATGAATCGTTCCATCCTCGCTGAGGGGAAGGCGCATACATCCGAAACCCAACGCTGATACTTCAATACCTGTGTTCCCAAATTTTCTGTACTGCATGTTTTTCCTCCATTTTTTTCATTTATTCAGATACCACGGAAGTTCCCGGCTGTCTGTTCATGGCCTCATGCTCCCTGGCAATCTCCTCATAAAGCTTTATGGCATCCCAAAACTGGTTGACTGGTGTAAGGACTGCCTTATAGTCCACCCGCCCGACGCCGCCTTTCCTTAAGGCATAAATCACAGCATCCACCCGCCCGGAGGCAAGTCCGGCCATGACCATCATCTCTCTTTCAAATTCCGGCCCCTCATAAACCTCTTTTGCAGGCCCGATTTCCTTTATCCCTGCCATATGTCCCACCGGATTCAAGTATTCCCCGGAAACAACACATTTCAACCGCATTCCCAGAGGAAGCAGGGCCCGTTTTACCTTGGAAAGTCTTTCCTTATCGGTAAATCCATATAATAAGACGGTCTCTTTCATAGAACCCTCTCATCCTTTCCTTGCATTGTCCGCCGTTTTTTATTCTCTGTCCTTAATATTTTACCATGACTTTATTTCCTTTTCAAGGGCGTTCCTGCCCTGTTTCTTTGGACCATTTCCCGCCTGTGGCAATAACTCGACAGTCCCCCCTGAACAATTACAGCAGACGGCCATTTCCCAAAAGCCGCCGCCTGTTTCACAAGTTCTTCCTGGCTTATCATTATTAAATCTTTGAAACTCAAATGGCCTGTTCGAAATTTCTTCGGAAATTAATAAAAATTCCTGTTGATTTTTTCTGTTTTTCTGTTATAATAGGTTTGGTCACGGGGTATGGCGTAGCTTGGTAGCGCGCTCGGCTGGGGGCCGAGAGGTCGCAGGTTCA
>CAJUDN010000021.1:38666-39256 GCA_910585355.1 uncultured Lachnospiraceae bacterium
GATGTGAAAAACTCTTGAATTTCAATAAATTCAAGAGTTTTTCTTTTTTTGCTGTTATAGCGTGTCTGAAAATTGCTTTCGTCAGATATGCGTCACTGTTTATGGGTAATTAGGTTCGAATGAGGGGGCGTAGTGGGCTACGTTGACCGAATGAGGGCCAAATATACCGCAAAGTGAGACATACAGATGATGGGAATAAATTTTCAAACACATTCTAATAAAATTATAACCTTTTCCCATAACGATTACAAAGGGACGCGTTCACGCCAGCTTTGATGAAAATTTTTATTTAACAAGAAGGATCAGGCTTTTTCAGCGTTCCCGGCAAAAAAGGAGCCATTGCCAAATTACACTTTCAGCACAGCCCCTTTGATTTTTGTCAAATTTTATCTTGCCTCCGCATATCCCTTAAACAGGCGAACATAGAAATCCACATTGTCAGGAATCATATTGCAGTCTATGTGCTCATTTACCTGATGAGCCCCGGAAGTTCTGTCACTGTGGAAAATTCCGGTGACACGATAAACGCTCTTTGTAGGCGTCAGATCGCAATAATATCTGGAATCCGTACCGCCGGCCAGCATAGATGG
>CAJUDN010000021.1:39266-40650 GCA_910585355.1 uncultured Lachnospiraceae bacterium
GAGAACCTTTGCAAAGTGCGCCTCCAGATCCTCTAAAGTCTCTCCAGGAAGCAGGCGACTGTTGGTAACAACAGCCGCTCTCTCCGGCAGAATATTTGCCTGATCACTTCCGGACGCCATGGTGGCGGCTGTGGTGGTGCGTACCATCTGGTTTATCTTTTTATCGGTTTCTGCCAATGCCTTAAGTTCTTCCCAGCTGCCCTCCGGATCCTTAAAAAGTTCCCCAAGGCGCCCTGGAGTAAAGGGAGCCAAAGCCTTCATCTCGGCAATGACAGGAGCCGTCAGTCTGGCTTCCATGCGGTTGTTCTCCAACTGCCATATGGCCTGCCCAATCTTTCCCAGGGCTGTATGTACCGGCGGGAATGCGGAATGGCCGCCTGGATCCTCAACGGAAAGCTCATAGTCCGCGTATCCCTTTTCACAGGTTACAATGGTTGCGGCTAACTTTCCGTCAATCTCCGAAATACCGCCGCACTCATCAATTACCATTCCAAATTCAATGCCACGTTTTTTCAGTTCATCATGCATGATCTGGCAGGCTGCGCCTGGTCCTCCCATAATTTCTTCATTATATCCGAACGCCAGATAAAGATCATATTCCGGAACAAAGCCGTCGGCAATCAGAAATTCCAAGGCATCCAGATAGGCCTGCATATTGCACTTGGAGTCCGTGCAGCCGCGGCCCCAAAGGATCCCATCCTCATCCACATGGGCGGAAAACGGCGGGTATTTCCACATAGAATGATCTCCCTCCGGCACTACATCCTGATGGGCGGTCATGAGAAGCGGAAGCTTATCTGATTTTCCTGTTCCTTTCCAGGTATAGAGCAGGCCGCATTTTCCGATGATTTCCCTGGTGAACGTTTTATGAACCAGGGGATAAGCCTCTTCGAGATATGCGTGAAGTTTCAAAAACTCTTCCACCCTTGTTTTCTCCGGGTCAGAGCTGGACACAGTCGGGATCTGAACCATACCCTGAAGATGTTTGACAAACAGCTCTTTATCGTACTTCATTCTTGCACCTCCATAAATTTACTGCTTATATCCTACCACATTTTCACGTAAAATACATCTGCAATTTTTATAACAGTTCGCAGGGCGGGGAAAAACGGATAAAAACAGGCGTCAAGCTTGCTTGTAAGACTGATTTTATCCGTTTTTCCACATCGGGCGAACGCCCGATGCTTCTTGTCCGCGGCACACGGGCAAGAAGATGCCCCCTCCCGTAAACAGTAACGAACTGCTGCCAATTTTCATCCAGTTTTCCGTTTCACTCTTGACATTTTTCCTCAAAAGTGCTATTCTAATTTCGTTCCAGAGGGAATATCTGGAAGCATAGCTCAGCCGGGATGAGCGTTCGCCTCACACGCGAGAGGTCATGGGT